>CAJVXH010000076.1 GCA_913009835.1 uncultured bacterium
AATGTCGACCACACATAACCTTACACACGTGACACTTCAATGTTAAAATTCTTTTTTTTTCTATTTTTTTTTTCTTTTTTTGTCTTTTTTTTTTTTAATGATACGGCGACCACCGAGATCTACACTCTTTCCCTACACGACGCTCTTCCGATCTTGTCCACCGCAGCTTGACGACGATCTGGTTGCTGGCCGGTTCGAACGCAAACTGGTTGCGGTTCCCGATCGGCTGTTCCCAGCCGTTGTTCCAGACAATGTACAGGTCATCTCCAGGTCGAAATGTCCATCGCAGACGTGTGTTGGTTCCCAGGTTACGCGATTCTGAATCGTACTGGGTATAGCTTGAGAGAATAAGGTCGGGTGTGAACGCATAAGCCATGTCGAGTTGCCACAGATCTTGGGTGAAATTACCCTCAGGGAGCTGCCCGTAGTTGTGCTCACTCTGCAATTCGAGCCGGAGGTGACCTCCGAGAGTTGTATAGGAAGCGAAGCTCTCCCACTGGGTGAGTGTGCCCGTGTAAAATTCACCGAACCACACTGTTGAACCCACCCGCCATGGCCGATGTCGGGATGTTTGTGCCTCCACGCGGTAACGGTTGAATTGGTAATCACCGGCCGGGATTACGACGCCTTCCGCGATTTCAAACGGCTCGTCCAGTCTTTCAAACTGAGGCGCAACGTTGGCCTCGAGGTGCTCACCGGACTCGGTCTGAGCGTTGAAAGGTGCTGTGAACAGTCGCCACGATTCTGCACGCTGGTCCAAATCTTCAACGTATGTAAAATAGGTCTCAAAATAGAACTGCCGAACCCAATCGAAGAAACCGCCATCTGGGCGGGGTTGATATGCACCACCCCCTTGGTACCAGCGCGTTCCCGGACGTGGCAGGAAGCCCAGCGCAGGATCGAGTGCGTCCCCGAATTCTTTGTAGATGGCGTAGACGTCCCACAAGTCATTTGGGTAATCCAGTTTCAGTCCCCACCCTGTTTTTCGTCCGTCGGGAATGTCACCATCAGTGTAGGCAGCCCACCCGCCGACGGAGAGGTTTTTGTTGCGGTGAAAGGAAGAAGTCTGCCACCGGGCGTCCACACCCAGCAGGGTATTATCGTGAACACCATCCGGGTCGCCGTTTGTGAAAATGGTGCCTACGGTGAGTTGATCTGAAACGTCGTAAGCGATGCGTCCGGCGAACAGGTTGGTGCTCGCTGTTTCGGGCGCGTCTCCGGTGGAGGCGTCGAGGGCGGCGAGGCTCACTTTGCCCGCCTGTCCGAGGACTTTAGCGCCACCGAGCAGCGGAATCTGCTGCCCATTAAAAAGACCGACCCGACGCGAGAAGAACGGGATGAAGTCATGACCGGTGCCACTGCCGAACGTGAACAGGTTTGATCCTTCGACGAAGAACGCGCGTTTTTCCGGGAAGAACAGCGGGAACCGGGTTAGGTTAACCTGACGGTTGTCCACATCAGTCTCAGCAAAATCGCTGTTTATTGTCAGAACCGCCGTGAGGTCTGAGGTCAGGTTGTACATGACATCGAGGCCACCATCCCCCTGTACACTGGAATGGTCTTCCATCAGATCGGCTTCGCGACGAACAAGACCGTAGGGGCTAACGCTCAGACCCTTCCCCTGCTTCAGTCCGGTTATACCTTTGAGCCGACCAGCCCGGCTCAGATCTTCCAGTTGTGCGTCAAGAGTCGCTCCGGCCCAGCGCATGGTCACTCGGTCCCGCGCAACCCTTCGCTGGATGTTGAACCCCCAGCTCGCTGCGCCCGGAGTGAAGCGGAGAGTTTGGGCGGGGATGCGGATCTCAGCGGTCCAGCCGTCCGGTGTGCGTCGGGTTCGGACATCCCAGATTCCGTCCCAGTCGTTGGAAACGTCCCCAGATCCGGATATCAGCCCGTCGAGCCGTGCACCCACGGCATTGACCTGGAAGAAATAGCCGCGCCGACGGTCACCGAAGGTGTCGAGTACCAGCGAGATGGTCTCGTCGCCGTACAGGTTGCCGTCGCGTTGCATGGTGTGAACCGCTATCAGTGAAGGGTCAGGGTCAAAGCAGGTGACGCCGACGTAGAGATTTTCATCGTCCACGAGAAGCATGACTTCAGTCTGGAACTGCGTCGGTTCACCGGGATGCGGATCTTGCTGGGTCAGATTGGAGATGAACCCCGCGTCGCGCCATGCGGGTTCGTCGAGTATCCCATCGAGTCGTATTTCGTCATCCACGTATCCCGCATTAACAACCAGCGGTGTCTCAGCGGCGGTGAATTGTGTGAATCCGAGCAATCCCATAAGCAGGGCGAATACGCCCGTCATCAGTCCACGTTTAAAGAGTATCATCGTCAGCACATCTCCCGGACAGCAAATCCACACCTTTGTGTAATCATGAGGTGGCGAGAATCAGCTTGCGTCACAGCGTGACCAGCAGGCCGCCAGCCTCCAGCCTCTCACTCCCGACTAAACACGCACCGCCACCATCTTGATGTTGGTCATCTCGTCCACTGCGAAGCGCAGCCCTTCGCGTCCGATGCCGGAGTTTCGGTTGCCGCCGTAGGGCATTTGATCGACACGGAAGGTCGGGACTTCGTTGACCATTATACCGCCGAAATTCAGCTCACGGATGCTCGCGAACATTTGGTCTATGCGGCTGGTGAACACTCCGGCCTGCAAACCGAAGCGGGTGTCATCGGCGAGTTTGAGTCCTTCGTCGAAGGTGGAGACGGGTTCGATCAGCACCACCGGCCCGAAGATCTCATCCGACCAGACCTTCATCTCTTTGCGCGTGTTGATGAGTACGGTGGGCTGGTAAACCCGTTTCCCGATCCGTTTTCCGCCGGTGAGAACTTTTGCGCCATCCGCGACCGCTTCCTTGACCCACAGCTCAACCCGGTCGGTTTCCATGACCGAGATCAGGCCGCTGACATCGGCGTCTTGATCGAGCGGATGACCGATCTTCAGCGCTTGAGTCTGTTTGACGAACTGGTCGATGAATTCATCAGCGACGGAATCGTGAACATAGATTCGCTGGACGGAGATACAGACCTGTCCGCCGTGGGAGAAGGCACCCATCACACATTGGCTGACAGCGTGCGCGATGTCTGCGGTCTCATCGACGACAACTGGCGAATTGTTGCCCAGTTCGAGGGTGACACGTTTGAGACCGGAGTGTTGCTTGATGGTTTTGCCGACTTCGACCGACCCGGTGAAGGTCAGCTTGGCGACGCGCGGGTCTTGAACCAGGCCCATTCCGATGGTGCGTCCGCTGCCGTGTATGACATTGAAAGCTCCATCAGGCCACTCAGTCTGCTCGATGATTTCCGCTAGTTTGAGCGCGGTGATTGGCGTCGTCCCGGCGGGTTTGAGGACGATGGGACAGCCAGCCGCGATTGCAGGCGCGACTTTATGGGCGACGAGGTTGAGCGGGAAGTTGAAAGGCGTGATCGCGCCCACGACTCCCACAGGTTCACGTATCCACATCCCGAAGTAGTCACCACCGCGTGAGGAGGCGTCCATGGGGACAGTTTCGCCGTGTAGCGTTCGAGCGATTCCGGCGGCGAAGGTGAAGGTTTCGTGCGCACGGGCGGCTTCTCCGAGCGCGTATTTCCATGTCTTGCCGCCTTCGACCGCGATCACGCGAGCGATTTCTTCGGCCCGTCGCTTGAGTTCGGATGAGATGGCATCGAGGATTTCGGCACGTTGGAACGCACTCAGCGCCCGTGTTTGCGCGAAGCTACGTCCGGCGGCGGCGCAAGCAGCGTCCAGTTCTGCATTGCCAGCGAGCGCGACTTCGGCATATGGTTCGCCGGTGTATTTGTCGGTGACTGTGTCCCAGTTTCCGGTTTCGGTCCACTTGCCGTTGATGTAGAGCTTGTAGCGATCCATTTTACTCTCCCGATGGATATTTCCTGATTGTATAAAGTGAATTCCAGCGGTGTAGCACAAGTCCCGAGCTCGTGTGTGAAAAGGGATGGAGGTTGGAGCTCATCGTCTCCATGATCGGCTCGCATCGGTGTGGTTGCGCGACATGACACGCATGATGTTAGTAGCTTATTCGCGCAACATACATCAGCTTGCACGCGTACAACCCATATGATCGTAGTCGCCAAACGAATCCTCACTGTCCTCGTGATCTTGTTCCTGCTGCCAGTGGTATTGCTGGTGGCGGGACTGGCATTCCTCTCCTCGTCACCCGGCGAAAATCTAATCAGGCTGGAGGCGATTAAGAGGCTTGAGAACATGACCGATCTCGATATCGAGATCGGGGGTGTTTCGTTGTCGATCTTCTCATCGTTGACGCTGGATGATGTTCATGTAAGTCACCGTGAGATCGCGCCGGATGTGGATCTGCTGGCGTTTGACCGTTTGCACGTTGAATACGACCTGACGCCGTTGCTCAGCAAGGTCATCAGGATCAATTCCATCGAGTTGGACTCCCTCGCATGCCACCTGGTGATGACGGAAGATGGTCAATTGAACCTCCCTGATATTGTAACGGATTCATCTGAGCAGGACAGTACTGCTGAGGCAAAGGAGTTCCCGTACCGTATTTCGCTTGGGGAAGCGCGCATACACCTGGCCGAGGCGTCGTATCAGGATCATGGTTCGCCGCTGAGCGCTGAGTTGGACTCGTTGATGCTGCATGTGCGTGGCAGGCTGGGGGGACGTTACGACTACCAGTTGATCTGGGATCAGTTGCGTCTCGACACCGATGGCAGGCAGTTATTGGTGACTGACTTTCTGCTCAGCGGACATCTGTTCGACGAAACGCTCACGGTAGATACTTTGCACGCGCGCACCCCCGGCGCGGTGCTCGATGGCAACGCTGCCGCCGAACTGTTCCCCGGCGCGGATTCGACACAGCAGGTCAAAGCGGGGATACGTCTGATGGTGGATTTGGGACGTCTCAGCCATCAATTGGGAGATCTGCTACCGCCTGAGCTGGCCCCGATAGAGGGTGAGTTGCTCATCGACGCGACTGTGACTGGGTCGGTTACTGAACCCCAGGCTCAGCTTGAGCTGAGTACTGGGTATCTTCGTGCGGGGGCGATTGAGTTGGATTCTTTGCTTATTCGAGCGAGTGGTTCGATGGAAGAGGTGGAGCTGGATCGGTTGTACGTCGAAGCTTTCGGGGGAAATGCTGTTGCCAATGGTACGATCAGCCTGGACAGTCTGCTCAACCACCAGTTCGAGTTGACGCTCGATGATCTGAACATCGCGACATTGCAATCAGCTTTCACACCGAACGATCCCACGGCCTCTTCGCCGCTGATTGAGGGCGATTTCGGCGCATACATCTATTCGTCCGGTGCTCTGAAGTATCCCTGGTCGCTCAGCGCAGCAGCAGACCTGAAGGTCGATATCTCAAGCTCGCAGAGTGATTCCAGTGAAACCATAAATATCAGCCTCGGTTATTTTGATTACGATGGTAGCGTAAGCATCCGGCATGGTTCATCGTTGATCGAGGCGAACGCCAGGCTTGACGAGGATAGCATTGATGGTACATTCAACCTGATCATCCCTCAAATCGCGGATATTGCCGGGCCGGTTGGGTTGGAAGATATCACCGGTACGATTCGAGGCGAGGGTTCTTTCACAGGGAGTTTGAATGCGCCGAGAGTGAACGCTACGATCAGTGGCGGCGGCATACGCTACCAGAATTTCCCTCTCGATTCTCTGCTCGCGATTGTTGAATATGACAGTGGCAAGGTTTACCTCACTCAATCTCACCTCGCTGGCATCATCAATGAAATCGATTCGACGAACGCGCCATTCGGGTTAGTGGACTTAAGCGGTGGCTTCTCATATGAAGGAGCAGTCACAGGATCACCTCCCGATCTGAACGGTCACCTTGACCTCAACACCTGGGATCTGGGTTATGGTGATCTGGCAACGGAATACATAGATGTACGGGTATTGCTCAATGGCAGCCGTGTCGATTTGCCGATGCTGGAAATCACCCGTGACAGTCGCAAGCTGAACGTTGAGGGCCGTTACGATCTGGAAGAAGCCTCGGGTGAGGTCAGTCTATGGCTCACCGGCCCCAACTCTTCTCTTGATGATGACATTTCAGGGGATGGCCATCTCAACTTCGGCTTCGTAATGCTGGACAGTCAGCGAGTCTCGGTGAGGGGATATGGTCGCCGGATCAATCTCGGAGATATTCCCCATGTACACCCTGATCTCGCCGGTATCAGCGGGGTTCTCGACGCTGAAGTAGAGTTTACAGGGTCCGCAATCGATCCGCACGGAACGGTAAAATTAACCCTCGACTCGCTGCGTGCAGGAGAATTTGTGGTTGACTCTCTGCAGGTTAGTGCGGAGCTCGATTCCACAAGTCTGCGTTCTGATTTGGTTGCAATACTTCAATCTGAACAATCGGTGACGGCATCAGTCACGTTACCAATGGAACGAGCTGGGACAGGGCTGGCTATTGCGACCGACAAACGCATCAAAGGATATGTAGTCGGTGACAATATTCGCCTGAGTACATTCAAGCAACTCATGCCTGAGGGTATAAACGCCGACGGTCTAATCACAATATCCTACCACGCCTCAGGAACCCTGTCCAAACCTTCCCTCCTGGGCGAAATCAGCATTGACAGCGCCTGGGTGGATTTGGGTGACGAGCAACCTCGTCTCGATTCAATCGAAGTAAACATCACTCAGTTTGATTCGATGGTGGACATCGAACGTCTCAATTTCAGTTACTACGGTCATGATATAGGCCTGGCCGGTAGCGCGACTCTGCTGGACAGCAACGCTGTTGACACGGAATTCGAGGTGAACATAGACAGCAGCCTGGCGTTACAGGCAATAGCTCATTATAGCCAGGATGGTTATTCAGCAACTCTGGAATTGCCAGGTTTACCCCTCGAACCACTGGAATCGTTTGTACCGGATATTGAAGATATCAAGGGCGTTCTTTCCGGAACTATTTATGTCGAAGGCGACAGCGGAATTCCGAATGTTCATGGCAAGTTGCAGGGTTCAGGGATAATGATCAACTCAAAGCTGATCGAAGAGAACTTGCATCACGGTGAATTTGCCATTCAGTTCGACAATGCGAGTGTTTCAATTGACACACTGGTGGCAAAGTTCGGCGAGTCAGGTGTGTTCATTGTGGAGGGGCGTGCTGATGTAACGGAGCAGAGGCCATATTTCGATCTGAGAGTGGGGGGGTACAACCTCAGCCTGAACCAGGACGACTACCAGGTCAAGCTGAACGAGATGAAGTTGAGTTTTGTTACTAATGAACAGAACCGACACATTCTCAGCGGGGACATTCGTCTGGGTGAGACTGAATATGTGCGGGATTACCGTTTGGATACCATACTCCGTCAGATGAATGACCCACCAACCCGCCGTATCGCGAAGCCCAATGCAATTGCGGAGAACATCGAACTGGATCTCCGTCTCCGTGAGGCCAATCAACTCTGGGTTAAGAACAATCTGGCCAATGTGCAGCTGGATGCTAATATCAGCGTAATCGGCACTCTCGGTGCGCCGATGATTACCGGACGGGTAGCGCTGGAGGAGGGTGGGTATATGATGTATCTCGACCGCAAATTCTACATACAGGAAGGTGTGGTTGACTTCATCGACACTCGCGACATCAACCCTTACCTCAACATCACCGCTTTCAGCAAAGTGATCGACTATGAGCAAGGCGAACAATTCGACTACGATATCACCATGGTGATTACGGGAAACATGAAGAGCGCACGTATTGAGATGTCTTGCGATCCATTTCTCGAGCAGTCAAGCATTATCTCTCTGCTGACTTTTGGTTCACCATATGCCGGGCAGGGCGGGGTAGGCGGACAGGCGGGATCTCTTGCTGGACGGGCGGTTTCCAGCTATGTCGGTTCAACCTTGGGAAACGCTATCGGGCTGGAGTCTGTTAGTGTGCAGGGCAACCTGTTTGCGCCGGAGGAGAGTGGTGCCATGCTTCTGGCAACTAAGGAGATATCCAACCGTGCGGAGATAACCTATATCACAAATGTCAGCGGATTTGATGAAAATGTCGTTCGGGTCAGCTATTTTCTGACCAAGTATTGGACGATAACTGGCGAAACGAATCAAGAGGGAGAGGGCAGCGTGGATCTGAAGATGAAGGTTCGATGGAACGAGATTCGCTGGAGATGAAACGACACTTCCTCACATATCAGATAATTTTCCTATTTCTGTTAATGCTGTGTATTGGTATTACAGAGGTCTTCTCAGCTGAAGAGGAAGATGAGCTCAAGTTCCTGGTGAGCAAGGTAAAATTCATCGGGAATGAGAGTGTCAGCAGTGAGGATCTGCTGTCAGTAATGATAATGCGTCCCACCGGTTTCCTGGGCTTCTTCAACGACGTAGAGTTCGACGACAACATTCTCGAGGAAGATCTCGATTTCATAGACTTGTATTACAAGCAACACGGTTGGTTGGATGCCAGTGTGCTCGGTCATGAGGTGCAGATCGATTCATTGAAAGAGAAGGTCCAGATTACAGTTACGATAGAAGAAGGATTAAGAACCAATGTGGTAGACGTACAACCGATGGGAAATGAGGCTTTCAGCGACGAACAGATCCTTGATGAATTTGACATCGATCCCGGTGACCCGTTAGATCGTGTGAAAAACCGTATCGGTTCAGAGCGAATAGCTCGTCTATACGCTGAGAATGGATACCTGGAAGCGACAGTAAATCCTTCGGTTATGGTGGACAAGGAGAATCTGGAAGCGTTCATTGATGTCTCGATTACTGAGGGCACCCAATTCAAGGTGGGTCGGATCATCCTGACCGGGTTCAAGAACACTAAGAAGACGGTCGTGCGTCGCGAGTTTACCTTTGATTACGGGGAGATACTTGACTATTCGAAACTCGCGCTCAGTCAACGGAATCTCTATGAGAGTGGTCTTTTTCGCAGTGTTTTTGTCAGGCAGGAAGCGAGCATTGATGGTGATTCCACGGCGAAAGACATTCTGGTTGAGGTGGTAGAGAAGACCCCGATCCTTTTCACTACCTCGGTTGGGTATGCGACGTTGGAGAAATTGCGTGGTCGAATAGGAATAAGGAATGAAAACATTTTCGGCTCAGGCCGAATGTCCGGCATTGAAACCTGGGTCAGCTACATCAATTACGGGGCAGAATTCTCCTACCATGAACCGTGGACTTTCGGCTATCACTGGAACATAGACGGAACTCTGACGGGTGAGTTCCAAGATGAACCCAGCTTTGATCAGACATCGGTTCGGGTGTTCGTGACCGTAAGCCGCCGAGTTTTCCTACGCGGACATTTCGCACTGAGCTATCGGCATGAGAACATTGAGTACACAAATATTGATGTCTTTGAATTTGACGACGTAATCAGCCCACGTATCCGTTCGCTGAGCCAATCAATCAGCTATGATCTGAGAGATGACCCGTTCAGTCCATCGACTGGGTGGATGGTCAATCTGACGAACGAATACGCCCTGCAATCTCTTGGCAGCACGAACGAATTCTTCAAGACACGATTCAATTTCCGTTTTTTCTATCCTCTGCGAAGGAGCACCGTACTCGCCACCAACATTGAACTCGGATGGGTGGATGCAGGCGGTGGTTTGGGTGATATTCCGCTTGGTGAACGTCTTTACGCAGGCGGTCCAAACGTGCTGCGTGGTTTTCCGTATCGCAGTGTGGGACCAGTGGATGCGGACGATAACACTCCCCTCGGTGGTCGAGCGAAACTGGCTTGGAATGTTCTGGAAGTGCGTGAACATATCTGGCGCTGGGTCAGCATGGTTGGGTTTTACGACGTGGGAAATATCTTCGAACAGGCGGATGGTATGAAGATTCAGGATTTACGCATGACTCCGGGGCTGGGTATTCGTATTTCGTCACCTATCGGGCTGTTTCGGATGGATTATGGGTTTAACATTTTCCCACAGGCCGATGAGAGTCACGGGGCTTATCATATATCCATAGGGCATGCGTTTTAAAATCAGGTAACAGGTATCAGGTAACAGGTAACAGGTAACAGGTAACAGGTAACAGACTGTAGACTTCTAAAGCAGCACAAAGACGGTATAGAGTGTCATCCGGTAACGGACATCGCGCGGGTTGTTATTCTTGATGATGTACTCCTCGTCGTTCTCATCCTTATAGTTGCTGATGATGCGATAGCTGGCATCCAGCTCCAGCCCGAGAAACCAGCGGCTTAACATTTGATGCTCGTAGCGGAAGCGCGCGTCCAGGCCCAGGGCACCGCCGGTGCGGAGCATGAACTGGGTTTGCATCGGCCAGACTCGCGGGATTGGCTGAGTGTTGAGTGCGAAATACACACCTTCTAAAGTGAATTCCTGCTGTTTGAGTATTTCATAGTTGCCCCATTCAGGGTCAGAATACTGCAGCACCATTGGCCAGCTCAGTGAGCTGTGATAATATCCCACTTCAATCATTGTGTTCCGGATTTCGCCATCGGGTGATCCGATGAGACCGATCTCCAGATCGGTCATGCGATTCCTGACCTTGCGTGATAGCTCGAATCCGGGTTGAATTGTCTCCTGGTCTAATATCCAATCCCGAGGATCAGCGATCGTAACATCGAAAATCTCTTCGCGATAACGGAAAGAGAACCACTGCCATACCGTGAGCCATCCGGTCGAACGCAGGTAGGCGTTATTTCGCAGGGCTCTCGGGATCATATCCTGAAATCCGCCGCCGGAAGCGGTGTATCCGAAGTTTGTTTCGACACGCAGGCGTGGTATCTGCACGATGTCGAATGCCTCCCCGACTACCAGTAACGGGTGCAGGACAGCGAGTTCGGCGTAAAGGAGTTTGCGTCCATAGTTGTTAACCTCGTAAGGTTCGAGGCCTTTAGGGGTCCACATGGTGCCGGTGTATCCAGCGCGAAGCTCAAGGCGGAAAGGTCCGCCGAGGACAGATTCATCCTGATCGGGATCACTATCCTGTGCCAGCAGGAGAGAGGGGAAGAGGAACAGCAGTCCCAGCAGGATCAACAGTGCGTCAGTGGTTCGGGGCATGACTTGTCCGGGTGTGTTCGATCATTATACTCAAGCTATAGTGATGCTCGAAACTATTGCCTCATGTTCGCGAAGTCAGTTCACCGTTGGGGCTCGGGGCTCGGGGCTCGGGGCTCGGAAAACAAATACAAATGCAGCCTCCGGTCAACATACTGACCCTGTCTTTTCTCTTGCTCATAGCTCACAGCTCACAGGCTTGAGTGATTCGTGTGGACAAGCCGGATTTATTATGAGGCATTCTCTTCAAGAACCAGTATAGGTAAAGAAGGACCCCATTACAAAGTTTTACGTTCAATTCAACCAACTAATATCACTGTAAATTAAGGTTTGGTCCCATGAACTACAGCGCGCCCATTGTGGAAGGTCGTTTGATCAAACGCTACAAACGTTTCCTCGCAGATGTTGAAGTAGATGGGGAGATGCTAACGGTTCATTGTGCTAATACCGGCTCGATGACCGGACTGCTGGAGACCGGGAATGGGGTGCGGATTTCCGGTCCACACGGTGGAAAACGGAAGCTGCCATACTCGTTGGAGCAGATCCGAATCACTCGTGTGGATGGTCGGTCGTTATGGGTTGGTGTCAACACCAGTTTGCCGAATCATCTCGTCAGGGAGCTGGCTGAGGCTGGTGGGCTGCCCGGGTTTGAGAACTGTTCAGAGATCCATAGTGAGGTGAAACTCGGTGATCACAGCCGGATTGATTTGAAATTGTCTTTCACGAACAAACCGGATGCCTGGATCGAAGTGAAGAACTGTACGATGGTTCAGGCGGATGTGACGGACAAATCATCTGTGAACGAGGGTTCCATCGCGACCTTTCCGGATGCCGTGACCGCACGTGGGTTGAAACATCTGAACGTATTAGTGGATCGCGTGCAGGCGGGCGAGGCGGCTGCTGTAGTGTTTACGGTTCAACGAGAGGACGCTGACAGTTTCGCACCGGCTGAAGCATTTGATGCAGCTTACGCGGAACGTTTCCATGAGGCCCGTGAGATCGGTGTTGAGATGATACCGTTGATCGTTGATGTTCGGAAAGAGATGCTTCGATTGGGGAGTGATCCGTTGCATGTTGACTGCTGAAGCTGGGCTACAGGCTGATGACTGCGGTGTTCGGTTTCATGTTTTACAGTAACCTGTAGCCTGTCGGCTGTAGTGTTTGGGTTTAGTGTCTTACCGCAGCCCGTAGTCTATCTGTTTCTTCTCCATAGCCGACGGCCCATCGCCCGTCTTTTCAAGCTGCATCCTCATGAGCGCTGTTGCCTAAATCCTGTACGATGAAGAATCCATCTTGTCCTTCGTTTTGATACAGTGGCAGGAAAATGCGACCGTTGATCGGCGCATTTATGGGTCCGTTGCGATCCTCTGCCAGTAATTCCCCGCGGCTGATCGACTGGAAGTTGCGGTAGCCTTGCCGCATCCTGAATTGATCACCTTTCTTGATTGTGTGATGGTGAACAACTTCTACAGCGGCGGACAGAGTCTCAGGGTGTTGGAGCAAGGCCTCACTGCCCTGTATGCGTGTTGGAATGTCCTCTTCGTCAATCATTTCAGCCGCGGCCAGAGAATGCCAGATCAGCATTTCGTGAATGTCCACAGATTCTGTATGGTGGTGAGATCCGGCCTCGAACACGATGGAAGTCCACCCCTGGTCGGCAACGTACTTAATCAGCATACCATTGAGATAGTCGGTGATTCGCTGAACCTCGACAGCGCCGAATCGTCTCACGATATTCCTGGCGTGAAGGTCGCCGGTGTGGGCGGCAAATGGCGGGCTGACGGCGGATGTTGTGTGCAGATCGAGCATATACTTCTGTCTATCGCTACTGAGTGAGAGGTAGTTAAAGCATTGCAACAGTTCAAGCATCTGGGTTTCTTCGACGTTTACCGGTCGGGACTTCATCACAGACTCAACACGGCTTCGTGTCCAGATTCGATTCAGGTCTTCTTCGATGAAACGTAGGCCAGCGTCATAAGCAGGAACGTTGCCAATCAACGCGGTCAGTTGTCCTCGAAACGGGATCGCTTTTCGTTGCAGGCGGTTAAATACTCGAAGCGAGGCGTTGCTGCCGGAAATTTCGTTGCCGTGCAGAGCGGCTATGATGACCATTGTTGGGCCAGATTCATCTCCCCGGTGCGTACCGAGCAGACGATGCTGTATCATTTTCATCCACTCAGTGCTTTCGGTGGAGGCGTCTATGCCGTTTCCGTGTATGTGAATTCGTTCCTGCAACGTCGTTACTCCTTGAGTTTCTGTTCGAGCAGGATTCCCGCCAGCTCGGTGAAGTCGTCTTCTGTAATCGCCCCGACGAGTTTGCCATCTTCGACAACAGGCAGACAGGATATGCATTTCTCGCGCATCAGCTTTATAGCGTCAACGGTGAGCGTGCTGGTGGTCACCGTAATCGGATCAGTGATCATGATGTCATCCACCGGATCGCTGTTTCCATCCTTCCCGGGGATTGCCTGTCCAACCAGGCGCAGCAGTTTGCGGTGTGATACAACTCCCAGCAAGTTGTGTTCCACATCTTCGACCATAACATGTCTTATTCTGTGCCACACCATGAGGTTGGCAACCAGGTCAATCGGTTCATCGGGCGAGACGGTAAACAGGTCAGTCTTCATCAGCTGCCCGATCTGGAGATAATTGTTCTTCCATCCTCCCGCTTCAGATAGTTTTCCTAATTTCCATTCGTGAACGGGTTTCCCTGATTTTTGTCTGTCTATTGTCGCCGAAACCAGTGCATGAATCCTTTCCCAGCGGGTTCCCTTGCTCTTCATCTCTGCATGGCTTTTTAGCAGCCATTGAGAACCCGTCATCTCGGCTTCAACTCTCTGTTGAATAACTCCTAGATAACGATCAATGTCCGATTTTTCAATGCCACGTTCTATAAGGCCATCTCGTGCGACAGGCAACAGCTCATCCAGGATCAGGTGTTTGGCACCGATCTTCTTTCCATCGACCCAGGTAAAGCGTGCGTTGATGCCGAACCGGGCGGCGTTCCAGAAGTTGTCACGTGCGTCATCAAATGCCATATTTTTAGTGATATCAGGGTAACGGTCCTTTATTCCTGTCATTAATCCGAACCAGAACGCGGCGTTAGCGACTTCATCGAGGACGCTTGGTCCCGCCGGTACCACCCGGTTTTCTATGCGCAGGTGCGCACGTCCATTTCCGACGCCATAGCAGGCGCGATTCCATCGATAGATGGTTCCTGAATAGAGACGTAGTGCATCCAGGGATGGGGGAATACCTTGAGCGAGTTGGTCGAATGGATCGTCTACGTCATCAACGCTGATAATTGCCTTGAAGCGAGCCACATCCTCTTGAAATATCTCCAGCACAGAATTCTTCAACCATTGTGTGCCGAAGCTGACTCGGGGTTGCAGATCTCGTTCGAGCGGACCTGACCTGGTGTCGAGTGATTGTTGGAAGAGGGCGATGCGGGTTTCATGCCAGAGCCTGTAGCGTCCCAGCAAGGGGCTGTTGACCGCGGCCGCGAGAACTGGCCCAGTGACTGCCTGGGCGATGTTGTACATGGTTGAAAAATCGGCAGGATCCACCTGGAAATGGAGTTGAAAGCTGGTGTTACACGCTTCCAGCATGATGTTGTCATGTTGAACGGTCAGTTCATCTGATCCTTTGATGTCGAGTCGATATTCGCATCCGCGGAGTCGCATCAGGGCGTCATTCAACTGGAAGTACCGCTCTTGCGGGGTCATGTTTTCCAGGGTGAGATCGCTCTTTCGGATACTGGGTAGGATGCCGATCAGGATTGGGTTACTGTCGTATTTTACCGCGGCTTCCCTGACCAGTTTGAGATAATGGTTGAGTTGTTGTTCCAGTTGGCTGAGAACGTCTTTTTCAAATGTGAGCGGGTCCAGGTTGTATTCGAGGTTGAAGCGGGCCACTTCAGCGGTAAAATGGTCATCGTCGAGATCTTTCAGAATTTCCGGCCCGATGGCTGCTGGGCGCCAGTTGGATCCGACGAACGCCAGCTCCTGTTCAGCGCCAATACGGCTCACCCCGGATTCGATGAGGTCTTCCTCGAGCATGCGTTCGAGGGCATGTATGTCGCGCAGTAACCAGGAAGTGAATTGCCGGAGTTTTGCGGAGTCGATACTGCTATTCTCGACCAGAATACCCATAGTGCTTCCCCTCATAAACTGGAGTATAGTTATTCTCAAAAGTACAGCATGATGTGAGTCATTCTGAAAACGTGGACGGAGTCTTTTTGCCGTCAACGTTTGAAGCATGCCCTGAACGTAGTGAAGGAAAGATCGAACTGCACTACCGTTTGTGACTTGCATAACCACTTGCTAAGCTGGACCTTCTTCATTCCATTCGGTAAACAGACGCCGAACTTCAATCAGAAAGACCTCGATCAAGCCGGACTTTCAAGAACTACAATAGAATGGAAATCACATGATATCAGCAATGCAGAGAAAACCGTGATGGTGTTATTTGAAGCTACAGGCAGGGGGAAAAGCAATCAAGCGAATCTTTGAATTGGTAGTAAAATCGGGGAGTCTGACCGGTGCCTTAATATTGGGATGAAGAGTTGGTATACAGTCGCTCACGATATCGCAGCTCCTGTGACCCAATTTGCGGATTCGTTGCGACGAATCTAACTTGCCTGCCATCATTGATTGCTTGGAAAATGATAATGATCACCCTGCAAAGAAACGAATTCTTCGAAGAACTATCGAGTTGCGCTGACCGAGTCCGGGAGGTGCTGAATCGTCAGGATTACCATTCACGTTTCATGCCTGATGATCTTCGAAATTCGGTTATGATGTACACTTTGTCTGGTGGCAAACGTTTGCGTCCCGCGATTCTACTCTGGTGTTGCGGTGCTGTGGGTGGCGACCCCTCTGTCGCACTTCCGGCAGCTGCGGCTGTGGAGTTGTTTCACACCTGGACTTTGGTTCATGATGACATCATCGACCGTGATGATCGTCGACGCGGTGGCTCGACAGTTCACGAGCATTTCCACCAGGTTGCAAAAGAACGTCACCCGGAATTATCTGATCAAGAGCAGAGGCATTACGGAGTGAGTGTGGCGGTGCTGGCAGGGGACGTGCAGCACGGCTGGTCTATTTCATTAATGACCGAGTTGGCTCGCAAGAATGGCATTGATCCAGCGGTTACGTTGCATCTCATCGAGCAGTTGGACAACAAGGTGATCAACCTGCTGGTGTCCGGTGAACTGCTGGATATCCAGTATTGCCAGCGTCCGCTGGAGGAATTGAGCGTTGACGATATCGAGAACATGTTGTGGAAGAAGACCAGCGTACTCTATCGTTTTTGTGTTGAGGCGGGCGCGTTGATTGGACTCAACCGCGTTGATCCCCAGAACGAACAAGTGCATGCGCTGGTGGAATTCTCCAGCCTCTGCGGGACAGCTTTCCAGTTGCAGGACGACATTCTAGGCGTGATCGGCAATTCCGAACGGACTGGCAAACCTGTCGGCAATGACATCCGTGAGGGGAAACGCACTACGTTGGTACACTACGCGTACGCTGATGCGACGGAGGAAGAGCGTGCGGTTCTCAGCGGCACCATGGGCAATGCCGAAGCCACGCCTCAGCAGATTGAACGGGTAGTTGAGATCATCCAGCGTTATGATGGCGTTGAACGGACTGCTGAGCGTGCTCGCCGTTACATCGAGAGAGCTCGAAAGTACCTGGAGGAATTACCGGACACGAAGTATAGAGCTCTGCTGGCAGCTTGGGCAGATTATCTGATCAGTAGAGATGTGTGAGCGGGGAGCGGTGAGCACTGAGCTATATGTCTGCCCCGATTTGCTCGCATCCGGTTATCCAGATAACTCAGCCATGGATATGCCCCTGTGACCCGCCGTCTTTTTGGCGGTTCGCAGGGATCATTTAACGACTGTCCTGAGTCCTGAGAAATCAAACAGGCATCTTGTAACTTGCGGATCAACCCTGCTATCGCCTGCGGCGGTAA
>CAJVXH010000077.1 GCA_913009835.1 uncultured bacterium
TTTTCAACGAAAAAACGGCATAGCAGATATATCAGTGTGACTGGAGTTCAGACGTGTGCTCTTCCGATCTCCTAAATCTAAATCTGCTTCAACGCGTTCGGAATCGTATTCCTTTTTAACCCCACTGGCCTCTTCGACCATGCGCATTCCACGTCCGCCACCACCAGCGCTGGCCTTGAGGATTATCGGGAAGCCGATTTCCTTCGCAATACGTTGCGTCTCAGCCAAGTCTCCAACCGGTCCATCACTGCCCGGAGTCACCGGAACGTTGGCCTTCTTCATCAAATCCTTGGCATTGGACTTGTCGCCCATGGAGCGAATGGAGTGGGGAGAGGGGCCAATCCAGGCCACGCCTGAATCCAGACACATTTCCGCAAATTCAGCGTTCTCAGACAGGAAACCATAGCCGGGATGGATAGCGTCCGCATCCGTGATCTCCGCCGTAGCCAGGATACTCTGGTACTTGAGGTAACTGAGTGTCCCTGGCGGTGGGCCGATGCAAACAGCCTCATCAGCGAAACGGACATGCAGAGAATCCCGGTCTGCCTCGCTGTAAACAGCGACCGAGCTGATGCCAAGCTCACGGCAAGCACGAATCACTCGAAGCGCAATCTCGCCCCGGTTAGCGATTAGAATCTTGTTGAACACGATGTCAGCCCGCCGTGTCAATCTTGATCAATAACTGACCGTATTCGACCGGTGTGGCATTCTCCACATCAATGGAGACCACTGTGCCCGCTATATCCGAGTCGATTTCGTTCATCAGTTTCATCGCTTCCACGATGCAAAGTGTCTGACCTACACTTACCTTCATGCCTACTGTGGCAAACGGATCAGCGTCCGGAGCAGGGGCGGCGTAGAACGTACCAACCATAGGGCTGACAACTTCGTGATACTTCTTCTCCGGAGCAGCCGGGGTGGCCGGTTCTGCAGGGGTTGCAGTAGCCGGTGCAGGAGCAGCAGCGACTACCGGAGCCTGCATCTGAATAGCCTGGGGTGCGGCCTGGACAACGACATCGTCACCGAAACCCTTGCTCACACGTATACGTGAACCTTCTTCTTCAAGTTCAAGTTCCTGTATCTGGCTGGATTCCACCAGTTTTACCAGTTTACGTACGTCGGCGTAGTTCATCACGCCCTCCGTTGCGCCGCAATGCGGTCTAATGAAAAAAGCGTGGTAGTTTACTTCACTCGTTCGAGATACTCGCTCGTCCGGGTGTCAACTTTCACAACCTCGCCAGTATTGACAAACAGCGGTACCTGAACGATTGCCCCAGTTTCCAGTGTGGCTGGCTTGGTCGCTGCGCTCACACGGTCGCCCTTGTCACCGGGTTCGGTGTGTTTGATCTCGAGCTCCATGAAGTTCGGAGTTTCAACCAACAGCGGCTTGCCATCGTTGAACAACACCTTGTAGTCAATACCTTCCTTGAGGTACTTGACCACATCATCGCCCAAAGACTCAGCCGTCATATTTACCTGGTCATACGTCTCGTTATCCATGAAAACGTATGAATCGCCTTCCAGGTACAAATACTGCATCGTTCGTGCCTCAAGGCGGACTTCTTCAACCTTTTCGCCCGAACGGAAGGTGTTGTCCAGAATGCGTCCGGTAACGACGCTCTTTAACTTGGTGCGGACAAAAGCACCGCCCTTGCCGGGCTTGACATGCTGGAATTCTACGATCTGATAAAGATCGTTCTTGAACTTGAAAACCATGCCGTTACGGAAATCAGCAGTGGACGCCATGCATCCCTCAATTACTGGATTTATCGATAGTTTTGTGATCCCCGAAGATAACCACACCCAAACGAGGACGCAATGAACTAATGTTCCGCGCCCTTCCGCTCTAACTTGTTTGTTAACAAGAATATCCCTCAACATGAGAGGGCATTGTGGACGAGGCGGAATCAGATAGATTCAGGCTCCACGCCAGCATCCCTCAACTCACTTACAAATCGCGGCTCATCCCATACTTCAATCCCCAGCCCGTTCGCCTTATCCAGTTTTGAACCCGGCGACAAGCCTGCGATCACAACATCCGTTTTCTTCGTCACCGACGAGGTCACCTTCCCACCCAGCGATTCGATCAGCCGTTTGGCCTCTGGTCTGGACATGCTGTCTAGAGATCCAGTGAGGACAAAGGTCTTGCCTGAGAACGCCGGATGATCGGTGACGTCGGCTGATGCTGGCAGCGTACCAAAGGAAACACCTGCGTTCCGCAGTTTCTCGATCACAGTCAGGTTACGCTCCAGACTGAAGAACTCCGCCACGCTCGCCGCGATCTTGCTCCCGATGTCTTCGATGGATTCCAGCTCTTCCACGTTCGGCGACGCTTCTCTGAGCGCATCCAACGTCTTATACCGCTTTGCCAGGGCACGTGCTGCACCTTCTCCAACCATGCGGATGCCGAGTCCGAAGACGAGACGATCGAGGGTGCGATCCTTCGCTGCGGTGAGTGCGTTGAGCATGTTGCTGACTGACCTCTCCTTGAAGCCGGGCAACGATGACCAGTCCTCAGGTCTCAACGCAAACACATCACCTGGATCATTGACCAACTCCTTCTCCAGTAACAGGTCAATGGTCTTCTCACCGAGTCCGTCTA
Source organism: uncultured bacterium (assembly GCA_913009835.1). GTDB lineage: Bacteria > Electryoneota > Electryoneia > Electryoneales > Electryoneaceae > BMS3BBIN04. Next base: position 2,603 of record CAJVXH010000077.1, read on the forward strand.
TGTCCATCGCGTTGCGTGAGCCGAAGTGGATCAGACGTCCCCGTTTCTGAGCGGGGCAGGAGATGTTGACACACCGTCGAATCACTTCGTCCGGAGGCTGCACCAATTCTGTACCGCAGCTGGGGCAAACGGTGGGAGGAGTGTATTCGCCAGTTCGATCTTCATCAGGCGCGAGAGAGATGATTTTGGGGATCACGTCGCCAGCACGTTCCAGCACTACGCGCAGACCAGGTGCGACACCCAGACGCTGGATCTCATCTTCATTATGTAACGTGGCATTACGGATCGTAGCTCCGCCGATATTGACCGCTTCCAGTTCAGCGTAGGGGGTGACTGCGCCGGTACGTCCCACGCTGTGCTTGATCGCCAGCAAGGTCGTTATCTCACGGCGAGCCTTGAACTTATAAGCCATAGCCCAGCGGGGCGACTTGGCGGTCACGCCCAATTCATCACGGAAACGCAGATCGTTGACCTTGACCACTACCCCATCAACCTCGTAATCGAGCTCATCACGGCGATCCTGCAAATCCTGCCAGTAGGCCTGCACCTCTTCGACGTTGCGCGCCATCTGCCAATCCACCATCGGCAGCCCCATCTCATCCATCAGCAACAGCCGTTCAGAATGGAGACGCAGGTCCAGATTCTGGGCCAACGGGCCTTCATGAGTGAGTAAAGTATAAGCCCAGAACCTTAGCGGACGTTTCGCCACTTCATTCACGTCCAGCAGCTTCAATGATCCGGCAGTCGTGTTGCGGGGGTTGGCGAAGGTGGGTAGATCATCCGCCTCACGTTGACGGTTCATCTCGTGAAACGCGGGCAACGGTATGTACACCTCGCCACGGACTTCCGTCCAACCCTCAGTCCACGGGCCGTCGCGCAACATCTTCGGCAGGTTGCTGATGGTGCGGGCGTTCGCGGTGATGTTTTCACCCGTGCGACCATCCCCACGGCTGGCAGCCAGGGTCATCACTCCGTCCCGGTAATGCACCGACATACCAACCCCATCCACCTTCGGCTCGCAGGTGAACTCCGGATGGAGAGTAAACAGGGCTGCGGGCTGTGGGCTACGGTCTGCGGGAACTGACAGGCCCGTGCTTGCTGGCAAGCGCGGTTTATCCACGACATGAATGTCGTGGGCATGTTCACTTTTCTTACCCGTGTTTGCTTGCAAACGCGGATCATCGTTAGACCCAGAGGACAGGCCCGTGTTTGCTTGCAAACGCGGATTATCGCCCGCACCGGTACGCACAATGCGTTCGATGAACTCCCGAACCTCGTCCTCGTTGTAAGTGTTCGACAGGGACATCATGGGGATGATGTGGTCCACCGGGGCGAATGCGTCCGAACGATCCCCCCAGACGATCTGGGTCGGACTCTCAGGCGTCACCCATTCCGGATGCTCTGCCTCCATCGCTTCCAGCTGCTTGTACAGCTCATCATACTGACCGTCAGTGATCTGCGGCTTAGCGACCGCGTAATACTGGTTATGACGGATGATCTGCGCGCAGAGATCACGGTATTGCTTATGGGTGGTGTCCATTTGATCCCGAGGACAAGGTGATCGAACCTGATCCCGGCAAACATGATAGCCGGGCTGCAACTCACCGTTAAAATAGACCGATGCAGTGGATGGGGCAAAAGCGGGGATGTGATTCGAAGAGACAGGGCGATTTATCCCGCCTCCACCCGGTGATGCTGGGCTACCTGCGCAAGCAATTCACCGCCATGCAAGAGTGAGCTGGGACGATATACACCAGATCGCCAACTTGCAGGGAGTTCAGAATGTCTGAAGGGACATGGATTACGCCGTGTTCCTGTGAGAGGCCTGTCACGGGCGCATCCCGACGGATAGTTATTATTGCATTGCCATCCATCTCCGCCAGGCAGCCATACACACGATGGCCCTCCAGCTCGACACTGTCTTTGGAAAGGTGAACGCCGCCGCCATAGATGATGATCTCCGAGCGATCCGGATGAATCCCCACCACCGGGCAGGCAACAGTGACCGCGACTTGCCCGTCTGAGCAGGATCCGATCTGGGTCTGCATCAGATCGTAGTAGACGAAGTTGCCGGGACGGATCTCATCGACATCCGCAAAATCGTCAACCACGCTGCAACATGGTGTGTCGCCGGTGGAGAGCTCGACCGTTCGGAAGCCTTCATCAAGTAGCACCGTGCGTACTGACTGTAGCCGCTGTGTCGATTCACGGTAGACTGCCTGAATCGCTTCTGACCCCCGAACGTGATAAGAATGTCCGGCATGGGTTAACAGACCCCTGAAGGTGAGATGACTAACCTCATTCAACTGCCTGGCAAGCTGGATGATCTGCTCCGTCTGATCCCAGTGAACGCCCGACCGTCCATACCCGGTATCAATCTTCAACCATACACGCATTGGCCTACTAATCTGCTTTTCCAATGCACTCACCGTAGCTGAGGAATCGACGAGTACCCCGAGCTCAATCCTCGATGCGAGTTCCTGAATGGCATCCAGTTCACGCAGGTTGATCGGGAAGGCGATGGTGATGTCGTTCCAACCATGATCGGCGAAGTAAGCTGCCATGGAGTAGGAGGAGACAGTAATTGAGCTGACGCCCTGGTCCTTGAACCATTGCCCCACCAAAGCGGACTGATGAGTCTTGAAATGTGGACGGAAACGTACCCCAGCATTCCTCGCTTTATCAGCCATTCGCTTGATATTGGCCCGCGCCTGTTCCTCGTTGATTATCAGCGTCGGACGTTGAATATCATTCTCTTTCATTCTTATCCCACCTCATAGCATTGATTATCCCACATACCTGGGAAAAATGCCGGTTGCATCAAATCAAAAATAGTCTTTTGAGGGGATGAAATAAAGACGCTGGATTCCGGGAGACGAACATGCACTCAACAGACATATATCCAGTAGTAATAACAACAAGTTGCATCATAAGGATAGTATTATTATTAGGTGTAATAAGCATGATAGAAGAAAATATAATCAGACAATAATGAGAAGTAATGGAGGCATAATGACTCTAGTTTTTGGAATAACTATGATATTTACTTGACTCGCTGCTTAGAATAAGTGTATACAATGAATTGATGTGGCATAATGGGTGGAGTAAGATGAAACACCTAATCGCTAATAAATAGCGGTTAATTTTGTCAAAAGGGGAGGAATAAGTAAATGAGAGGTAACGTAGTAGTCCTGATGGCTGCATTGATGCTTCTTTTTGCGGCCAGTTCGTTTGCTGAGATCGAGATCGAGAAGGGACAGGTTATACCAGTTCTTTCGCCAGATTGGGATTATTCGTATATGAACGGTCTGAACGAGCTCGATGATGCTTTGATTGACATGGTTGACTTTGAAGGTATTCTCCCGGGTTGGACTATTGGCGGTTCATGGGAGGTTGGTCATCCTACATCTGGTCCTAATACAGGGCATACATCCTATTCCTGTGCGGGCACACTTCTGGATGCCAATTATCCTGACAACGCTGACGATTGGCTGATATCATCTGGAATCGTCCTGCCGGTACTCGACCCTGGTGATGCCTTAGTTATGGATTATTACGAGTGGTACGAAACTGAAACCGGTTATGATATCGGTTACCTGATGATTTCCACCGATGGTGGGGTCACCTGGGATGAACTGAACAGCAGGAGCGGCAGCAATGGAGGCTGGACCCTGATGCAGGATGACATCTCCGCATACCAGGGCCAAACGGTCAACATCGGTTATCACTTTACCTCTGATGGGAGCAACAATTACGCAGGGTGGTATGTTGATGACATGATGGTTTACGAAGTACACGATCACTTTCTGAGCGCGGACATTATCTCGCTTGACGAATCTTCATGGCCTTCGTTTATCTACTTCGACACCGCAGTGGATACTGGCGGTGCTGGTTATCCCGATCTGACACAGGCCAATTTTGAAGTTTACGAGGATGGTGTGCTTCAGACTGATGGATTCAACGTGACTCCACCCCAGGGAGGAAATCAACTCGTTGATATCGTATTCCTGATGGACAACAGTGGAAGTATGGGTGGTGAGCAACAGCAAGTTCGGGATAACGTGGAAGCCTTTCTTGATAGCTTGGATAGTAGGGGCATAGACTACAATCTTGGATTGGTCCGTTTCGGGCAAGGTCCAGGTGGTGGTTGGCCAATTGTTATGAACGGCGGAATCCTGGTCGATAATGCCGCTGCATTCCTGTTACTCTGGGATCAGAACACGATTGATGGTGGTTTTGAGCCAGGTTGGGATGCCGTTGTTGACGGTTCTAACTCATTCAACTGGCGCCAGGGTCAACGTTTCTTGGTGCTGCTGACCGATGAGAGTGTCACTGGCAACGGGAATATGGGCAACTACACACAACAGGAAGCCCTCGATGCGATGTTGAACAACGACAACGTATTATTCTCATACATCAGTTTGGACACTTATTCCATCAATGATTACGGATGGCTGGCTGAACAGACCGGTGGCGAATACTTCGATGTTACAGAAGATTTCCAAGCAGTATTGGACGCGATAATCGTTCACGGAGGCAGGATATACTCCATACGTTATTCTCCTTTCAACCAGGCGTCTGATGGTCTGACAAGACAGGTTGTCGTAAATGTTACTGATGGTCCTGAGACGGCGACCGACTTCGACTTCTACACCCCGGGTGTAGCGCCTAGCATTGCACGTACCCAGGATACCATTGACCTCCATAACCAACCCTGGGCGGATGGGACCACCTTCACAATAGAGGTGGAAGTAATCGACCTGGTCTTCCCATTTGTGCAGGCGACGACGCTTTTCTACCGGACGACCGGCACCGGTGCTTATACGTCCGTTGCAATGACTGACATCGGGGGAGACATCTGGTCCGGCGAAATTCCAGGTGCCGGAGTAGTGGGCCCAGGCGTTGACTATTACATGACCGCAACCGACGGTCAGTCAACAGTTTCTGATCCATCGAACCAACCAGATGTATATCCCTACCAGCTGGCGATATTGCCAAACGAAGCGCCAGTGATCATTCATACTCCCGTTCCGACACTGACGCCAGGAATCGCCTTCGACGTGGTAGCCGATATCACCGACAACACTAACGCCCTGGCTGAGGAAACGCTCTATTACCGTAAAACCGGAGAGTTGATCTATCAGGAACAGGCGATGGTCAACACTGGTGGCGATACATATATGGGTACGGTGCCCGTGACATATGCCACTACCGATGGCGTGGATTATTACCTGCGTGCGGTGGATGATTTCGGCTTGGCTTCCACACATGGAACCCCGGACAACCCGCATCAGGTTATTGTCGATGATGCTGAGCTGACGGACAAGGGCGTGATTATTGATGGGTTCATTCCGCAAGCTGACGTGGCTGATTTGGGCAACCTGGCCTCATTCGACTTGAGCGCTACCGCGGAATACGATCCACAATTTGATATTCCCGAGCCGCCGGTGTGGCAGAATAATTTTGTCGCCGTCTACTTCCCACATCCGGAGTGGAACGCAGTCATCGGTGACAATTTCATGCACGACATCCGTCTCGAACGTGATCTCACTAATGACTTGGAAGTGTTCGAGTTTGATGTGGCCACCGACCAGATGGGAAGCGATGTTGAGCTGACATTCACCATTGGCGATGCCCTGCCAAGCCAATACGGTGTGGTGCTGTACGTTGAAGACACCGACATGGTCCTGAATCTCAGGGATAACAACGTCTACACCTTCGTTGCCAGCGCCGCAGTGCATCATTTTGAACTGCGCATTGGCTATCCCACAGAATCCAGCCACAACTTCGGACTTGGCTGGCATATGGTGAGTATACCACTGGTGCCCTTCAACAACATGTCACTCATTGTTGACCTCTTCGGGGATGATATCCCGGGTGCCTATTACGTTTACAACTATTCACGCAGCGTCGGTTATTTCCTTGAGGAGAATGTTTACAACGCTCACGGTTACTGGCTGGCCATGGTGGAAGACCCGGCAACCATTGAAATCGAGGGTTCACCGATTCTCGATTCAGCAGAAGAACCACTTGAGGATGGTTGGAACCTCATAGGTGCGGCTCTGTACGAGACAGTCTTCGTTACGGACCTCTGGTTTACCGATGGGGTGACATCGTACGTGTACGCTGATGCTGTGATGCATGGCTGGATTAGTCCGAACTTCTACACTTGGGACGGTACGTCATACGTATCATCGACCGAGTTGAATCCCTGGTTCGGATATTGGCTGCAGAGCGCCATGGATATCACGATGATCACATACGGTCCGGGCATGGCACCGAACCCCAGCCCCAACTCGCAGGAAGGCGAAGGGGATAATGGAGGCAACGTTCTGGATGATATGAACAACTGGTTCGTAAGCCTCAATGCCACGATGGGAGATCTTGCTGATGGACTGGCCGGATTTGGCGTTCACGAATCTGCGACCAATGGTTTTGATGTATGGTACGATCAGCCACTGCCACCAGCGCCGATGACCAACGATTTCGTGAGGATTTATGCAGATCGCGAATACTGGGAATCGCCTTTCGGACCCAAGTTCAGCAAAGACATTCGGACGCCAATCGATGAACAGATGACAGCCGAATGGACATTCACGGTCGAATCCACAGAAACCGGTACGATCGAGATTCGCTGTGCCGACATCGCTCAGATTCTTCCCGAAGGCTATGAGGCTTCAGTGCAACACGGGAACACAACGGTCGATCTTCTTGAAACCGAAGCGTTTTCGATAGATTATCTTGGCGAACCATATTCCTTCACAATTTCTATCGCTGGAGCTGCTACTTCGGTAAATGGCGAAGGCGGTACGATGGTTCCTACGGAATTTGCGATCGAGAATGTCTATCCGAATCCGTTCAACCCGTCAACGACTATTCGGCTTACAGTACCAGCTGACGGACGCTTGGAGGTTGAGGTATTCAACATCCTCGGCAAGAGTGTATCAACGCTTGCAGTTGGCGATTATCAAGCTGGATATCACAACTTTGTTTTCCGTGCTGACAACCTGGCGAGCGGTATCTATTTCGTTCAGGCTAGGATGGCTGGAAAGCAGACAGAATTGCGCCGGATTGTGCTACTCCGGTAATAGTGCACAAGCTGCTGATGCTTCATTCTGATTGAGTTATTCTACGAAGCATAGCGTAACTGGTCCGGGCCCACTTGAAAGTGGGCCCGGATTGCTCATTAGTGATTCTGGATGCCCACGACATTCATGCCGTGGGTGATCCGCGTTGGTATTTCTGCCAACACGGGCAAAAAACGATACATCAAGCCAACATGGCAGGACAGGGCAAATGAGTAATGATGCTGGACACAGTCGGAGACGGGGAAGACTGGATAGAGCACAAATAACTTATCTGACGCTTGCATTGTACCGTACAATATAGTAAACTATAATAAATACGATATTATCTTTTTTTCATAGGGGGCGCAAACGATGTGGGAAATGAGCTTCTATTCTCGACTTGGGATAACTGGTTTGTTACTACTGTTTTAGGTCCCTGGCGTCTGGGCAACTGGATATTTTACCACCGATGCGGAACAGGTGAGCATTGAGACGGTGTTTGATAATGCTGGTATGGATTCGCTTTTCTTTGAAGATCCGTTTCCAATTCAGTTTCTCGACGGTAATTATTTTATTGATGTAAAACAGGCGGAAGTCTGGGGAATGGGAATTGATCCCAATGGCGACCCTTACGATGAGCATTGGAAAATATATCAAGCCACACTCGTTGAACACTCAACAGCCGCGGGGACGGTCTATAATTTCATCGGGCAGCTCCATGGCGATGTTCTATTTGAAGAAGTCACTGGAGGAACCGTTTGTGATCCGTGCCTGAATTATCCATATGATAACTGCTGTGAAACCGATATAGAACGTTCATATGTTCAATATCTGCATTTAACACCGGGAGATTACCGGATCAGAATTGGCTTCGTCAACACAATTGGCGCTGGGAGTACGCGCGATTGGACTAACGAACAATGGTTCGATCAATTTAGAGAAAGTCCTGGCGCAGGGTGGGAAGAAATCGAGATCACGGTTCCAAACCATAACGGTCAACCACCCTGGGAACGCTCAATCGAACTGTTGAATCTGGGTGAGTATATGGCCTGGCTTCCCAGCGCAGCACTTTTGCCTGGTGATCCCGATCCGGGAATAACCTTGCGTTTTGTTGTCCACTCAGACACTCAAGACCCGCTGTGGATGAGAATGGGAATGACATCAACACAATTACCTGCCCGATGGACAAATGATTACCTGAGGAGCTACGAGGCAATTCCCGGGAGAAAGAGGCAATATTACCAGGATGCCATCAGTGTAGAATTAGCTGACCTGTTCTTGGATGAGAACGCACCGGATAATTCTGACTGGGATTTCGGTTTTGCACTGGATTCAATGGACGTGGGAGAATACACTCGTTACTATTCCAAACAACTCGCTGTAACCGACGAACCTGTCTACTCCGGAGATACTCTGACATTACGAGTCAGCAGCCGAGATTTTGGTGCCGATGGCTGGCTGCGAGGTGGTTTGCATGAAGTGGATGCGAATGATCATGGCAATATTCAACTGTTCTCCGGTAATGACCTGTATGTCCGGGAAATCGACGGATTCTACATCGGTGGATTGCCCATGCCGCGAGATGAAGAAATCATCATTTCCGATTACATCTTCAAAGGTGATACCCTACATGGAATTACTATCGGCGATGGCATCGGTGATGCTTGGGAAGAGCTGTATGTAGATCCAAATGCCAATGTCCCCGTGAACGAGGATATAGACGATCTTCAGGACTCTCTGATCTATATGAGCATATATCAACTCATACCTGAAAATGATGATTCGGAGGCCTTGCAAAACATATTCCCACCTTATGATTCCAGATGGAGAAGGCTAGACGGATTTTCTGCTTATGAGGATACACTTAAACAGGCAGGTGATGGACTAACAAATCTGGAAAAATATAGAGGTTTTTATGGAGTGTTGGCTGGTAATGACGAGACTCATATCAGGTTAGCGCCTCATGCAAGGAATTACTTCCTGATTCAATATCCTGTCCATATGTTTGTATGGAACGTATCATTACCGAACCTCTCTATCCTAAGAAACACGGGTGTTACACGCATTTATCAACTTCCCCTAAATGACGTCTATGACGAGAATTCGCCGAATCGTCAAGAAGTACCAGAACATTATAAAGTAGTCGATGGAATGTGGAAATTTGACCGTCAGTATGGTCAGACAATAGAATACTATCCGGAACTAGACCGAATTGAACTAGTGGATTTTCCTCGAGGTGCGCGTGAAATGAACACTATCTATGATGTAATACAAAACCATCAACTAGTAGTATCTCACTACCAGTCTTATATGGGTGACTTGACAGACGATTTCAGGGCATTCCTGAACGGTTATGAAGGAAATATGAGAGATATTCGATTGGGTTTTGCCTCCAGAGAAACTGAGATCTTTGGGCGAGTTCCACCGAGCGTTCATAGCTGTTCAGTTATGTTTTATGCAATTGACTATCTAAGCAAAGGGTATTCCTATACAGAGATATCCCCAGAATACTATGAGGCAGATGATAGTACTTATCACGCAACACGTGAGCAATGGTTTGAACATACTGCGAACCATGAACTAGGTCACTTCATCGGTATGAGTCATCCAGAGCTTGTTTTTGAAAACTCAACCTTTGACGAAACAATAATGCGGGCCAAGACGGTCGTTAGCTGGGATACTATTTATGTTAATAATAGTCATATAGTAGTTCCAGCAGACCTTCAGTTTTACGATCATTTCATTCAAAACGATTATAGAAACTTCCAACTTGCCCAGCCAGCGGCAATGAAAGGACAGCAGATACCATGAAAAATATTCTATTATTGACCGCGCTTGTTGCTACCATGGTGTCAGTTGTAGCAGCCCAACCTCCGTTTCAAGAAGGAGGAAAGCTTTTTACCAGCTTGTTTGCTGGTGGTCATAACACCAAACCTTGCCCATGGTGGGCGGCTGATAGTTTGAGCAAGAGATTTGGCGAATTTCCGTACTATATCATTTGGGACGATGTCAACGATACTACAAAGGCATCTATGCATATCTCATGGTATGCACCTTACGTAGCAAATCCACCTGTGTCTTGGTGGGGGGATTCATTGAAATGGGAACAGGTACATCCCTATTTCGCAGGTTTGTTCACATCAATTGAAACGGGAGATACATTAATTCGTGAATTGCCGCTTGGATCTACAGGTAAAGTGGTTTCCAGAGATGATAAGGGCAACTACAACTACTCCTATGAGTTCAATTGTGATCTACTACCCATCCCTGATGACGGTTCGGCTTGGAAGATGGAAATCATCCCAACTATTGATATTTACGATTCTGTGGAAGTCAACCCCAATCGAAGTCATGAATCCCCTCGAGTTGTTGTACGTATGAACCCGGAAACACCGCTCGATTCTCTACTTTGGTTTAGGGATACATGGTCGGATCATCTTGAAGACCATCAATTACATTGGGAAATGTTAAGGCATTTTCCTTACTTCCAACGATCACTTTTCATTTTGTTTGATCATTATTACGACGATGAGGTATGCGATTCAGTGGATTACTATGGGAATCGGTATATCGAATCTCTAGTGAACAACTTGGACGATTTTGCATCCGAACACAGTTATCCAACTCCCGGAATCGGATTGGATTCCATCCATGTGAATACCATAAAGGAAATGATTGACGATATTTGCATTGATGGGTACGCTCAACGTCACAAGTATCCACCTCGGGAACTATACTAACCGTTAATGCTACCGAACCCGTTTCGCGCCCACGTAACGTTTCGAGTAGTAGGAATCGCTGAGCGGGAGATTAGCAACCATGAAAACGCGCATTGTGATCATTGTCGTTTTAGCGATGATTCTGACTCAGCAGGGCATGGGATTACCTCCTTTCAATAAAGGTGGTGATTTATATCTTCGATTTTCATCAGGTCATCCAAACACAATCCCGAGTCCGCACTGGGTTGAAGACAGCTTGGTCGCCAGATATGGAGCGATGCCGGATTGTATTAAATGGCATGGCAACATCGATACTTCAGAAGCGAGAATAAGTATCAGCTTCAGCAATCGGGACAATTGGGATGAGTTCACATATTGGTGGGGTGATTCACTCAAATGGGGGCAAGTGAGACCATATTTCCGTGCTCTGCTAACCTCAATGTCAACAGGAGATACATTGATTCGCGAACTGCCTGTTCGTGATCCGAACGAAATCGTTTCAAATGGTGATCGAGGGAAGTACTGGGCAAATTTCGCGGTTGAAATCAAGGATATTCCAATACCAAATGATGAAAAGATATGGACTCTAGACATCGTTCCGGTAATTGACCTGGCAGATTCGGTTAACGTGCATTATGAGAATCCATTACCATCCATTATCTGTATTGAGCGAAAAACAGCTCTGGATTCTTTACTCTGGTTCTATACTTTTGGAGAATATGATTATCCCGGCATAGAATATGAATTGGAGGTTCTACGCAGCTTTCCCTACGTGAAGCTCCTACTTTCAGGTAGTTTCTATCATTATTATTATGCAGAAAACTGTGATTCAGTTCAATATTATGGAGAACGTTACTTTGAATCCCTTATAAACAATCTGGATGAATTCTCAGATGTCAGTTATCCGAATGATACGGGACTTGATTCAACCCATGTGGCGGAGATTCGAGAAATGATGGATGATATATGCGTCGACGGTTATGCTCAACCCGATAAATATTTTCCAAGAACCTTCATATTCTAGGAGTTAAAAGAATATTGTCCATATAGGGAAGTGTATCCCGTTACCACAGTGTGCCGGGAGATATCGCTACCGAACCCGTTTCGCGCCGACATACCGCTTCGCGTAGTAGGATTCGCTGAGCTTGTTGATGGCGACGCCGTCCGAACTGCAGGCATGAGTGAACTGTCCACCGCCGAGGTAGATGCCGACATGAGATACGCCCCGTCCGCTGGTGTTGAAAAAGACCAGGTCGCCGCGACGCAGATCTTTCTTTTCCACCGGCCAGCCCTGTTTGAACTGGGTCGCGGAAGTGCGGGGGAGATGTAAGCCGTAGACGGTCTGATATACCTGCTGCACATAGGCACTGCAATCCACTCCGACGCCCTTTCGATCACCGCCATAACGATAGGGCGTGCCCCACCAATCTTCGATTGTCGCGTCAAGATTGTCAGGGTAACGTGGGGAATAACCGCCATCTCGGGACGATGCCTCTGACCGGTCGCTGGATGGTGCCTGGTCACGGTCCCGGTTATACCTCGGGTTCGGCTTCACCGATGCGCAGCCGGTGAGGATGAGGAAATACGCGAGAAGTAAGACGAAATACGCGAGACTTGAGACGCGAGACCTAGGACGCAAAAAAGAGAGATCCTTCACTGCGTTCAGGATGACGTGCTGGGCGTTCAGGATGACGTGCTGGGCGTTCAGGATGACGTGCTGGGCGTTCAGGATGACGTGCTGGGCACTCCCGACTTCCGACTCCCAACTCCAGACTATTTTTTGTTTACGTTTTCCCATTCAACACTTCTGCTCCGCAGCTTCACGCAGCTTCAGTTTCAACTCCTCGATCTGGTCAGCGGCCTTTAAAAGTTCATCCGGATCCTGTACCAGGAACGAGTCCAATATGCCATCCAGACGTCCGATCACTCGCGCACTACGTATTTCAAAGCCTTCATCCGATAACACAGAACATAGGCGATACAGCAGCCCGATGCTATCCTCAGCGCTGATATCAATGACTGCACCGTCACTCGATGGATGCACGCTGACTCCCGGATCAACCACTCCAACCCTGTTCTGTTCGTGACGGCCGCGGCGTTGGAAACGGGTCAGCAGTTCTTCCATGTGCAACTTACCCGAGTTTAGTTGTGACCAGAGATCCGGGATCTGTTCCAAACGTTTGCCGATCGACAATCGTGTTGGTTCGATATCCTCACAGCGAAAACGGTCAATCACCACACCATCAGAGCGAGTGAATATGCGCGCCTCACGGATGCCGATCCCCTGCGCGATCAACAATCCGGAGGCATCAGCCAGTAAACCGCTACGATCATGAGTCAACAAGGTGAGAATAACAAATCCCGCCTTCTGTTCAATCAACCACCGGAATTCCATCTCACCGAGCTGCAGCTTGTCAACAATCTCGAGATGTTGAGCTATCTCTGCGGCTGGTACGGATCGACGATACTCGGCTTGCATCCCACGGATGAACTCTTCCGCGCGGTCGCGTCCACCCTCGATCTCTGACAACAGCGGTGCGACACGTTCAACTTCTTCTGCCACCGAACCGCGCTGAATATCGAGACCATGCCGCATCACGTTACGAGCCGCCGAGTACAGCTCAGACAACAATTTGGCCTTCCAACTCGTCCAGACACCTTCCCGAACCGCACTCATGTCGCAAACTGTCACCAGGTAAAGCGCGGTCAGCGATTGTTCGTCGCCAACCTGATCAACGAATGGCTTGCTCCCGTCTGGGCGCACCCGCATGTGATCCACGCGTCGGCTTCTCTTGAATGGGCGCTGATGGGCGTTTCGGTCTTGGTGGCGGCCTCCGGTGGTGTCAATTTTTACATCGGGAACAATGAGTATGCGGACGGGCGGGTGGCTTTTTTGCCCGGAGCGGCGATGGATTGGCAAGGCGAAGTGTCGGAGGTGACGGCCCTGGCCGCCAAGGAAACCGGGCATCCCCAGAGCGCACTGAGTGCGGATCGGTATTTTCTGGGCAAGGGACTCTTATTTCTAAAAAACAACCCGCATCAGGCTATGTCGCTTTATCTCCGGAAACTGGGTCTGCTCCTGGCCGCAGGTGAACGGTCCAATAACAAAAAATATTCCCTTTTGGCGAGCTAGGTCTCCGCTGTTGCAATGGCCGGTCTGGGTCGGTTGGGGTCCGGTTCTGGTCTTAGCTTTTCTGGGGTTGCGCCGCCGGGAGTTGGACACAGACCAACGCTTGCTCATGGGGG
>CAJVXH010000078.1 GCA_913009835.1 uncultured bacterium
TACGAGATATATCAGTGTGACTGGAGTTCAGACGTGTGCTCTTCCGATCTAATATTCCATACTTCTGCGCTCCGCTTTTCTATGGCAAGGGTGCGGAAACCCATCTGAAGACTGTTCAGGAGAGCCAGGAGATTCATCGGCCCGACTGGGACAATATGATATAGCTCGTGCATTTTCTCGGCCAGACCCGGAACACGGAGGATCTCTGCATACAATCCCTCGGTGGGGATGAACAACAGCGCGAAATCGGTCGTATGCGGTGGCGAAACGTATTTAGACTGGATCTTCTGTGCTTCAGCAAGCAGCAACCGTCCCAGCTCCTTCTGAGCCGCCGTATAGGCATCCTTATCACCATCCTCGATGGCCTGCTCCAGTCGTTCACGGGCTTCCACTGGGAACTTGGAGTCTATAGGAAGAAGAACCGGGCTGTCGTCATCGCCACGTCCGGGGAGAATTAAGGCGAACTCAACACGTTCGTTCGAATTCGGTACGGTGATACAGTTTTTATCGTACTGGGCTGGGGTAAACACCTGCTCGAGTAGCGCTTCCAACTGGATTTCACCGAACGTGCCACGGCTGCGAACATTAGTCAGCACACGTTTCAGATCACCAACGCCGCTGGCAAGGTTTTGCATCTCGCCCAGACCCGATTGAACACGTTCAAGCTGTTTGAGCACTAGCGTGAATTGTTCGCCTAGCCTTTTTTCCAGGGTCTCATGCAGCTTTTCATCAACCGTGAGACGGATTTTCTCCAGCTTGTCCTCGTTCGCCTTGCTGACCTTCTCCAGCGATGAGTTGACATCTTCACCCAGCTTGACCGCCGCCGCCTGCTGCTGTTCACGAAGTTCCGTCAGTTCCTTACCAACACGTTCCTGCAAGGTGAGAATCGCATTCTTATTCTCTTCGCCCTGTGTCTTCAGAGTCTTGTGCAGCTTCTCCTGCAAGTCCGCCTGGGCATTCTTGAACTGGGTGATCAGGTCACGCAACACCTCGTCAACCTTGTCGAGACGCTTGTCCTGACTCTCACGACTCTTGCTCAACGTCTCATTGATACTGGTTTTCAAGGCATCGGTGCGAGTCTCAAAAGTCAGCTTGAGACTGTCGCTTATCTCATGCTGCACACGTTCGATGGATTCACGTTGCTTTGTGAGATCCTCGTCGAACTGCCGCTGCATCTGAGTCAGCAACTCTTCCATCTCGGATTTACTTATCCCGTCACGTTTGCGCAGAACGAGCAGCCAGGCCGGGATTGCGGCAAGCAGGATAGCGATGAGGAGAATGATGTCAGGAGTGGTCATTGGAAAACCTGGTTATGAGCTATGAGCTATGAGCTGTGAGCCGAAAACATTCTTACCACGGACTTCAGTCCGTGCGGACAGACCCGGGGAGTGCTCGTCAAGCGCGGATCATCCCAGACATAAATGTCTGGGGCACAACCCAAGTGCCACGGACTAACACTCCGTGCGGATAGGCCTGGGGAGTGCTCGTCAAGCGCGGATCATCCCAGACATAAATGTCTGGGGCACAACCCAATTACCACGGACTTCAGTCCGTGCGGATAGGCCTGGAGAGTGCTCGTCAAGCGCGGATCATCCCAGACATAAATGTCTGGGGCACAACCCAATTACCACGGACTTCAGTCCGTGCGGATAGGCCTGGAGAGTGCTCGCCAAGCGCGGATCATCCCAGACATAAATGTCTGGGGCACAACCCAATTACCACGGACTTCAGTCCGTGCGGATAGGCCTGGGGAGTGCTCGTCAAGCGCGGATCATCCCAGACATAAATGTCTGGGGCACAACCCAATTACCACGGACTTCAGTCCGTGCGGACAGACCCGGGGAGTGCTCGTCAAGCGCGGATCATCCCAGACATAAATGTCTGGGGCACAACCCAAGTGCCACGGACTAACACACCGTGGCAAATAGTTGCTTGGGCAAAATCACCCACAGCCGGTCGTCGCGCCACAAGTCAGACAGGTGTGACATGAACCGATACGACGTGTCGCGTTGCCGCATTCCGGACACATAGGCGACCCATCATCAACCATCGCCATCGCCGGCTGAAGCTGATCTTCGACACTGAAGTCGATGTCGTCCAGGTCAGGCAGGGGAGGGAGCAATTCAAAATTCTGCTCCAACGCGTTGCCAAAAGCCTCAAATGACTGATCTCCGCTGCTGTCCGACTGATGGCTTTCGGTATGACCATTTATCAGGCCGTTGCTGAGACCGTTCTGATTGCCCTTGGGTGTTTCGCCGATGAAACCGTTGCCAGGCTCGGAATCCTCATCATTGAACTTCAGCACAACTTTTCCGTGACGGTTGGTGTGCAGGTCGAACTGGGTACCGCTATTGCCAATGAGATGACCATTTCCATTTCCCTTCCCAGTGACACCATTCTTTTTGGCCACAGGTCCGCCCGTACCACCGGCGGAGGATCCGCCTGACGAACTTGAGCCACTAGATCCCTGGCCCCCACTACCGCCAAAATCTTTATCTATGTTACCGCCGCCTTCCGGGCTTTCCGGATCCTCGAAGAGTTTTTCCTGGCCAGCATCATCCGGCGGGAGAAACTTCAGCGACAGCCAACGGAAAACATAGTCCATTACCGAATGTGCGATCGGGATATCACGGTTACCGGTAAAGCCATTCGGCTCAAAACGAGTGTGGATGAACTTCCGCACCAGCACTTGTAATGGAACACCATACTGAAGTGCAATCGAGATTGATGTGGCGAATCCATCCATAAGACCGGAAATAAACGAGCCTTCCTTCGACATCACAATGAATATTTCGCCGGGATGACCGTCCTCATACAAACCAACCGTGAGATAGCCTTCATAACCGCCGATGCTGAACTTGTGAGTGATCGCCTGACGTTCATCCGGCAATTTCTGGCGCAGCGGCTTATATATGATCTTCTCCTTCGGAGCAGCCGGAACAATATCGGCGTTCTTCTTGCCACTGCTGATAGGCTCGTCACCCTTACAACCGTTCCGATAGATGGCGATGGATTTCAACCCCAACTGCCATCCCTGTAGATAAACATCCTTGATGTCTTCAACAGTCGCTTCATGTGGCATGTTGACCGTCTTGCTGATCGCGCCGGAGAGGAACGGTTGCACCGCAGCCATCATCCGGACATGACCCATATAGTGGATGCTGCGACCGCCAACATCCAACGCGCAGTCAAACACCTGCTGATGCTCCTCTTTCAAGCCGGGGGCTCCGGCCATATAGTGGTTCTCATTCACATAGTCAATGATCTTCTCGGTCTGCTTCTCAGAATAGCCCAACTTAGCTAGCGCGAGTGGGACCGTCCGATTCACTATCTCCAGCGAACCACCACCGACCAGCTTCTTCGTCTTGACCAACATGATGTCCGGCTCAATGCCGGTAGTGTCGCAATCCATCATGAAGGAAATCGTACCCGTCGGTGCCAGCACAGTGGCCTGAGCGTTACGGAAACCGTGACGTTCGCCGAGCTGAATCATCTCATCATATACATTCTCTACTTCGTCGATCAGGTACTGCTGGACCTGGCTGGAATCAATTTTATCTACTGCGTTCGCATGCTTACGGATGACCCGCATCATCGAACGGCGATTCTTCTTGAATCCCTTGAACGGACCACACACACTCGCCAGTTCAGCGGAGGTACGGTACGCTTCGCCATGCATAAGTGCAGTAACACAAGCTGCGTACGCACGGCCCTTATCGCTGTCGTAAGGCATCCCCTGGCTCATCAACAACGCACCCAGGTTGGAATAGCCAAGGCCCAGAGGACGGAACTCATGGCTGTTTTTCTCGATCTGACGTGATGGATACCATGCGTTCCCGACAATGATCTCCATCGCCGTGGTGGTAATGCGTACCGCAGCTCGAAACGCCTTTACATCAAATTTGCCATCTTCAAGACGGAACTTCATCAGGTTGAGGCTGGCCAGGTTGCAAGCGCTGTTGTTGAGGAACATGTATTCGCTGCAAGGATTGCTGGCATGAATACGGTCTGTCTTGGAACAAGTATGCCAATCGTTGATCGTAGTATCGTACTGTATACCCGGATCACCCGTCTGCCAGGCGTTCTCGGCAATCGTATTCAACAATTCGTCAGCATCATGAGTGGTGACTGGATCATGCGGCGGGAGCACCGCACGAGTGTGGAAAGGCTCACCATTGATGAAAGCGTTCATGAACTCATCATTGACACGAACACTGTGGTTCGCGTTCTGGAAATACACCGAGGCATAGGCTTCGCCATTGAAGCTGGGGTCATACCCCTGGGCGATGAGCGCCTTTGCCTTGCGCTCCTCCTTGGACTTGCACTCGATAAATTCGATTACGTCCGGATGATCGATGTTGAGGATGACCATCTTGGCAGCGCGACGGGTCTTACCGCCCGATTTGATCACCCCGGCAAACGCATCATAGCCACGCATGAAACTCACCGGTCCGGAAGCCTGACCGCCATGGGTCATACCCTCATTCGATCCACGTAACGGACTCAAGTTTACACCAGCACCGGAACCGAACTTGAACAGCATCCCCTCAGTCTTCGCCAGCTCAAGGATGCTCTCCATCTTATCCTCGACGCTGTTGATGAAGCAAGCGCTGCACTGAGGATTATCTTCCACACCTACATTAAACCAGACCGGACTGTTGAACGCCATCCTCTGATTAACAAGCAGACTTGTCAGTTCTCTGTGAAACACCTCAGCATCCTCATCGGACGCAAAAATATTGTCCTTTTCACCCCAACCGCGAATCGTGTCCGCAACCCGGCCAATTACCTGCTTCAAACTGGATTCACGCTCGCTGGTATCCAGTTTACCCTTGAAATATTTTGAAACTATGATGTTCGTTGCCAGCTGGGAAAAATGACTTGGAATCTCAATGTCACTCTGCTCAAAAACAACTTCACCCTTTTCATTGATGATTAGAGCAGCCCGTCTGGCCCACTCCACCTCATCATAAGGATGTACTTCTCTATCGCTGAACATACTGCTGAACCGAAGCCCTTTTTCGGACTTAGCATTGACACTATCATCATCCTGACGCATCTCAATACTTGTATCAACTGCCATTGCCAATACCTCGCAGCAAGAAGTTAAACTTTTCAACTCTGAATCGTCTTTGATAAGACAACTCTTCCCCTGAACTCGCAAACCCGCCCTACATCAATCGTTATAAAGAATACTCCCAAGAACGTACTGCATTGTCATGCTGCTTTCTTCGCAACCACTCCTTCGCAGTGTAATAATTTCGGATTTCGAGCCATTTATTTGAGAGAGATCTCGCTAATCCAGAGGTTGCCCCTCTCTCATAGAATCATTAATTATCAATGGGTTAGCCGATACCTGACATTGCAACTAAGAGGTTACGGGATGGGTATAATAATCGCTTCAATGTGAAGAACCGTCGAGATCGTTCAATGAGGTTGGTTCGGCTCATCACACACACTCTCTCAATCCGCCGTCATCCCAAAATCAACGCTGGATGTCAATTGCTCATAACCGTACAAACTCTGTCCCCATACCCTGACACTAGTATGAAGATAGAGCCGCACTTCTTGCTTGTCAAGGTAAAAACGAACAATGTGGAACGTCTCCAAGCACCAGATCATGAGGTCGGAATCAGTCCGGAGCACTACATGTTGTGTATGTCCATATTTCTCACGGATATCCAGATAATTCTTATAATAATCCCAAAACGAGAGGCAGATCGTTTAATCACAACCTGACCCCTCTGTCAGCAAGAAGCAGGAGGGCTTATGAGGAATGATCCTGTCTC
The DNA here is from genome assembly GCA_913009835.1 of uncultured bacterium. GTDB lineage: Bacteria > Electryoneota > Electryoneia > Electryoneales > Electryoneaceae > BMS3BBIN04. The sequence continues at coordinate 5,790 of CAJVXH010000078.1, forward strand.
ACTCTCGACCTGTAGCCAGGCTGGCCTACGACCGAAAATGCTTTGACAAAGCAAGCCCCTGAGATTGATAATGAGAACCACCACCGCCGTACAATGATTCTGGGATTTCGCTGTTGCGTTGGAAGTTTAGTCGGAAGAACCTCTGACCATGAGTAACCTGAAAAGGCACGTCATGACTACGTACTTCGAGCACTACCTTGGCCCCACGGGGTTCAGCGTAACCGAACCCACTGTCGAAAAATCCGGCATAATGAGTGCGCAGCTCTCCGCTGGCAGTATCATAAGGCACCATCTCTGCGGAGAGGCCTGGAGGAACGGACACTCGCTGCTCCGATGCGAAGAGATAGAACTCCTCCGGCTCAAGAATCAGAGGACGTTCTCCACGATAATAGATCGGCTCCCAAAACTCGCGACGCTTATATTCACCGATTTTTGACATATCTATCACTTCGCTGTGACGTTGAGCTCGATACCCAACAATGCCATCGCCCGTGCCCACCAGATCAACTCCCATGAACAAGCCATTCTCCACATGATGATCATCGATAGACTCTGGCTTGCCAAAATCGTCGAACAGCAGGGGATCCTTGCGTATCCACTCGGAGAGAGCATCATCACTCATATCAGTCTTCCCCGTAAAGAAACGCAGCTGATTCAACGACTGCCCGGCTTTTACCTTTACGGGAAAAGTGCGCGGAAAAACCTCAAGGAATAGGGGACCAGTATAGCCGTCCTGAACTTCTTCGAATCGATGGCTATTATCGGTGAGAGTACGGGTGAAAACGTCCAGACGTCCGGTGCTCGACTTTGGGTTGGCTTTGGCGCGAATACCCTTAGGCAGCTTAAGGCTCTCCTGCAAGGGGATCAGGTAGGTTTGTCCGCGTTCGAGAACAGCGCCCCATTCCAAACTGAAGTTATACATCTCCAGCGAAGCCAGACGGTCCTGAACACTATGACCCTGTGGCAGAAAGCTGCAACGGACACGATAAGCTACCGTACCCAGACGTAGATCAATGCTGTTGGGTTGATACTGTCCCGCTTCCGGAGGGATGGACGATTGGATCACGCCGCTGGAAACCAACTGACGGATCTGCCGGTCAGACAACACCCCAGGGGCAAAATCAGACATTTTTGTCTCCCGGTGCTTAGCTGTTGTCGCCCTCAGATCCAGAAACCGGTCCTGTCCCCTTGCGTGGCGCTTCCGATGGTTCATCGTCATCATCTGATCCCGCCCCACGCAGACTGTCCATTGCGTAAGTCATCAGGTCAGGCAGCTTCTCGATCAAGGCATCTACGCCCTTGCCCTTGGCTGGTGAAGCCGGAAGAACGCGCACGTTGTTCCCATCGTGCACCAGGAAGCAGGTCGGTTCGATACGTATACCACCACCTCCGCCGCCGCCGGAACCGCTACCCTTGTCACCTTCACCGGCCTGACCACCGCCAGCTCCGAAACCGATGGAAATCTTCACCACCGGCAACACCAGAACATTGCGGAAAGTGATCGGTTCACCGATCACCGTCTCACTGCGTGCGATCTCGCGGGCCTTGTCCAACAGCCCTTCAATCAACTTCTGTGCCTGGCTTTCCATACTCTATAGTCTCCTGAACTCACTTGCGCTTGGAAAACTGCTCTCGTGCTAGCCGGAAAAATCCCCACCACGGTATCCGAAAAAGAAGCCGCATTAGAGGGGGAATGAAACGATACGGCCAAACGTACAACACAACATTGGCCTGTCCAGACGGAGACAGGGGCTCGGAGTCCCATTGAGGGTCAAAGTGAACGTGCCGCTGAACCCGAGGATCGAGCATGCCGGTTAACATGTGATGCCAACCGAGGATTTGACCCAGAGCCGCAGGATCACCTCCCACAGACCACCTCAACTCAAACACTCGAAAGCTCAACGCCTGCACGCACTCCCGTGCAAACAGCAGTACAGCGCGGACAATTCTTTTACCCGTACGACCGTGGCGGCGGAGCATATCCATCGCCTTGTCGTACCCTGCTTTCGCCTTACCTAGTTTGCTCCACAACGATGATCCCGATTGATCACTGTCCTGCTTGTCGCCCTCGGGAAATAATCCCTCTCGATCAAGCCCTTCAGGCCTACCAGTTGATTCTTCAGACGAGTCCTCACTCGAAATATTCCACTCCTCGGGACGGTCGCCGGTGTCCAGGTCGGCCTCATCTACATCCAGCGATGATGGGGTTGATACGGACTCGGACTCGCCAGACAATTCCTCAGACATTTCACCGGATACCGAAGATTTCTCACCCCGCCAATCAGCCACGCCAGCCTCTTCGTCCCCCTCTTCGTCGAAACTGAACACGGTCGAGGTTGATTCGACATCCTCGCCCGGCTGACGGATTTCAGACTCTGATCGCATAATGGAGGGCTCTCGCCTGAACAATCCGGCCACCTTTTGAAATGGCCAGACTATCGCCCGGAATACCATGAATAACAATATGAATAGCCAAACTACTGGTCGGCTTAGATAATAGAGGGGACGACCGATCTTGTGTTTGTAATTATCGAAGTTGGATTGAAAGTCCGGCAGCAAAGCAAAGGGGCCCAACGCTACCGCGTACTCAAACTCCTTCAACTCACTCTGAGCACGAACACGTACTATCACCGGGACAAACAGAGGGAGTGCTAGCAGGACGAGTACTGCTATCAGTACAATCCAGCCCCAGTCCACGATGTTTCCCTCCGATGAAATCAGCTTTCGCGCCCGCATCTACCCCAACGTCAGGGAGAAAAGCAAAATGCTGAGAATTTACTCGTTGAGCAAGAGGCAGACGTGAAAAAGCAGGCTACGATCCAGCCACCACTATCACCGTAGCAACCGCTGCGTGCATTTCATCAATCACCTTACCAACCACCGAGCTCTCACTCGCCTTGGAGATTGCTTTCATCCGCTTTTTGGCTTCCTTACGGTCCGATTTCTCGAACAACTCGCCTGTTAACTGGCATGCTAGTGCAATTGAGATCAAGGCAGATGTACGTTCGTCAGGCGTGTTCCCACCAAGAACTACATTCTCAATTCTACGACGTATCAGCAATTCTGGCGTGGCATCATTAGTCGGGAATTTGTGATGCGGAAACACCCAGAGAACCTTGTCCTCTTCATGATGGAGAATGCCGGCAATGACGAGGCTGTGCGTCATCTCCTTGATCAACTTTGGCATCTTGCCGTTGATACGTGAAACCCAATCCTTCAATTTCCTCGGTTTCTTACTGTCACGGATATAGCCAAGCGTTTCCTCAAGAAAGGCGTCCGGATGTGTCGATGGATTCAATACCTGAACCTTGTTATCCACCATCATGATGCGATCATCGAACAATAGCTCCATTATCAACGAACCAGCCAATCCAATTTTTAAACTGGAAGACTCCGTCGCCAAAGTACCCTTATCATCCTTCAGTGCAAGCAACATCAGTTCCTGTGCCAGACTCAGCTTCATCACAAACCCCCTGTTATTCTATCAACAATGTGCCATCTCCATCATACACGCTTCTCATGCGGAATACAGTTCCAACTGAGCTGGTAAATGAATCAGCTCCAACGTCGGAAAAACGCGGTGGATAGCAATACCGCCGCAGCTCCTGCGACCAATGTGGAACCCAGCACGGTGAAAGTCCGTTCAAAACCCCACGAAATCGCGAGCGGCTGGGTAATAAACGGACTGGCAAATTGGCCTAGAAATACTGCAGTCGTCATCCCACCCATCACCCGACCACGCATCTCTTCCGGAGAGATGTCCATTAACCACACCGAAGCGTTCGGCATCAGCAAACCCATACCCATTCCGCCAATGAACAACGCCATCATGGCAAACCCATATGTTGGTGCCCAACTGAACAACAGGAAGCTGATCCCGATGAAGAAGAAGGTGTACCCAAAAACACCCAGGTAGCTGGTCTTGCGCTTCACATATGGGTACAACAATGAAACCACCGCTGAACTCAACGTCATCGATGCCACCACCATTCCTACCGCCGTGGTGGATACATGGAACTTGCCCTCAATATAAAAAGGGCCTTGAGTCGGGATAGCGTAGAAAAGCACAAATACAATGGATAGTACGCCATAAACAAAGAGTGCCAGACGTTTATTCAACCCGTCCGAAGCTCCTGCAGTTTTCGTGCCGACATTTGCTCTAGCTTCCCTCCTCACTCGATCCGGTTCCTTCAACATCAACACTGCCAGAGGGAGAAACACCAGCGCTGCCGCATATATGAAGAATGGTGCCCGCCAGCTCATTGAAGCTAACCAGCCACCAGAGGTAATGAACAACACCCCGCCGAAACCCATGAACGCCGACTGGAGAGCGAGGAACCTGGTACGTTCCTCGCCCTTGAAATAATCACCGACCAGGGTCAGGACGCTGGTCATGGTCATTGACACTGAAACGCCCAATATCAAACGTAAAGCCAACAGTTGATACAGGTCATTTACCAACCCACCCGACACGCCCGCGATCCCATACAAAAGCATACCGGAATAGAGTAGCTTCGTACGGCCAAAACGGTCGACTGCCCATCCTGATAACGGTGAGAGAATCGCTATCGCGAGAGCAGGCATGGTGACGATCAGACGTGTGAGCAATTCAACGTTCTCAGTGTCTACAAATGCACGTTGAATCGCTGGCAGGGAAGCCGCAACCGTAGCTCCAGCCATGATGGTCAGGCTGGAAACTAGAAGCAATGATAGTTTGCACCAGAATGGGTTACGAATTGTCATCTAATCTCAGGAGTGATATTGTTTTGCCAGATCTGGCTGTGGCGAATTGTACGGAGCAAGCTGCCACCATGCACACTCCCTGAACGATTAATGACTCTCCTGAAGCTCCGAATAGCTCCGTTTCCTGAGGAACTCAACGCCAGGAGAGGCATCCTCTCATAGATCGACAATCCTGCTAACCTCGCACTCAATATATGTTTGGGTGACCTAACTGTCAGTCGAACACTGGATATGGAGCCCAAAAACGACATCATCAACATATAATTTTCTTAATCTGCATTATGGATTGACTTCTAATACTAGCGATCTGTACTATCATAATTGCGGGATTTGATTCACCTGTGACATCTATCCATTAAAGAGAACGGAGTGTTTCAATGCAAACAGTAGCAGACATGAGTATTCGACAGAAGCTGACTCTATTATTAGCCCTGCCAATTATCGGATTGTGTTTGTTTGCTACCATGATCGTAAACAGCCAGCTCACCACAGTCCATGAAATGGAAACTGTTGGGGATCTGGTCGAATTCTCAATCTCTGTCGGAAACCTGGTCCACGAAACTCAAAAAGAGCGAGGGATGAGCGCAGGTTTCCTCGGAGGTGATGGAGTGGAGTTTCGAGACGCCCTCTCCACCCAAAGAGAGAACGTTGACGCCAGGGAGAAGGAACTGGAAGCTGCCATCCTCAAATTAACCTACCTCGATGGCGGAGCAGATATCCTCTCAGTGTTGAATGGTGTTGTGAAGGAACTGGACAAAAGGGAATCCATTCGCCGTCAAGTGGATAATCGAAGCATTGAAGTTCGATCCGCTGTGGCTTACTACACTGATATCAACTCCGATCTACTCGAAATGATCGGTGTTGTCAGCACATTGACCACAGAAGGCCACGTTAAAGGACAGGCCAATGCGTACCTGGCATTCCTCTTGGCAAAGGAACGGGCGGGAATCGAAAGAGCAGTACTTTCAAACACCTTCGCATCAGACCAATTCAGTCCTGGAATGAGTGACTATTTCCGTTCATTGGTGACCCAGCAGGAATCATTTCTGAAAGTCTTTGAGCTGGGTGCCGAAGATGACCTGCTCTCCGAATACAATACCATCATAAGCAGCTCTGCCGCGAAAGAAGCAAATCGCTTACGCTCCATCGCCATGGAGAATGAGATCACCGGAGAATTTGGGGTTGATCCTGTCCACTGGTGGGACGTTCAGACCAGTAAAATCAATTTGCTCAAGGGTCTCGAGAACACCATTGCAGCCCAATTGGTTTCAACGACCGAATATCTCAAGACTCATGCCGCGGCTTCCCTCAGAAATACCGTGATTATCGTAGCTCTGATCCTGATCTTGAGCTCGCTGATTGCCTACATGATCACAAAGAACTACCTGAACGCCGTGCGTGACAGCCTCGAATATGCGGAAGCCATGGCAATTGGCGACATGGAGCACATCAGTAACGTCCACCAGAAGGACGAAATTGGACAGGTTATCGACGCCCTCCGGGTTCTCTGTGTGAACCTGGAAAAGAAGGAACGGGTGGCAAACGAGATCGCCAAAGGTAACTTGAATGTCGAAATCGAAGTCGTTTCTGAGCACGATACATTGGGCAGTTCGATGGTCGCGATGTGCGCCCAGATCAATGCTGTGATCAGAGAGACAGATGGCATGATCAGCGCGATCAACGATGGTCAGCTCGATTACCGGGGAGATGAAAGCGAGTTTGAGGGAGCATGGAGTGATCTGGTAAAAGGCATCAATCAGCTGGAAGACGTTCTTGTTATGCCGATCAGAATCTCGTCTGATTACATTGAGCGAATCAGTAAGGGAGATATCCCCAACAAGATCAAGATGAACGCCAAGGGTGATTTCATAAAGATCAGAGATAGCTTGAATGAGTGCATAAGCGTCATGCACGGATTGCTTGAAGAAACAGGTCAATTGGTGCTGCATAGCAAAAAGGGCGAACTAAGTGTCCGTGGCGATGCTTCAAAGTTCAGCGGAGGCTGGTCTGACCTCGTCTCCGGGATAAACGACATCCTGAATGCCGTGATCGAACCCACCAAGGAATCCCAGGCTGTTCTGGAAAAAATGGCAAGAGGGGATCTCTCCAGCAGGATGAACGGCGAGTATCAGGGTGACTATGCCCAGATGAAAACCTCCCTGAATTATTCACTGGAATCTATTTCAGGAATCCTGAGAGAGGTGAGAATTGCAATCAACGAAGTCGCAACAGGATCGCAGGAAGTATCTAGCGCCAGCCAATCTCTATCAGATGGCGCAATGGCACAAGCCAGCTCGCTTGAGCAGGTGTCATCGAGCATTACACATGTGGCAGACCAGACAAGACAGAACTCCGAGAACGCTGATCAGGCGAGTCAACTCTCAGAAGCTGCACGGAAATCTGCCAACACAGGCAACGGCCATATGCGCCAACTCCTTGATGCCATGAAGGAGATAAACGAAAAGTCCGCTGAGGTCCAGAGAATTATTAAAGTCATTGATGAGATCGCATTCCAGACAAACCTGCTGGCCCTCAACGCCGCAGTAGAAGCCGCTCGAGCCGGTGTACATGGGAAAGGATTCGCCGTTGTTGCTGAGGAAGTTCGGTCCCTCGCCCAGAGGTCGGCAAAAGCTGCCAGAGAAACTACTGATCTCATCGAAGGAAACGTTGCGGCTGTGGACAAGGGGTCCATGCTCTCAGACCAGACAGCTACCGTGCTGCAGGAAATCCTCGACGGTACCACAAAGGTTACGGACCTGATGAGTGAGATCGCTGCGGCAAGCAACGATCAGACACTAGCCATGGAACAAATCGAGTTAGCCCTCACCCAGATTGATGACGTTACCCAGGCAAACACAGCCGCGGCTGAAGAATCATCTGCCGCCGCTGAAGAACTGTCCGGACAGGCTGGAAGCCTCGGCGAGATGATCAATCGCTTCACCCTGGCTGAACATGCAGGCCAGCACTCACATAGTGACGATACCCCTGCAAATGGCGGCAGGAACTCTATAGAAATTGGAGAGTTAGAACCACATCAGGTTCAGCAATACGATTATGAAGAATAGCCAGATCGCACAGATCACCTGAAGAGAGTAACAGGCATTTTCCCTACCCCATCATTCACGACGGGTGACCCGGGGATTTATCCCCAGGTCAGTGTGTTGACAAACCCCTGTATTGGTCACAGGGTGTCATTTTGAAGCCGTCGTCAGTTCGACGGCTGAAAAAGATCGAACTTATAAACTGTTGGAAAAGCCCGATCTTCCTCACTGCGCTACGCTTCGTTCGGAATGACACACGTCGTATTCCAACGCTGGAAAAGCATTCGTTGACTTTGTCAGCAATCTGACCCGGGGATTCATCACTGGGTTTCATGCTGTGTTCCTGACCGATAGAAAACCCGCGCCGGGAGACCCTGCGCGGGCATCATATCACTTGTCAAGTGCGGATTAACCACGACATAAATGTCTGGGGCATGAAATGCGTCATCCTGAACGAATGTGAAGGATCTCGGGGTTGATCTTATGATGACCCCAGACATAAATGTCTGGGGCATGAAATGCGTCATCCTGAACGAATGTGAAGGATCTCGCTTTGTTCCTTCGTATATTATCATCGTCTATCCACGGAGATCCAACTATGACCGCTCCAGCCACTCACCTCGCTTTGGCTATTATCGCTATGCTTACCAACGCTTGCGTCTTATTCGCTCAACCCCCCGACACGGCATGGGTACGCGATTACGGAACTGGAACATCAGGAGAGCGAGTGGAGTGCATCCGTCCTGTGCCCGGCGGAGGATATATCATTTCTGGTGATACGGATGTAGGAATGTACTCTGCGGCCAAGACTATTCGGATTGATGATGATGGAAATGTGTTTTGGTCATTGGTTGAACAACCTCACGAATTAGATGGTACCGAGTACATCGATAATATATCAGACGGTGGCTTCATCCAGGGGGGGGGAGCAAGATTCAATCCACCAGCATATGAGGAAGGATATGTCCGCAAGTTAACCGCAGACGGTGATCAGGAATGGGTACGTCTTTTCGGTACGAACAACATCGATGACTGGGTTTCATGTGTCCGGGAAGTACCAGCAGGTGGATACATCGCAGTTGGGGTTGACAACGCCCAGTGGTTTCTCTGGAGAATGGGTCCGCAGGGGCAATACATGTGGGAGCGTCATCTTCCATATGAGTTTTACACTCGTGCAACCTTCGTTGAACCATTGGCGGATGGCGGATTTGTAATCGCAGGGAATTATCCTGATGGATTTTCCTTATACAAAACCGACTCGCAAGGTATAATCGTTTGGGAAAATCAATATTTCAGTCTTGGTCGAGCCAATTGCGTTCGTGAGTTGCCAAATGGCAACCTCATCGCCAGCGGACGACAATGGTACAACATTCTTACGAATGCCTGGGAAGTCATCATGACAGATCCCGACGGAAATGTGATTTGGAATCATGAGATCGATGATGAAGATGATGATACGTCCTATGAGGCTAATGAATGCTGGATAATGGCTGATGGGAACCTCGTTGTCTGTGGAATGGGACAGGATGAAGACCATTACTATCATCGTTGGATTATCAAGTACGATCTTGAAGGCAATGTTCTCTGGCATAAAATTATCCCCGATGGAGAACTGTTCACAATCTGCCAGGGTCGAGATGGCGGGATATTGGTTGGTGGGATTGACTATTCCCACGGGTGGCCAACCGCTGATCTTTTCCGCATATTCAAGCTCGAACCGGAAGTCGAAGTCGATCTGCAGCCGGACCTCACAATTATCCCCGAGACCGGCGGATGGCTGACCTACGATACTGAAATCAACAATATCCTCGTAAATACAACGACTATGGACACCTGGACATTCATAGTAGATCAGAATGGAAACGGAACCGTTGTGAACCCCTCCCAGATCACGCTTGAACCCGGAATACCTTACAGCGTGGAGGACATTTCGATCGAGATTCCGGCGGATATCCCGAATGGCGAATACGTCTGCGAATATCATATTGGTAACCTCGCGACCGATCAGAACATGGGATTGGGCGCTTTTACGTTCTGGAAGGGTGAGGTCGCTGTGGATGATTCTGACAATCCACACAATGACAATCCACTTCCCAATATTTTTGCTTTGTCTGCACATCCCAATCCCTTCAACGCCCTGACCACAATCACGCTGAGCCTCCCTCAACCGGGAGATGTACGCCTTAGCGTCTACAACACGCTCGGGCAGGAGGTGGCACGTCTGCACGATCTCGCTAACGGTTCGCTATCCGTCGGCGTCCACCAGTTTCAGCTCGACGGTTCATCTCTCAGCAGCGGCACCTACATAGTTCATGCACGTTTCGCAGACCAGACCTTACAGCAGAAGATTGTTGTGGTGAAATAGAGGGCGGATGGGGCGGATGGGCCGCATAGATACAGGCATAGATACAGGCCCGTGCTTGCTCGCAAGCGCGGCTTATCTGCGGATTTGGATTAACGATGAAGTAGGACAATAGGTATTTCAAAGTGATGGTTATCCGCGCTTGCGAGCAAGCACGGGCCTGTTCTCTACAGACTCAAGTTTCATATCTCAAGTCTCAGGACTCAGGACTGTCGCTGGATAATCCCTGCGAACCGCAAACAGACGCGGGTCACAGGGGCATATACCATGAAACGGCTACTTTGTATTCCCCCGCCCCTCCTGAATATCTCCCCAACCGAGTTTCTGGCGGAGGACATCGTAAAAGTACCGCCCCGCGAAATTCACCAGGCATGCGTCGTTCTTCGCACGCTTGACCAACACCCCGCGTCCGCTCTCGACTTTCGCGACACGTTGACCGTCAACCGTGAGCGAGTAGAAGTCCTGTGGTGTATAAGCCTCGACCAACACCGTCTTGTCATCGGCGATGACCAGGGGACGGTTGCTCAAGGAGTGCGGATTCAACGGCGTCAGCAGCAGCCCGGCCATCTTGGGTTCCATGATTGGACCGCCAGCTGAAAGGTTATAGCCAGTTGAACCGGTAGAGATCGGAAGAGCGTCGTGTAGGGAGAGAGTGTAGATCTCGGTGGTCGCCGGATCATTAAAAAAAAAAAAACGA
>CAJVXH010000079.1 GCA_913009835.1 uncultured bacterium
CGAGAGGTGCAGAAGAGGACAATGTACAAGTAGGAGATCACAGAAGGACAAGAAAGTGAAGTACGAAGTTTCCTGAGCTTAATGCTTAGGAGCGTGCTGGTGCTGATGTTTTCTTTTTTTTTTTTTTTAATGATACGGCGACCACCGAGATCTACACTCTTTCCCTACACGACGCTCTTCCGATCTATCCTGCATCACGGAATTCCCAGTTTTCGCCCTCATCCCATGATATACTGACTCCGACATCAATCTGATCAGATGCAACGTAGATAGTGTCGTCACCATCCTGTATTGTGTACACGTGTCGCGGGGGCGCTCCAAATTCACTTTTCGAGGTGCTGGTCGATGTTTGATCATCCACATCGTAGGTGATCATCGACATGTAGTACGGCGGGAAACCATATCCTGATTCTGACCAGAATGGGAGACGAACCTGTGTAAACAGCAATTCATCATCCGTGAAATCGACTGGGTACATTCTATAATTCGCTTCACCGGACAATGGAGGAGTGTGTTCTTGAAAAGTGGTTGATGTACCCGTTGCATAGAACAACTCTCCATTGTATCCGCACTGAGCGATTCCGCCTTCATCAACAATCAGACCTTTCCAGTCATGTGTTTCAACGCTTATTGGAGGGCCAGGTATCTCCTGCCAGGAATCGCCGTGATCAGTGGATCTGAACAGACCCTGCCCGAGAAAGCCCACGTAGAGATGGCCGCTGTATTCATTGCGGTAGATTTCGACAGCCTGTCCACCGTTGACAGGCAAACCTCTGAGGAGGCGATGCCAGTTCTGACCGTAGTCATCAGATTCCCAGACACCAATTCGAGCCTGAGATCCAAGTAATAGTCTTCCTGGACGCTCAGGGAGATAACAGAGCGAACTCGTCCCAACTGTACTTTGGGGTAGTCCATCAGATTCAATCCAATCCCAACTAGCTCCATCATCATCAGAACGCAATAACGGGGGATGTTGGGTGTAATAGGACCAGACTGTGAGGGCTATCAGTGTAGTTTCGTCAATGCGGACGAGATCATTGACAAAACCATCCTCTTCAGTCAGGTTCTCCATGATAGTCAGGCGTTGCCAGTTCCACCCTCCATCGTAGGATGCAATCAACCCACCTTTGAAGGGGGGAGTATTTCTCCAGTAGCCAAATAGATAAATAGTGTCGGGTCGCGCCTGTTCGAAGAAACTCCCTTGAAGACCGCCTTCGTAAGCTGAGATGTCGACCACATTCCAGACGTCGCCTCCATAACTTATGCAGAACCCTGATTGACGAGATAGATAGGCTTTTCCTGGTGGATAACGGAGTATATAAGTAGGATCACCCATACCTCGAATGTGGTCAAGTCCCGGTGGCCAGAAGGGTTCTACGTTGAAGCGGGACCAGGTAAGGCCACCGTCGAAGCTGTGGTATTCGCCGGCAACGACACGAGGTTGTTTACAGCCGACATTGACAATCAAAGTGTCGGCGGCTGCATCCATGGCAATCGCTAATCTGAACATGGGGAATAACAGTTGTGATTCACTGAGCCGTTCGTTGATTTGTGTCCAGGAATTCCCGCCATCTTCCGTTAACCAGAATCCGCCAAGGCGCAGACCGATCAGGATTCTATTCCCTGATGAGTCAGCGGCGATGGAGCATGGTGAGGACGATCCATGGGAGCTCATATTCCAGTTGGAATAGCTGGCACCAACTGCCAGAACTGTGAGAAGCAAAGCTGTTGCGATTCTATTCATCTGATTTCTCCAGGCAAAACGGCGGTGACCTGAGGTCACCGCCGTTTAGAATCACTCAGTTGCTCTCGATATCAACTATAAGCTGAGCAGAGCTGGCGGTTTCACCGGTATCCGAATCCCAGTAGAGAGACATGTAATCATCATGATCTTCGGAGCTCTCATCAAAACTAGGATCGGAACTTTGTCCCGTGTCAAAATACCAAACATGATCCTCCGACATAATAACAGACACGCGTACGGTAGATTCGGCGTCACCACCCCCTGTACACCAGGACTCGCACTCGACTGCAACATCATCATTATCAAACCAGGGGATAGAGGCTGTCCTGCCATTTCCGGTTGGTTCATGAGAGGATGAGTATATCGAGTTGTTCCACGGGAGTTGGTGTGGATAATCTTCTGCCATAGCTGGCAATACCAGTACCGCGCACAGGGCTATCAAACAAGCCCAATAGATCTGCTTCTTCATACTACCTCCTGTAGCGTAATTTACTGCTTGTTTGATGCGTTCGCCATTGAACGCTTGATTATAACCTACCCCCCCTTCGTAATAGCAAGAGAAATCTCTATGCTATAGTATAAGGGCAAGTTAGGGGAGTATAACAGACTTCTATATCGGCGATATTATTAATATGAATGCGTGTAGCGCAACAATAACAGCTATTTTTATCGACATATAGCGGCGCTCAAGTTCAGGTTTTTTTCTTAATCCAGGTATAGAATATCCTGCCTGCTCCTGCCAGGATGGATTTATGTTGTCCTTTGAGAAAAATCGTTGTACCTATATTCCTTATTCTTTCCCTGTTCTGAATAGCACTTCATCTTATCACTCGCCCAGGAGCCGATGACCCCGACCACCAGGAGTTGCGAGATCATAAGTGGCGAGCACTGCGACAGGAAGCAGGTTTACAAACAATGCGAGACCGGGACGCTGGCCCAGCTTGCCGAGTGGACGTGGGAACAGCATGTTCAAGCAGAGCCAGAATCCTCCGAAAGCTGCTGTGAAGGCGATCAGGATGTCTCGTCATGGTAAGGAAAAGTTGCTCCAGATGATTTCCATAACACGGTAATAAACTCGTACACTTCCCACGCTCGCACATTCCGCGAGCCGTGGAGTGGAATTTATGCATCACAAAGCACTGCCCACACGCGCTAACACCCTGTCCAGCCTGCTCGAGCAGGCTTTCGCTGCTCCCCCACTGCTGAGACTGCACCGTGAACTGACGGCAGAGAAACCATCACACGTGGAATTCGCACGGGCACCCGGATCGCTGCCGATGATTGTGGCCGCATCTGTTGTGCAAGAGCTGAAACGCCCGGTGATGATCGTCTCGCCCGAGATGCGGGCTGCTGAACGAGCACGAGATGACCTGCGGACATTGATCGGCGAAGACCGAGCCCTGCTGCTGCCGCCAGACTTCGCCATCCCCTACGATCCCATGCAGCAACATCACCGTTTCGACGAACGTGCGGCCGCATTTGAACGACTGATCGCGGCCGATTTCGATGTGCTGATCGTGGTACCACCCACCCTGGTCGAACGACAGACCCGGCTAGAATCCCACAAGAACAGGATTGTTACGCTACCTGTCGGAGATGAAATCGACCGGGAAGCCCTGGCACTTATCCTGACCGAGGCAGGGATGCGACGGGAAATACGCGTCGAAGATCCGGGCAGCTTCGCGGTGCGGGGATCGGTGATCGATGTGTTTCCGCCATCGGCAGATGTGCCCGTGCGTCTTGAGTTGTGGGGCGATGAGATCACCGAGATCCGTGAATTTGATCCGGTTACGCAACGTTCACTGGACATAATCGACGAGCTGACATTTTACGCCGGTGAACGTGGGGTGAAAAAGGGACGGGCTGGAATCTGGCAGCTGATTCCACGAAATACCGTGGTCATGATAGACGACGAGAACGCTCTCGACGCAGCGCTCGATCAACACTGGGAGGAGATCGAGTACCAGTTTGAAAAGCGTAAGGAATTGGAGATTGATCGTAAAACTCCCGAACCGGACACCCTTTATCATCGTCAGAAAGCCATCCGGGAAGGGCTCAATCTACGTTCCATAATAGTCCATCGAGGCAGCGCGGCACCCACTGAAGGCGCGATCAACATGGGTGGCATAACCCATGAGAGTTTCCTCGGTGACCTGAACCGCGTTTCAGGATATCTGCGCGCCCAAAACGAACATCGGATTCAACCGTATATACTCTGCGATCATGACAGACAGATCGATCGACTCACCGACATGCTCGAGGAATACGGGGGGATGCTGACCGGTCCACGAATCGGTGTGGCACCTCTGCACAACGGGTTCACCTGGCCGGCCGCTGATCTAGCAGTTCTTACCGATCACGAAATCTTCGGACGACACAAACGAACCGCCCCTTTCCGCAAACGCCAGCGCAGCTTCGACGCCTCATTCTTCGAGCAGATCAAACGTGGGGACCTGGTCGTTCACGAGGAATTCGGCGTAGGTCGCTACCTCGGCCCGACGAAGATTAAGATTCGTGGCAACGAGCAGGAAGTGCTGCAGGTTGAATATCGGGACGGTGTCAAGGTTTACGTCCGCCTCAACCAGTTCGCCAAATTGCAACGATACCAGGGGACCGAGGGCGAAGAGCCGAAGCTGTCCAAGATCGGGTCCGGGGAATGGAACAAATCTCGGAGCAAGACTCAGAAGGCTGTCGAGAAACTGGCGAAGGAAATCCTCGAGATATACGCCAAACGTCAGCTGCACGGAGGAAATGCCTTCCGTGAGGATACCCCCTGGCAGCGTGAGATGGAAGCGGCATTTGAATTCGAGGACACGCCCGATCAGACCGTCGCCGCCGAAGAAGTCAAGCGGGACATGGAAAAACCGATGGCCATGGACCGTCTGCTGGTGGGTGATGTAGGCTTCGGAAAGACTGAAGTCGCGGTGCGGGCAGCGTTCAAGGCGTTGCAGGATTCCAAACAGGTCGCAATTCTCGTCCCGACCACAATCCTCGCGCAGCAACACTTTGTAACATTTACCGAGCGGCTGCGTCGTTATCCCCTGAAGATCGAGGTGCTGAGCCGATTCCGAACCGCCGCCAAAAGGAAACAAGTTGTCGAGGGACTGGCAAACGGACAGGTAGATCTGGTCATCGGAACTCATCGACTGCTGTCCAAGGACGTCAAGTTCAAGGATCTCGGACTGCTGGTGGTGGACGAGGAACACCGCTTTGGAGTGAAATCAAAAGAATCCATCCGCAAGCTGCGGGCGACGGTTGATGTTCTGTCCATGTCCGCGACACCCATCCCTCGCACACTGCACATGGCCCTCTCCGGGGCGCGCGACATGTCGATGATTTCGACACCGCCCAATGACCGTCTTCCGATTGAAACCGAGATTGTTCCGCAGGACGAGCGCATCATCAGGGAAGCTATCCTGCGAGAGGTTGCCCGTGGCGGGCAGGTTTATTACGTCCATAATCGCGTCGAGACCATCCTCAATGTCAAGGCAAAACTCGAACGCCTGCTGCCAAACATTAAAATCGCGGTCGGACACGGTCAAATGAAGGATGGCGAACTATCCTCCGTCATGGAAGATTTTCTTCATGAGAAGTACCAGGTGCTGGTCTGTACCATGATCATTGAATCCGGGCTGGACATTCCGAATGTGAACACCCTGCTGGTGGATCGCGCGGATCGTTTCGGCCTGGCACAGCTTTACCAGTTGCGTGGACGTATCGGACGCAGCCACCGTCAAGCATATGCCTACCTGCTCACTCCGCCACGCAGCCTGCTGGCTACGATTGCCAAGCGCCGTCTCGAGACAATCGCCGAGCACACCAGGCTGGGATCAGGATTTCAGATAGCGATGCGTGACCTGGAAATCCGAGGCGCTGGGAACTTGCTGGGCCCAGAGCAGAGTGGACATATAAACGCTGTCGGGTTCGAGATGTACACCCAGATGCTCGCGAAAGCCGTGCGAGACCTGGGCGAAGAAACTGATGCCGAGCTTCCAGAGGCTCCGACGCCACGGGCGAACGCTCGTGATGTGAAAATTGACGTCGCCCTCGATGCCATCCTGCCCACTTACTATGTTCCGGACGCACCGGAGCGAGTGGATTTGTATCGTCGGATCAGTCACGCGCAGATGTTTGAGGATGTTGACGCGCTTGGCGAAGAACTACGCGACAGGTACGGACATTTGCCGGATGAAGCGGAAACCTTGCTGCATATCGTCCGAACCCAGACACTGGGTGCTCAGGTTGCGGTGGAGAGAATAGATCTTCACGAGACCGTCGCCTTCATCAATTTCCGCAAAGACTGGGGCAAGGGCGATTTTCAGGGCCAGCTCGCTGTACTGCTCGCCAGCACACAGGATCATCCGATAGAACTGCAAGGCGCGGGGCCGTTGGGCCTGCGTCTCGATATGGCAGACTGTCAAAATTGGGATGAACGGTGGGACGCGTTGCACAGTCTGCTGCGTGTACTGCCGATGGATGTTCCGGTATCTGCTTGATATGGATAGACAAATAAAATGTTATGTGCCCCATACATTTATGTCTGGGGTCAACGTCTCTGCAACCTTGGGCCAATCCCAGATATAAATGTCTGGGGCATGACGCAGACATAAATGTCTGGGGTCAACGTCTCTGCAACCTTGGGCCAATCCCAGACATAAATGTCTGGGCATGACGCAGACATAAATGTCTGGGGTCAACGTCTCTGCAACCTTGGGCCAATCCCAGACATAAATGTCTGGGGCATGACGCAGACGATTTCAGCTTCAGATTATCCCGACTTGACGAGCACACTCGGGACAAACTTTTGAAATATCAAAACATGAGGATATAGTGATCAACCTTCGTACTGTCAGTCTCATCCTGCTGCTCGTCGGTTCATCGTTACTTTTAACTGGTTGTCCGACAGGAGGTGAAGATCCGGTTGATCGTACCGACCCCATCGGTGTTTACAACGGCACAGGGGTCTGGAGTGAATTTGCGGGTGCGGTGAATGCCGCCTTGGACAGTCTCGGGCGAGATGTTGAATACTTCGATGAATCAGACGCCCAAAATGGACTGGAAGGCTACTCAATGGTCGTCTTCGGTGGAGGCGATCCGCGTCAGATGGCTTCGGCACTTGGGTTCACCGGACGAGAGAACATCCTTCACCTGGTCGAATCCGGCGGTGGATTCCTCGGCTTGGGCGGTGGTGCATACCTGGCGGCAGACACCATGATCTACAACGGAGTCGGCAGCGGAAGCTCTCCTCCGATCGGTTTGTTCAACGGCCAGGCAATCGGTCCGATTGAAACCATAGCCCCATTTGGCACATACGATATGACTCTGGTCTCAATTACTGACACCCAATTCGACCCTGATCTGAAAGGGATTATCCACAGTTTGTACCGTGGCGGGCCGGCATGGTTGATTGCGTCTCCACCCGCTGAGGAAATCGCACATTTCATTCAAAATGACCAGTCCGCCGGTGTCATCTTCAACTTGGGATTTGGAAGGGTTGCTCTGCTCGCGTTTCACCCGGAAATTGATGAAAACAACCCCAGAGACGGCACTACCTTCGGGGACGATCTGGTAGATCCCGAATCGGAATGGTTCCTTTTACGTTCCACCACAGAATGGTGCTTGCGAGAGTTTTAGTCCATCACCGAGATTGATACATGTCTGAAGCACAGGCAAATAGCGGCATTCAAACTTGGCGTGAAAACGTTGATTGGGATGCATATTCCAACGTCTGGGGAAGGCTGAACCACTCGTTTCTGACCCAAACGCTGCAACGTCTGCCAGTTTTCAACAGACCTGATCCGGTGATACATGTTCCCGGGATCGGTCCCGCAAAAGAACTCTCCCAGCTCTGCGTAATGTATCCGAATGCTCGCTATATAACCAGCGATATAACAGCTACGGCCATCGAGAATGTGCTAGCCAATCACAAGTCATTCGATCTGATCCCACGCTTTCTGATTGAAGACGCCGAACATCCAGCTGTAGAAGAGACAGATTTATGCGTCAACCTGTTCATGTTACACCTGGTGAAAGATCCTCCCGCGACATTGGAAGCCCTCTGGAATACACTGAGACCGGGTGGATGGATGGTCAGCCTTTATTTTCCGCCAGTTCCCACCGGAGATGGACCGCTGGCCGGATTCTTCTGGGCGGTTTCAGACATTCTCGCGGGGAAGGTCAAACCGAACTGGGAGCAGATCGCACTTCCCTGGCTGATGAGCCGAGCATCGCGATTGACCTCAAGCGCCATATACTCGCAGTGGACATTCAGTTCGCAGGATGAATTCAGAGATGCTCTGGAATTGTTACCCTCAATTCAGAATTTGCGCAACACCCTCGGATCGGACAAGTACGAAGCCGTCTGGAAACGATGGCAACATGAACCCGGCCTCTACCCTGATCAGTCCAAGGGTTGGCACGGTGCCGCCACCGCACGCTTCCTGCTGGCACAAAAACCGGGTGATGGAAAGCTGTGAGCCGTGAGCTGTGAGCAAAAGACAAACAAACTTCACTTGCCACGGACTTCAGTCCGTGAGCTATGAGCCGCATCACCCAGAGATGGCAGCAAAGGACCTCGTAGTTCATTTGTTATCAAAGAGATAAGACGAGATCCTTCACTTCGTTCAGGATGACATTCATCAACCAAGTTTACCAGGATCATACACATGACTAGAATTTGCCTGCTATTGGCGCTATTGCTGCTACTCCCCCTTTCCGGGCAATCCACACCCCCCGACCTGCCATGGAATCAAGAAGCTCGACTGCTGATGCACATCGCCTACCTCGCCGTTGACGATCGTGATGGACGGGGCATCGGGACTGATGGTTTGGAAACATCCGCCGACTACATCGAAAACTGCTTCCAGCACAACGGACTGAAACCACTATTCGACGGTTCATACAGCCAACCGTTTACTATTGGCTGGGGTGCAGAAATACTGCCCGGCACTCATCTGATCGTTGGCGAAGATACGCTATACACTTCCGATCAATTCAGACCGTTGGGATTTTCGTCAAGTAACGTTGCGGTTAAACCCGTTGTTTTTGCAGGATATGGGATCACGGCTGACGAATACGAGTACGACGATTATGCTGAAGTTGAAGTCGAAGGCAAGATCGTTATCGTGTTTACCGGCGAACCTCGACGGGATGATCCGGACGCGCTCCTCGCCGGAGAGTATGACACCGATCACGCCTCACTTAGAACTAAAGCCATCAACGCCAAGCTGCATGGGGCAGCGGGGATGCTGATAGTACCGGCACCGTGTGAACCGGACACTATTCCGGCATTACGTACCCAGGAACCTTATCGCGACGCGGGAATAC
Source organism: uncultured bacterium (assembly GCA_913009835.1). Classification (GTDB taxonomy): domain Bacteria; phylum Electryoneota; class Electryoneia; order Electryoneales; family Electryoneaceae; genus BMS3BBIN04. The sequence goes on from CAJVXH010000079.1 coordinate 9,071, forward strand.
CTGCTGCGTATCTGACCCGTGAAGCCGCTGCAAATCTCTTCAAACGATTGGATCTGGAAAAACTCTTCCGGTCAATAGATCTGAACCAGCATCCACGTAGCCTCGGAGTGGGTGATGATGCAATTACGCTCGCCGTTGAGCTGGAACGAAACGAAGTTCCGGTGCGGAATATCGGTGCAATTGTGCCCGGAGATGAGCGGATAATCGTGTTCGGAGCGCACTATGACCATCTGGGTTATGGACAGGAAGGCACACGTGTTCCCGGCATTCATGAAGTTCACAACGGCGCCGACGATAACGCTTCCGGCATTTCATTGCTCCTGGAACTGGCGCGGTTGGTAGCGGAAGATCCGCCTGGTCCAACGGTGGCATTTGTAGCGTTCACCGGAGAAGAAGTCGGACTGGTTGGATCGAGCTATTTTGTGGCTAACTCGCCTGTCTCGCTGGAAAACGTCGAGCTGATGGTCAATTTTGACATGGTTGGACGCATGCAGAACAATCAGCTCACTGTATATGGGGTGGAGAGCGCATCAGGTCTGAGGGAACTGGCAACCGCTGCCGGCGAAAAGTCGACACTCGAACTGGCTCTGACTGGAGGTGGCTACGGTGCATCTGACCAGACCTCGTTCTATGTCAAAGGCATTCCAGTTCTGCACTTTCTGACAGCGTTGCACGGCGATTACCACCGTCCTGAAGATGATATCGCCATTATCAATGGGGCGGGAATGGTGAAGACTCTTGAACTCGCACGAGCATTGACCTATACCTTCGCTGAAGACAAGATCGAGCTCGTCTATAAGGAAAGCAGCAGCGGACATCAAAAGGACCCAAAAAGCAGTCGGCGGGTTTCCATGGGGACCATACCGGATTTTTCCCAGCCGGACAGCTTGAGTGGGTTCAGGTTGCAGGGTGTCACCCCAGAAGCACCTGCCGAGAGAGCTGGACTTCAAGCCATGGACATCATCATCGCAATTGACGACATCCTCATTGACAACATCTACGACCTCACCTACGCACTGGGTAAATATGAACCTGGGGATGAAGTGACGATCCACTACCGTCGAGGCGATGAAGAATTCAGCACACTTCTAACCTTCGCCGAAGCGAGCGGACGTCGGCATGGTGGAGGATGATCATGATCATGGGCTGTGGGCTGTAAACAAAGGATACACAAACTTCAACTACCATGGACTGAAGTCCGTGGTATCCGGTTATCCAGTTAACTCAGCTATGATACATGCCCCTGTGACCCGCCGTCTTTTTGGCGGTTCGCAGGGATCATCCAACGACAGTACTGAGTTCTGAGAAATCAGTCAGGCACCTTGTAACTTGCGGACCAACCCTGTTATCGCCTGCGGCGGTAACAGGGGCATATTCATCGTCGGATAATCCACGACATGAATTTCGTGGGCATGATGTAACAGCAGCTGAAACTCCTGATGAACTGACCCCGTGGCAGATGATGTGTCATAATTTCTGAGACGGTTAAACGTGTTGTGATAGCAGAGAATAACCCCGCTTCCAAATGGAGGCGGGGTTTGCTACAGTCGTTTAACGAGATGGTTCAGGATTGCTTACTGTTCGGAAGAAATCCCCTACTTCACATACATCATCTTGCCCCATAACTCCTGATCATTCACGCTCAACCGGATCAACAGCATGCCAGAAGAAATACTGTGATCCTCAATCTGCCAGACCACTTCCTTGTGACCGGCAGTCATGGGACGATCAACCAGACTCGCGATTTCCTGACCCAGAAGATTGTAGATCGACAGCTTTACATCGCCGCCCTCAGGTATATCAAAGCTGATCACGGTGGATGAGTTGAAAGGATTTGGCTGTACGGGATACAAAACGAATTCGCCGGGAAGCGTCGATCCATCCTTCAACTCTTCAATTGGATTCAGATCATCCGGAGTGTTGGTAGTGAAACGGATCGCAAGTCCATCATCGAGTTCAGCGTTGGCATCAGCGTATAATGCGGAATAGGTGTATTCCAGACCAGTTGTACGATCCGGTTTTTCAATGCCCACGGTGGCAAAATTATTTTTATCATCAATGTTGACTACTTCCTGATAGTACATCTCAATAACGCTATCGCCGGTAGTAGTAGGTATTGCACCCTCTTCATAAACTACCAATGCAAAGTAGGCAGGGTATGGATCAGTGTTGTTCCACCTGTTGAGGGCATCCGACCACTCAATGATCAGGCGATCATTGTCTGAATCCACCTTGTAATAGACATTCATGTGGTCGGCACCGATCTGCGGACCGATGTCATCCCAGAACGGAGCGATCATCACTTGCGGACCAATCACTGATGGTATCTGCCAGTTACGGAAGAAGTTGACAGTGTAATCGCCTTCGTCTGCCAGCGAGATCCAACCATTCGAGCTGATAGTCAACGGACTTCCAGCAGCATAGGTTTCTCCATAATACTTGATGTCAAATGGCAGAGTGAGGTGTGCATTCTGGTCATCCGCGAGCAACATGTGTTCATCAACCTGCGGATCCTCATCCAAGTCGAACCATTGGTAGGTAGGAGCGTTATCCGGCCATGCTACGTCGGTATTGTCATACGCATAGTATCCGTAGGCATCAGGGCCGAAGGGATCGCTGCTCTGCGCACCTTCGAGCGACACTGTGAACATGACGGTGCCATAGGTCTCGCCATCATCCTCAAAATGCATCATGAAAGGAATCGGACGACCGCGCCAGGTATCGCTATCCACCATAATTTCAAAATTCCCAACCCAAACTTCGTCACCCATCATGAAGTCCAGGTTGTTGACTGACCCGGAGATCGATGTTATCGACTCGTCGTATGTGGAGAGGATGGCATCCAAATCCGTTGCATCCACTGAACCCTGGTTTTGGAACATGAAACGAAGTGAAGTGGTTTCACCCGGCGCAAAATCATAGCCGCCCACATTTTCATATTCCACAAAACGCAGCTTTTCGCGACCAGTCAAAGTCCAAATCTTGCCTGTCCAAGTGTTTTGACCGCTGGTAATCTCAAGTTCAAACTCGAGAAGAAGTTCATCGGAGATGTTTTCTTCGAGTCGGAAGGTGAAAGGGTCGCCGCTGTTATCGGAATCTGCGCCAGGCTGAATTGTGCCAAAATCAGCTTCATCATCAATTATAGTAACCAGATCACTGTCTGCAAAGGTCAGGATCGCGGAAACATTGGATGCGACGGCTGTACCACCATTGACTAAAGTGACTTCAAGATCAATCTGCTCGCCTCGGCTTACAAGACCATCCGCCCCGGCATCAACTGACCAATCCATCACACCCACTGAGTTCTGCTGCTGCTCGACAGTAATGATGTCCTCAATCGGAAGATAGTTAGGGGCTGTGATCGTAACCTCAATGTCACCCTCGACCGCATGAATGATATCGAGTGAGGCAACACCACTCTCATTTGTATATGAACCGACAAACAGATTTTCGCCTTGAATCAATTGCACGTAGGCGTGCTTGTGTGGTCCACTCTGACCCTGCACCGTGATGTCAACATGACCCTGTCCAAGGGGAACTTCTGAAGGCATGGAAATATCGAATTCTTTCGGTACTCCACGCCAGAAACTCAAAGCTGGATCACCGAGGACGTGGTAAACATGATAGTAGAACTCTACAAAGTCATTCTGACCACGCTCAAGCGGGAAGCCGAGGTATAGCTCAGTCTTTGCCCTGAGAAGCGCACTGGATATGGTGTGAAGGTTGTCTTCGTAGACCCCGTGATAGAAACCTGCGATCAGCGAGTTGTTGTAGCGAGTGAAAGTGTGAAGGTCCGAGGGTGCAATTACTGCCACGGCACCAATCGGCTCGTTGACTGATCCAGCAGTAACCCAAGCCTCTCCGAAGCACTTGCCTCCATTCAAACCATTTCCGAAATCGCCCGTATTGCAAACGAAGGAAGTAACTACCGGTAATCTGTTGTAATTTGTCAGATCTTCGACATCGGAAATTCCAAATTCAGGCTTTACCCAACCTGAAGCGTTTCCCCAGCCACGGTAAGTAACCCAGCTCACGCCCTCTTCAATTGCAGCCGTTATGTCCTGCGCATTGGCATTATTGCCACCATGCCTCCAGTACAGCTCATAGACCTGACCAAAACCCCAGTTCTGACGCATCTGGTCAGCCAGCCATTGGCTGATTGCAACAGGAGTTAAGGGATTGCCACCGCCCTCGTTATAGTTTCCAGCGACTATAGCTGCTGAATTCCAGTACGGATCTGTCAGACTGATGTTCTCATGATTCTTTTCGTAACGAACACTGCGACGAGTCACCTTGACCGCTTCTTGAGTATCTCCGATACTGAACCGGCCGATCATTACCTCGGGGAAATAATCCTGTCCATCCAAGAAGGTAATGGGCCAATCGGTTACGTCATTCTCCGTTGGTTCTTCCGGATGAGCTATGTAGTTGGCCGGGATAATAGAATCCTCTCCACGGTTCTGGTCACCCATCAGCAGTACATATTCGAGCGGGGGATCCAGAGTGTCGTAAGCATCACTCACGATGTCAGTAAGATCCTGCAAACTCAAGCCATCGTTGGGATCAAAGGTCTCTATCACAACATTGAAACCAGTCTGCCTCTTCCAGTCAACGAAGCCAGAAGTAATCAACTGAGCTTCATATGTGGTCGAGGAAACAATCAGGTATGAACCTTTGGTGTCCGCCACTTCAAGGCCCATATCATCGATTTCGTTCAACAAAATCGCTTCATAAAGTGGAAGGAAGGCGCGCGAAATCGGACGTTGATGCTCCAGCCGAGACTGCTCCTCCATCGGCTCCCCAACCTTCACCTCTAGATCCAGATTCGCCGCGACCCAAATGGATCCGTCAACACCTTCAACCACCGGCTGAATCGTTAAGGGTGCTATCACCATATCACGGAATATTACAGCTTCCCCCAACTGAACGAAGTCATCTGCATACACCCCGGCGGTGCGCATGGTTGCATCCGCCACCAAATCATCCAGAGAATTCAAACGGTAGAAATCGGCACTCTTGATGCGAAGATTCCCTTCAAATCCCCACGGCAAGGCAACATAGCCGCCATGAACCGGGAAGATGTCTTCAGTTTCAATCGAACGTGGACCAGGAACCTGATATTTCAAATCACCATTTCCATCCCGAACAATTATCAGCTCAGAAGCACTCCACTGAATTGAGGTTTGACCAGGGGTAGAATCCAAAACATTCAATGATGCAGACAATCCCGACTGTTGGGGTATGGCGATTGTTGTGTAACTCTCTTCGGCACACAGGGTGCTAATTCCCGCTATAAGCAGGAATATCAAGGTTAGCAGTGCAATCGTGTAGCGTGTCATCTTTCCTCCAAATACCATCACTCAAAAGCCGGTTTTATGCCCGGCGAGAATTAGACCCATCATAACAGCTGTTAAGCTTGTGTTTTGCCACAACTTAGATGTTGGTATACAACTTATAATACTTCCAGCTATACTCGACATCCAAGTTTGATGCTCAGCACCTTTACAACCTTAAATGTGGCGACGATAGAGAGGGAGAAGCAACTCCAGCGGCGCCATTTGCCGAATTACTGCGGCTCTCAAAACTTCTGGGTTCCGGTTCGATAATCTGGGCGAACCCAGTTTGAATTGCCACTCTCTTCGGCTACCTTTGTTACATGATGATGACTAAAGATAAGACCGGAATAATCCCGCTATTAGGGTATTCTCGAGACCAGCTCATCGAATTACTGAATGAGATGGGATATCGTCCATTCCACGCAAAGCAACTATATTCCTGGATATACTATCGAGGTGTATTCGAATTCGACCAGATGACCGACCTTTCAAAGAAGCTGAGAGAAGAGTTAAATAGCAGGTTCGTATTACAGCTGCCACGCATTGTCGAACAAGTTCAAGGGGAAGATCCCGACTCCGCCAGCAAGTTCCTGTTTGAATTGTCAGATGGGGAACGGGTGGAAGCCGTAAACATCCCAACTGAAGACAGGAACACCGTCTGCCTGTCCTGCCAGGTGGGGTGTGCGTTTGGCTGTACCTTCTGCGCGACCGGGCAGATGGGGCTGAGTCGCAATATGACTGCCGCCGAAATTATCGGGAGTTTTCTCGCCATCCGTCAGAATTCCGAAGCGCGAATCAGCAATGTTGTGTTCATGGGAATGGGCGAACCGCTGGCCAACCTTGAACAGGTTATGAAAGCCTACGATCTGCTAACCGATGGTGATGGTATCGCGCTATCAAAACGCAAAGTAACCATTTCGACCGTCGGTATCCCCGCTCAGATACGTAAGTTAGCAGAGTATTCCCCACCACCAAAACTCGTCTTCTCCATCTCGTCCCCCCACGATGAGATTCGCAGAGAAGTGCTGCCCCTCGCCGGACGATATACACTCAAAAGTGTTCACGAGGCTCTCAGCTATTACGCTCAGCAAACCAGACACAGGATTACGATAGCGCTCATCGTTGCCGAAGGTCTCAATGATCAGCTGGAAGATGCCCGCGCTCTTCACCAATGGATTGATGGTCTTCCGTCAAAAATTAACCTGCTGCGCTATAATGACGCAGCGGGGTCATTCCGTCGAGCTGACGAACAGGCTATTGAACGTGTGGCAGCGGAGTTGGCACGATTAGGCAGAACAGTAATACTTCGCAAAAGCCGGGGAAGTGATGTCTCCGCAGCATGTGGTCAACTGGCTGCACGAGAAGTTCGTTCTGGCAATGATGGTGATAATTAGCATGTACCATCTATGATTAGGCAATTGATGGCAGCAATCGCGTCTCGATAAAGACTGTGTGAAGTTGACGATTTGTTGCTCCAGCCTGATCACGCACGACTGTAACCCTCCCAGGATAACGTTTTCACACGTCCCGCCATACCAGTCTATTCAGGCACACCAGCACAAGTATTCTCATTTTAGCTGTCATCCGCTCGTGCTGTGCTCGTATCCTCGCATATACAGATAGGTACGGAATCTTTTGCATATCCTACCACACCGCTCTGATACATATTATCCACATATCTCCTTATTCGTAGCTCGTACCTGCCCGTTGCTTATAAGGGCTTCATGCTATTCACTAGATCTATCATTGAACTTCTCATACAGGAGTTGGAATGCCTGGAACTAACGCGCGGACATCATCATAAGAATAGGTCGAATATACGGAATACGAGAAGAGATCGGAAGAGCGTCGTGTAGGGAAAGAGTGTAGATCTCGGTGGTCGCCGTATCATTAAAAAAAAAAAAAAAAAATAGAAAACAGAAAAAGAGAAATAAAAAAAAAATGAAAAAAAAAAACACAGAGAGCACAAAGCGACACATATCGTACAATGTGACGTC
>CAJVXH010000080.1 GCA_913009835.1 uncultured bacterium
GATGCACAGGTATGGACTATTGTCGCTGTCCAACTCACGACTCAGCTTTCGCAATGTGCGCAGATCGTCTTCGTTAATCTGTTTTTCGTTCGCGACAAACTTGTACTGTGCCGCTTCTCCACGTCCGACCTTTTTGACCTTTCCCTTCAGATTCGTGTGCAGGTTGATTGTTTTGTCCTTCAGATCTTCGAATGTCGGGTCGGTATTCAGCCGATGTGTAATCTGATCAGCTGCTTCGGTGCTTTCGCACATGACGAACAGCAGTGCTTTCTTCCCGACTTCCGCCCATTCGTCACGGCTTTTCTTCCACCGTTCATAACCTAAACGCAAGTGCCTGTCGTACCGGTAGGCCGCATCGTCGTTGGGTTCTTCACGTAGCTTCTGCTTGGACTTACCGATGACTGGTGTTTTGACGATCCCAGCGTCCACAGCTTCACCGAGTGGGGTATCGCAGACGACATGCTTGAACAGTTGGCCCTTGTTGTCTTTCGGAGTGGCGGTGAAGTCGAGCTGCGCGACCAGGTCTTCGCCGTACTTTTCTTTGATCTGGGTGTGCAGGTATTCGATTGCCTGCGACCACGCGAGGTCTGGATCCCAGATATGGTGTGCTTCGTCATTCAGGATCATCACCCGACGGTGCTGCGTTATCCGTTCACGCAAATGCTCACCGGTGTTCAGGGCGCTGGCTTTCGATACTGCCGGTCCAAGCCAATCGTACGTATCGTTATTGCCGGACTTCTTACGTTTGTTCGGATCGTACAGTCGGTCGATGTTGGTCAGGTAAATGACACCGCCAGTCGCCGCACCACTGGCTTCTGACTGTAACACGACGCTCATATTCCAATCACCGATCCACTCGGGCGGAATCAACGGGTCCGTGCGGAAGATGTCTTCTTCGACGAAGTCCAGTTTCAGCCGCTCGAAGACGGTCAGTCCCGGCGCGATCACAACGAAATGTTTCGCCATCGGTGAGTCGGACTCACGTAAGGCATGGAAGTACGACCAAGCGATAGCCAGCGTCATCACTTTGGTCTTGCCCGTTCCGGTGGCGAGTTTGAACGCATACCGACTCCAGGCGTCCTCGTTATCGGTCACACCAAGCGCTTCCGTCTCGCGTGACACAGAAAGGCCATATTCGCCGATGAGCTGCGAAAGCGAGTGGATGCTGCGCACTTCCTTCAGATAGATCAGGGTCTCGATGGCTTCACGTTGGCAGTAGTAGTAACGAAACTGGTATTCTGTGCCATCGGGGGCAGTACGACGGTGGGAACGGCGGAACCAATAATCGAGCAGGATGCGGGTGGTGTCGCTGGCGCCGGGGTACTCGTTGTCACGCCATTCACGGACGACATCACGCAAATTCTGGACAATGGCGATCCCTGTCCGCCGCCGTCCACGCTTGATCTGTGCCAGTTCGCCGGGTTTTTCCGAACGCGTGCGAAAGGAGTTCGGTTCTTCCCATGGATCATAGAGTGGTTCAAGGGTAAGACGCGTTGTAACCGATGTGGACTTCTGCCGCTCAGCTTTCACGTTCATCCCCCTCAATAACAGTTGTTACTTCATTTTCCTAATACAAACCTTGCCCGTTCGCGGCGTAGCATTTCGAACGGCGTCATGCACCGCACTTTCAATCCAATGCAAACGTTTGGAATCTTCACCTTCTTTCCATCGCTTGGTTTCTCGTGAGTGACGACAACATACTCGTGACCCAGTGCGTGGGCTACGAGGTAGTAGTCGGCTGCCTGAAGAAATACGTTGACAGCGGATTGGTTGTACTGTTGCTGGTTTACGACCCACTGACTCACAATCTGCAACGATCCAAGGATTCTGTCGTCTGGAGGAAGGAAGAACCTCCCGCCCTGCTCCAATGCCCACTCGGAAACGGAATCATCTCCAGCTACCAACTCGGACTCGACCTTCTCGATGCTGAACACTTGCCCGGCTTGGTTCCTGTCATCGAGCCAGTCCCAAAAGGCGGGACAGAAGTCCATTCCGTAATGCAGCTTCTCCGCCTGGATGAAGACATCTGAGTCTATTAGGTAGGTCATGCAATAATCCCCATCCGATGTCCGAATTCCTCGAACGTGGCCGACTTCTTGATCCCCAACAGGCTGTAAGCTTCTTTATAAAGAGTGTGGCCCTCGAGTGTGCTGACCACCAACGCCTTGACGAATCGTTTGCTTGCCCTGGCAGGCTGAGTCAGATAGAAGTCCCCACCACCGGCCCTTTTTATTGCCATTAAGCGTGCCCGCTCCTCCTCATATGCATCTCGATACTCGTCGAACGTCAACCGGCGAATGTCAAACATCCGTCGGATGATTACCAGCGTACTGACTTTGTATCGACGTGCAAGATCTTGCTTTGCATGGAGCAGCTCATTTTTCGGAAGCGCCAAGGCGAAATCCTTTTGGGGCACCAGAACTTCAGCCGCAACGGAATTGCACCACTGTTCAATCCGATGACCGGGGGCAACATGTGGGTCCACATCAGAAAGGGCACTTTCGCCCAGCCATAAGTGCGCGAGTTCGTGGGCCAGCGTGAACATCTGGGCGGCCTTTGTGTCAGCCCCGTTGATGAATACGAGCGGTGCGTACTCGTCGGCGATGGCGAAGCCACGGAACTCCTCGGGGTCCAACTTGCGTCGGTTGTTGTTGCCGACCACCCCACTGACCATCACCAGTACGCCTGCCGATTCCGCTTGGCTGATGAATTCGCGGAGAGCATCTGTCCACGTCGAATACGAGCGCCGTTGTTCCAGATCGAATCCTAGCTTGGCTCGAATCATCGCGGCAGTGGATTCAACGGGGCTATTTACCGTGGTCGAACCGACAAAGTCGCACGTGTCTTCACCGCTGGTTCGGGCGTAATCACGGTACCACGCTTGACGGTTTTGACAGAGGTAGATCGTATCCAGCAGGTTCGGACTGATTCGGCTCAGGTCTGCGCTGCCCATCGTGCGCAGGTCAGGGATGGGGGTGGTTTCTTTAGGCGGTTCAAGAAGGAACAGATAGCCAAGCGGTACATAGACGGCTTTGGAGAATGATTCAAGTTGCTTCAGTGTCGGCTGCACATCACCAAGGAGCCATTGCTGGAGACGCGGGAATCTTCCCATCAGGTCATCAGGTTCTCGCCCCGACCGCTCCAGAGCCCAGATCAACAATTCTGTGGCAACATCCACGCGAAGCATCATTAGCTCCAAATCAATCAGTCAAGAACTTTCCTTCAGACCTTCAAGGTAATACTCGTATCGCACCCGAACGTATCGACGACCTTCAAGCAGATCGTGTGCGGGCCATCAGTCTTGTAGATGTGCGCAGCGTCGGAGATGGTCTTCAGCGAACGGTCCTTACGCGTGCGGTAGTCCTGCCAGTGATGTTCGAAGACTTCGTCGGGATTTGCCGGATTATAATCGAAATCCACCGCCCAGAAGTCGATGAAATCCATCCCACTCTTCGCCGCACGTTCCTTGATCGCTTCCAGCTCCTTCGTCGGAACTTCTGCCAGGGACGGGATGAAGCTGGTGATCTTGACGTCAACCGTGCGCTGGCCATTGTCGTCAGTATGATAGACCGGTTCGGCCTCGAGCACGGCCACCTCCAGCCACGGCGGCGGCGTGGTCCGGTTCTTCTCCATGATTTCGCGTGGGATCTGAACCAGCTTCAGCTTGACGCCCGTCTCCACCTTCAGCCGCTCAGTTACCAACCGCAGCTCCATCTCGAATTCCCACGCCAGGCAGTAGCATTCCTTCCCACCAGCTTGCTGCACCGCCTTGGCAACAGCTTCGGCTTCCTCGCGTGTGAAAATGGAATCGATGCCGTCCACGTGGCATAATGCTAGACCTTTGCGTCCGTGGATCAACGGGCTCGGTGTCCTCGTGGGATCAAGCACCTCCGCTTTGAAGAATTCGAGTACGACACGGCGGTGTTCCTCGTCGGCACCCCGGAGACGGTTTTTCTGCCACCACTGACGTTCGTAACGACCGAGGTTGTATACGTCAAACGCGCGATACGGTTTGCCCTGCTCGTGCAAGTCACGTTGCAGACCGATCAGACGTTTGCGCGAGGTGTGAATGGCAAAGCGTCCCAGGTCGCACATTATCCAGCGCCGGCCGAGCCGTTCGGCGACAGCACCTGTTGTCCCGCTTCCGCAGAAAAAGTCGGCGACGAGGTCGCCTTCGTTTGAAGAGGCCTCAATAATACGTCTCAGTAGTCCTTCAGATTTTTGAGTTTCATATGGCAGCTTTTCACCCCCCCACGAAACTACATATTGAACGCTTTTATCATCCCAAATTGATTGGGCAGGCATTCCATTAGATTCATCAAAGTATTGTTTGAGTCTTGCGATACCGTTCTTAGTGTAGTAAATGCGTCCTTCCTTGTCGAGTCGCTCCATTGTAGAGCTTGGACAGCGCCAGAGTTTCGTATGTCCCTTCCATTCATATTCATATCCACCACCTTGTAAACCATATGCAGAAAGATCACCGCTTTTAAATTTTCTGCCAGTCTCATCAGTATATCGAAAGTAATTTTCAACGTATTTATCATCATAATCTTGCCTGGGATCATTCCAAGTCCAAGATTCTCCTTTTGAATAGAACAAGATATTTTGATGAATAGAGCCATACCTACGTGAATCACTGTGTGCACTTGTTGACTTCCATATAATTTCACTTCTAAAACCAGCATCACTACTGTTACCACTACGACCAAATATTTCATCCAGAACGGGCTTAACGTAGTGAACTACGTGCCAATCTAGGTGTATGTATAGGCTGCCAGTTTCAGATAGAAGTTCCCTGCACAGCAATAATCTTTCATAGATCATGTGAAGATATGAATCAGACCCCTTACCCCAAATATCGCGGTATGCGACCATTTCGAGAATCGATTGATCTTTTATTAGGCTGTCATTTCTGTCTCCTATCGGAACCTTCATTGCAAAATCCGCCCCAACATCGAAAGGCGGATCGATGTAGATCAGGTCAACCTTGCCTTTGAAGTCCTTCAGCAGGCTGGCCATTACCAGCTTGTTGTCGCCCCAGATGAGCTGGTTGCGGAAATCGTCAAGACGGGTGGTTTCCTCGTCGAACTGCATCGCGAACGTCTCGCCCTTCGCAGATGCACGCGAGCGTGGCTCGTCAACGGTCTCGATACGCTGCAATGGCATCGCCGACCCGGCGACGTCCACCTCACGGCGGTTGCCCCATTCGTCGTACTTCCCTTCCCAGACCAGTTCCGTCTTGACTTTTGACAATGGGTGCGGGTTGTCCGGCCCCCACGGTTCCTGCGGGTTTGTTGGCGACATGCAGCGCTTCCAAAGATGTTGGTGTCGTTGTGAATCAAATCAACGTGATACATAAATCAGAACGGTCGAAATTGGGTCATCAAGCCTCAGAATCATCCGGCAGATGCCTGGCTCGACGGGTGTGTCAAGGTAAGCCGCTCAAGGAATGAGCACACACCCACATTTCCTACCATAACGGCGCAATCACGCTGTTTGTCCAGCATACAGACGCTCCGAGCCAAACCCAAGCTACGTCATGCGCTACTGGCTGTCAAGGGAATAAGCGTAGTGGGGTTGAGCGTCTGGGCGGATATGGTGTACCGCAGGAAGGAGACAACACCCCCTTAGATTGGATCATGACGAATCCGATGGTTTGCATTTCCCATCAAGCACCCTTAACAAGATATAGCACCAAGCACCGAAGCTGAGCTCTAAACCGATGTGCGTAGGTACTCTCTGAATCGGCGGATGGATGGATTCTCCTTCAGGCTAGGTTTTGCGGCGACAATTCGATCCAAGCACCCCTTGAGATGATCTGGTTCCCAAGGTTGTTCGCTGTAAGTCTTATCAATAAAGCACAGTGTCTCATCAGGATACTGCTCACAAATCTGCGTTGGTGGGATGAGACGCATAATGTAATCAGGGTGTTTAAGTTGCTTTAGCCATGGTTTCACTGTCTCAAATGCTTGAGGAAATGAATTGCCTGCAACAACACACAGCTCAGCGAGATTTGATGAAAGCCTGTCCGATTGGGTAATACGAACCTTTGGCCAGATTGAAGAGAAGAACGGTTTGACTCTGGTAGTCCAGTACTCGTCTCGACTGGTGCCGGAAGCGCCTAATGCTTGGACTAGTGCTTTGGCAGCATGTTCCAAGCCATCCATAGGCAAATATCTGAACGCTTCAGCCATCTCTTTTTTGCCAAACAGAGACTGCATTTCAAGAGATGCGTAAACGAGTAACAGCCCATATCGATCTCGCTTGGGACCGAGTTCATCATAGTGCTTCGCAGTATCAAGAAAGGATGGTTTGATAGTATCAAACAGCGGAATATACAATTGGGCTGTCCAGAGATATCCTTCCCACATAGCAGCTGCTTCAGATACAGACCTGTTCCAATCCAGCGCTGGAATTAATTGTTCCCTTGTCCAGTTTTCATCTACTCTGAACAGCAGCATGAGTCGCTCAGCTAGTACTACTCGTCCATGAATGAGCCCACCGGAGTTTGAATCACACAATTCACTAAAAAGCTGCCTATATGGTTCTGGAATACCCTGACTATCCTCAAGCTCCTGAAGAAACCATCGCTGGAGAAGAGCCTGAGTTGCGATGCCAACTGGTTGATTGATTGCTGTGTTCAAGGCGTCTCGGTCAGCCGATTCAGAAGCATCATTCTTGTGAACTTCAAGCACCGTTTGGATTAGCTTGAAAAACCGTTCCAGATGTGTTTCAATCACCTTTGACTGCGCTTGGAGCCAAACTCCCAGCGACCAAGTCATTCCATCAGTGATGCTTGATTCATACTCGATGAGCAAAGCGCCGATGACTTCCCATGACTGCGCCGCCAGTTCATCTTTTGACCAGGCATATAACGCTGTACTCCACCTGTCAGTTAGCCATGTGCCATCGTTAGCGAGCATAGCAAGAGCATCAGCACACACTTGGACATCATTTCCGCATCGCCATTCCCAGTCGTCATTTTCCCAATGGTCGGCCTTGGGATGCTGTTTTAACCACTCGGCAAGATCCTTCAGGTTCTTTGGAGTGCGTTCAAACGGTCGTGGGTCGTCCACATCGCCTATCCAAGATGGGAATTCTTCGCGCTCATCTTCTGATAGTTCCCACTTGGGATGTTGCTGAGATATCTCATCGAACTTGCTTTGAGCCTTAGCACTTAGCGACACATCAGCTGATCTGATCTTGGCGAGTCGTAACCATATGTCTCGCTCTGTTATCTCGTTGAATGCGACATCATCAAGTTCAGGATTGAACATGTGCTTGGGCGGTCCTGCCAGGATAGCATTTAGCAATCGTGCCCTCTCACGAGCATTCAGCTTTGGACTCAAATCCACAATCAGCCGCATTATCTCACGCTGTGTGCTGACTGACCACAACCACCACCCGTCCTCTTGAAGCAGAAGGTCCAAGGTTTGTTTCGGTGTCAGGAGATCTGAGTTTGCAGCAGCGTAATACTCAAGTCGGCGGAACAATGGATACCGGATGAACTTCCAACCATCAAAGACGAAGCGTGCATGTTCAGGCGAGGTTTCCAACGCAGCACGCCATGCATCGCGCGTCAAGTCGACCAAGATAACCCAGTCATTATGATGATTGTTCTGTTTGTGAGGGCTTATCGAAGGGATGTCAATGTATGCCAAGTCGTGTTTATCACTGATGCTGCCCACTGACTTCATCAGGTCTAGTGCATCGTGAAGCAAGGATACCAAGTCTGGAAGAAATTCAACGAGTGCATTATTCCACTCAGGTTGGGATTGCAGATCACTGAGACTTCCAATGATATGATCTGCTGTCAGTTCGACCTCACACTCGACAAGATCTCTGACTCGCTTCGGTGGCTTTCCTTCCTTTTTGTTTTCTTCATCTCTGTCATCCCACCATCGAAACAGCTTCCGGATCTGAACGCGGGGTGTCAGTATCTGCCGTAGATGGAACCGAGCAGTAGTGGTTAGTCCGAACTCAACGAATTCTTCTTTCCAGTGATGCAGTTGAAATCCAATAAGGGGTGAGCGCGATTTCAGACGATCTGTCAATATGATCTGCCACAACGTGCAAACAGGGTCTGAGAGGTTTGATTCCTGTAGTGTTTGGTTTATTTGGAAAGCAAATCTTGGACTCAATTTGCCCCCGTTGTCAGCGACCCAGAGGGCTACTCTTGGATCATCAAGATGATGAGTGAGCCAACGTCCGAGCTGCAAAGCAATTCGCGAATAGTCTTTGCCATTAACATCGACGGGTACCGGAACTCCTGAATCCTTCAGAAGGTATGGTCTCAAATCTATCTTTGATTCAATTGTGAACTGATCAGCGGTAGTTGGCGGTGAATCAGGTTCTGTTTGTCTTTCCTGGGAAGGCTTACCATAGCCGACATACTCAAGCCATTCGATCGGAGGGGCTGGGTCTAAACCTGCGAACCGTTCAGCTGGTATACCGGATATATCACAAAGTGACCATAGGACACGACCGTTTGTATCATCTTGGCGCGTACTAACCTGTGGCCCAGCCAGAGCATGTTTAGCAATGTTGCTTTCCTTTGCGAGTATTCCCTTCTTGTACATAGAAGCCCACTCGCGCAGTGTTCTATGCAGATAGTAATGACGTCGGTAATTACGATAAAGAAGCGGTGTCACATTTCTCGAGATCCAGTATTCTTTTTCCTTTTCTTTCCCGTGCTTAGAGTGGTTTCCGAATGCAAACATTTCAGGAACTGGTTCACCCATTTGCCTGTCAGAAGCAATGGCATCCAACATGTATCGTAGGACTGGATCGGAGATACTGTATCCGACAAAGCAAACTGTGAATCGATGAAACAGCTCGCTGACAAACTTCGCTGCCCATCCCTCAGTGAGGTACGCAAGACCAAAATCGCCGCTAGTGACCACCAGTCTGTCGAGATTGGTGTCTTTAGTCTGTTCTGGGAGTAGCCCGTGCAGGTAAACCAAACCATTGAAATTGTTCTTTGGAATATGAACAAGCGGGGCCTCATAGCGAGGAGGTTTTGGATTAAGGCTGTTAGTTACTTGCTCAAATAGCCTGTCGAAGTTCGTGGTGACAAGATGAAGATTGCCATTGCCACACCGTGAAAGTGTGAGAAGTGCTTGGTGAGTTTCTATGGCACTGGCTTTTTCAGGTGTTGGCGTGAGGAGTTCTGCCAGTTTGTTTCGAACGGCCTCACGTCGACCTTGGACTTGTTGTTCGAGCAATCCAATGGCTACATCATATTGATATGATTCAACAGCCGAGTTGATGGTTGCTGATTCAAGTACACCAAAAGATTCCATCAGCTTCTGTGTGAGCTCATGGAATCCTGGCAAGCCCGCAGGGTAAGAAATCCCTGCACCGCAGAAGAATACAACCTTCCCATCCTCATGAGCGTTCAGTAGTCGATCTGGAACGTCTGGACCGTTCTTGATGAATTGCATACCATGCCTGCCAGAGCTGACTCAGTTCAGTGCTTGAAGCTACATGTATTGTGCCGCAACTCCAAGAAAACATGTATTGATGGGCTCAATAGACAGCACGAAACTCATCTACGATTCACCAAGAATTGCGGGGCTCTCGGCCCAAATATGGCCCATCTACGAGGTAAACTTTATACAAAACTTTGATAATTAGTGTTTTGTAACTTGAGAGCACCGGATTAACACTCCCCCGTTGCTGCCTGTTGCAGGATTTTGTAGCTTATTGCTATCGGAATACAGTAGTGATCGGGGGTAGTCATGGCAAGCATAGAGAAACGGAAATCGAAACGAACTGGAAAAATCGCATATCGAGTACGGGTGCGTATTCAGGGCCACCCGACACAGTATGCCACGTTCGACAGACTGACTGATGCCAAGCAATGGGCTAATCAGAATGATGCAGACCTCAAAGCAGGGAGGCATTTACCCACCGTCGAATCCAAACGACATACACTCGCCGACCTTATCGAGCGCTACGAGAACACGGTCTTACTGCATAAGAAAGACCCCCGAAATCAACAACGTCAGCTAAAGTGGTGGCGCGAACGCTACGGAAAGCGTTTGCTATCGGACATTACCCCAGCATTGATCACCGAAGCAAGGGATACTTTGCGCGAAGGTGAGCGGAGTGATTCAACTGTCAATCGATACATGGCCGCATTGAGCCACCCCTTCACAGTAGCTTCGAAAGAATGGCAATGGATTGAGACTAACCCTGTGCTTAGGGTTTCAAAGCTCAAGGAACCACGTGGGAGGGTTCGGTACCTTTCGGACGATGAACGGAACCGATTGTTGGCTGCATGCAAGGTAAGTAAGAATCCAGATTTACTTCTTTCTGTCATACTTGCTCTTTCTACCGGTGCACGTAAGGCGGAGATCTGGGGTTCAAAGTGGGAACAGGTAGATTTCGCACGTGAATTAATCGTTTTGCATGAAACGAAGAACCAGGAAAGAAGGGTATTACCAATTAAGGGTCGCGCGTTGGAGCTGCTTCGCGATCGTTCAAAAGTGCGAAGCCTTGAAACGGACCTAATATTTCCCAGCAAGAAGGATCCGAAGAGACCGATGGATTTACGAGCTCCTTGGGAGCTAGCCCTAAACCAAGCTCAAATCGAAGATTTTCGTTGGCATGACCTGAGACACTCAGCAGCTTCCTATCTAGCTATGTCAGGTGCAACACCAGGTGAAATCGCGGCTGTACTCGGGCATAAAACTCTTCAGATGGTAAAGCGCTACGCGCATCTCAGCGAAGCACATACAGCCTCCGTGGTAGAAAAGATGAACAAGCTATTCATTTCGGGGAATGCATGAGTAGGCACCCACTTAGATGCAGAAAGCTCGAGACCGAATCAGGTTTGACAGTAACACTGAAATCGTATCCGTGCTGTGAAGCCCAAGTGAAACTGCTTCGCGAGTTTTCCGAAAACGGATCTTCTTCCGCTTGCTGTCTCATGCTACACCTGGCTATGAAACACTTGCGTGATGGAGCAATTCTCCCACCTGATCTTCATGATTATCTTGTCGATAGCCTTCATAAACTACAGCCGGTAAAGAATAAAAGCATTCCTGAAGTATTTGGGCTCAAAAAAAGAAAAGCAGGTTATGGTAAATTCCCTAATATTCTAAAATATTATTTTTTATACGAATCTGGAAAGTATACTAGAGAAGATGCTGCGCATGAAGTTAATCCAAAAGAGCTGACATTGTTACGAGAACTAAATAGATATAGAGATGATTCTTCTCATGCGAAGAAACTAGTAGAGGATTTGAAAAATAATCTCTTGTCTCTTATGGTAGACGCTGGTGGACCTGATAAAGTGCAAAGCAAGGATATCAGTGCATGTATGGCTAACACAACGATCAGATATCCTTTCATGATATGCCTTATGATGGAAAATGAGTGGGATTTGACTGAGGATCAAAATAATCAGTTACAAGAGGCTATAACTATTGATCAACACGCTCCGGAAATTGAGTGGCCGATAGTGAACTGGCCATCCAAGTCGTGAGGAGGCGGACAATTTCAAGGTCAAATTGTCCTTAATCCTGCCAACCGTTTTTCTGCATACTACTCCAACATCTAGCAAGCATCTGGCTTGTAGTGCAACACTACTACTGTTGGAGGTTCTCCGTGAACAAATCTGAAAACCGTCGCCTTTACACAGTCCGTGAAGCCGTGTTGGCTGGGCTGTGGCCTTCCGAAAGCAGTCTCAGATGGGCAATCTTCCATGCCAAGACGAATGGGCTGGACAGTGCCTTGGTTAGAATCGGGAAACGTGTTCTGATCGATAGTGAGGCGTTCTGGAACTGGATCGATCAAAAACGTGAACGGCAGGCTTGATACCTGTTGTTTCCATGCCTCCGATCCCATTGTCAACAGGAAGCCGGTGTGAACTCAAGCGTGAGATCATCTCTGTACAACCGGAGAATGCCAACACGCTTGGTAACCTGATTCCTCGACGGCTAGCAGAACAGGGTCATTGGGTTCTATGGAAGGCCATTCCCAGGAATGGTTCAAATAAGTTCAGCAAGGTACCCATTGATCCAAAATCTGGTTTGCTTCTATCAGGTTGGCATTTCTCTTGTCAACAACTGAGCTTGGAAACAGCTGTCCGACTTTATTCAAGAGGAGTCGGTGATGGGGTTGGTTTCGTATTCACAGGTAGTAGTGGACTCGTTGGAATCGATATCGATGATGCGGTTGACGCTGACGGTGCCACTGTGCCATTTGTCGAAGCGTTGCTCGCCAACCTGAATGCACCTGTCGAACTCTCGTTTTCCGGGAATGGACTTCACGCGTTTGTAGATGCACCCATGGTTGCTGATCTCATCATGAAAAGTGGCCGTGGGAAGAAATCCTTTAACGGTCACGATCACGGATTCGGACAACTCGAGCTATTCACTAACAGATGTTTCATAGCACTCACCGGACATTTCCTTCCGTCGTTCAATTCGAGGATTCCGACAGCTGACTCCTTCCTCGGACACTTACTTGAAACTTATTGGCCATACGAGTGGCCCCCGAGAACGAGCTATCGTTCCGCAAAACCGACAGTAAAAGCTCAAGCTGGGATTGAAGGGAAGTCGCTTTCGAATGAGGATCTGAAAATCCTTGAACGTGCTAGAAGCGCACAGAACGGACAAAAATTCAGACGACTGTATGGTATTTCAGATTCTCCTGAACCAACCGATCGAACTCCACAAGGATATAAGTCACGCTCGGAAGCCGAATTGGCACTTGCGCGGATACTCGTCTTCTGGTGTTGCTCTATGGATGGAAGTGGATTGGGTCAAGTTGAGTGTTTTATGCGTACGTCACAGCTTCGACGTGCAAAATGGGATGAACAGCGTGGCGAATCAACATGGCTGGAACAGACAATTCAAGCTGCTTTTTCAGCTCAGTTAGCGTCAAAGCGAGGTTTTTGGAATGGCAAACATGAGAAGAGGGCATATCGGCGAAAGCAGACATACATTCCTCCGAAGCCACCCGTACCTAAGTCTCAGCTCGAGAAACTCATTCTATCAGATGATGTACTGTATGATCTAGGTCTGAAAACTGCTGTAATTGGAACATACAAGGAGCTACGTAGCTTCAATTTCGGCGGCTATTGTTGTTTCCCATCAGAAGCAAAGCTTGCTTCTAAGCTGCGATGCACCGAACGTACTATCCGAAACCACATCAATGCGCTCGTGAAAGCTGGTGTACTCGTTAAGGGTCGGTACCAGGGACCTTATGGAAAACGAGGAAAAGGTAACATGTACTGGTTCACGAAGGTTCCGGAAAATCCTTCCGGTGAAAATGGTTCAAAGAACGGCTGAACAGCATGATTCAGCTGAGTTTTCGGGATACACAGCATAATCTGGTAAGAACACATAGTTAGTACACAGGAGAGGGGGGGGGTATACTTACCAGAATTTTGGTATGATCTTGTATCCATTTATTATGAGACAATATACAGTGTTTTTCCAGACGATTTCACCGGAAAACCGCTGCTTCCCAATCCAATCCCGAACTCTTAGGGAAGCGGGGATCTTTGTCAGAATGGAATCATACCGTGTAGATAGTTGATAGTGATTTGGTCAACAAGGTACTCGCAATAAATCACAGATGATAGCAACAGCTGTCGAGCACTGGCTAGCGAGTTGTCATAGCAGGCGTTGTTGACCACATAGCTGTTGACCACTTTGGGGGGATTTTCAGCTGATACTCACATAGTTCTTCTTCAGGTTCACATCGAATATTGAATTGCTCGCACCTCGGAAAGGAACGAAACTCACAGCTATAGAATTCGCACATTTGTTAACATCTATGGTGGAAACATTCCACAGCAGGCCCAAACATCTCGCAACGAGTAACCATAGGTCTTCAGCCAAGATCAATTGTTAACTCTACATGTTAACACCGAAGCGATATATGTTAGTGGGTCAGATCTGGACAGCTGTACTTGAGCAACAGAATTCTGGATGGGAGTTTTGACTCATGCATCAACTCACAGAATCTCACTATCTCAAATATCATACATTTCAAGCTGCATACATGACGGATGTTAAATGGGACATGTAGCATACTTAGGGTAAGCTATGCCTTATGATGCCAGACTTGAAGTTGAGATTCGGGCATGCGAGTTCCTGCCAAGCTATAGGTATGGCTTCTCCGGCTCAGTGATTTTGAACGGTATACTTGATGCCAATCAGCAAGAACAAGTACCTGATCCAGGCTCATACGCACCTGCGGTTCTGATCTTGGGCCCGGATGAACCAATATTCGAGAACTGACGGCATGGCAGCAAAGTTTCGAGATTTCACAACGAAGCATGTATCCCCAGTGCTTTGAAGACATTCAGGTTCACAAGCTGAAAGTAGATGATCTGTCAACATCTTGATGGAAACAATCCGCAGCATGTCTCAACATACAGTGACGAGTAGAAATAGATCTTCGGCCAGGTTCAATTGTTTACACTACATGTTGACAGCGAGGGGATTGAGGCAGTGAAATGGAAATCACAGCCACGCGTACGCTATCACTTGTTGCTCTTTTTGGAGATCAATGTGCTGTTCAGTCGCTACTGCTCGAGTCATTGGCCATCACGATACAGAGCGCTTTCATGCAAATTGGTAGTGAACACATGTACTATGACAGTGTTGAAGCCATTAATATCCTTGGTTCCAAGTGGATTCCGTGGCACACTGGTGGCACACTCAGAGAAATTATCAGCAATAATACGCAACAATGAAAGATCTATTACGATGTAGAAGATATTGATAATACAGTGGTTATGTGTTGTAGCTTGTTATCGCTGTTGTTGTCATTAGTCTTGAAAACTGCCGGGTTAACGCCCTTGGGGGTTCGAGTCCCTCATCCTCCGCTTAACGCCCGTAACCCTTGCATTATCAAGGGTTCGGGCGTTATCTTATTAGTGAAAGTGACAAATCAGTGACACGATAGAAGGTGAAGGCAGATGAAACGGCCTGAAATACCAACACACTACTTCCGAAAAGACAACGGCAGATGGTGTATCTCGTACATGGATCCCAATACGGGGAAACGCATTCGGGAAAGCATTTCAACTCGCAAAGCGGATGCAATAAAGCGATCCAATCAGGTATACCAGGATTTGATGGCAGAATACCTTGGCGAGCCAGACTACCAGTTGGTAGAAATAACGCTTGAAGATCTTTCCCACGAGTTCTTCCAGAGCAAAGAAAGGCGTGCCGAAGAAATTACGCTAAGAAGCTATCGAGCCAAAGCGCGTTTTTTGCTTGCTTTTATTCAGAATCACTTTCCTACCATCAATACGGTTCAACAGATCCGAACAATCTATCTGGAAGAATTCTTAACATCCCGTTTCGAGGAAGGGAAGGCTCACCGTACGGTTGAAGCTGACCTACAGGTAGTAAAGGCTTTGTTCAATTTCGCAGTTGAAAGGGGATATTTGGCGCATAGCCCCGCCTTGAAGATCAAGTCCTTCAAGAATCCGAACCAAGCGAGGCGCGTACAATTCTGGAGTAAGGATGAGGTGCGAAAGATATTGGCCGAAATAAAGCCAGGATGGCGTGATGCACATGAATTCCTGTATAACACTGGTCTTCGAAAGGCTGAATTGATGTTTCTGACCTGGGAAGATGTTGTTATAGATGGCGACCGCTCTCATATCATCATCCAAGCCAAGGAAGGATGGAAGCCTAAGAACAACAAAAGCCGAATCCTACCGTTGAATCAGTCAGCACGAGAGCTTGTCAGTCGTCAGAAGAAGGAAAATATGAAGGACTATATCTTCAAAGGGCCGCGTGGCAGCAAACAGCTTCATCGCGATAAGTTCTATCGCGAGTTGAAGCGTGCATTGAAAGTAATTGGTCTGGAAGGGGATGTTCACAAGTGGCGTCATACATTTGCCAGTCAACTAGTCATGGCAGGTGTGGGAGTTGAAACCGTATCAAAGCTCCTCGGTCATTCGACCTTGGAAATGACAATGAAATATTCCCATCTAGCCCCTGATCACCTTCGTAACGCGGTCAGCAAGCTGGAATAGAAGCACAACTAATTTGAGACGCTTAAGATGAGAGCCAGCAATCAGTCTAAACTCGCGAAATCTAGACTTTACAGGCTCTCATTATTTCAGTGATACTTGATACACGGATATCGGATTGTTATAATTGTTCTATCCATAGGTACAGGCTTTGCCCCGATTTTGTTAATCCCCGCAATTTCAGGTTTCTACCTGGTAAACGGATGTTATAAATCACGGTATTCCTGCATCACCATCATCTGCTGTATCCCTTGTAGGATAACAGGTTTTGCTACATTCAACCTGTTGAATCCGTCAATCTTCTGGAGGGG
>CAJVXH010000081.1 GCA_913009835.1 uncultured bacterium
GTTTTCAGCCATGGATTTCAGTGACAAGCGGGAATTATTCTCTTCAAGACCAGACTATTCTATTCTTGATGTATCTAGTCACGGATTGTCTTGCTATCTTACCCACACTGGAGTGTTCTTGAAAGTATATCAATAAATACCACATTAGGAGGAAATGATGAGAAAGCAGCTATTGATATCTACGGTCATCGTCTTGAGTGTCTTTGTGTCCTGCTTCGCCGAGCCTGGGGATTTGATCTGGTCTTGGTATGAAGGTATGAATGGAAGAAATGACTCCATTAACGACATCGCGTGGTCGGATGTTGACAATGCCTTGTATTTGTACTCCACGGGTGCTCCGGCTATTATCACTAAACTCTCGGTTGATGGATCAGTTATTTGGTCTCGGCAGTACCTAGAATTTGAAACAGATTGTGTCCCGGGAATTATAGCTTTGAATGAAGGCGGATTCATTTTCGCAAGTTGTGAAGTGATGGAGCCATACATCAATATTGCGTGTGCAGATTCTTCGGGAGAATTGCTATGGACAAGAAGTGAAGATGTCGGGACTTTCTATATCTCTTACGATGCAGATATTGTTAGGTGCCCGGAGGGTTTTGCGATTCTTATCTCCCCGAGTAGTTATAATCCAATTAAATTGTTGAAATTCAGTGAATCTGGTCAGCTTGAATGGTCTTGGGAATGGCCGCAAGAATGGATGAGTTGGAGTTTGAGCGTGGATTGGCATCCATCTGAACACGCGTTCTTCGTCGCAGCGTTAACAAGAGGATTAGGAGGTAATGACTTAAACCAGTACTTCAGGATATCTGAGGTTGGTGAGCATGTATGGGATGTGGCGGAAACGGTACCCATTCGTGGTTTTAAGGTGTCGCAATTGCGAATAAGTCCAACCGGTGAAATCTATTACGTTGGGACTCAAGGCGACGATCTATGGGGGACAACTGCGTATGTGGGCAACATCAGTGTGGACGGGGAAAACAACTCCCGTACAGCTATCCCGGATCTCTCTGACCCCTATGTGCATGATATTCACTTTACCCAAGATGGACATTTTCTGATATTCGGTAGCGCTGGCGGCATGTTCGGCTCGGGTGGGTTTATTATGCAAATGCTGGATATTGGTCTAGTTGACTGGGTGGAATACTATTACATCAGTTCATACGTCAGGTTTGGCAGCGGGGAAGTGTTACCATCAGGAAATATTATCGGCGCAGGTGCGCACAGCACAATAGATGAAACGAATTCCTATGTCGTTTGCGTGGAAAGGGGTGAGGAATACGCGGAATTTCCGACTTTGGAATTATTTTCGGACAGTAATCTCCAGATTCCAGCAGAAGGAGGGGAGATTTACTACTCTTCATTTTTCGCGAGTCGAGAGCACTATGCATTTCATGGTCTGGCCCGGTCGGAAATGGTATTCCCAGATCAGACCACTCACCTGACTCTCTGGCAGGAGCCAATTCTCATACGGTCTGGACAGACAGTAGAATTTCTGGACAGAGTGTTTACTCTGTCAGCCGCCGCTCCAGATGGGGAGTACTTATTAATCGTCTCGGCGTCTACTTCAGAGGACAGTGTACTCGTCGCAGACACGTTGATCGTGGAAAAGGAAGCATTCACAGACGTGTCGGAATCGAGCGATCTTGCACTACCCGATAACAGTGAAATACTCAGCATATACCCTAATCCGTTCAATCTGAGCACAACTTTCTCGTTGAGTCTTGAAAGCCCCACGACTGTCTACCTGAATGTGTACGATCTCCTGGGTCAGAAGGTTGCGACTGTAATAAACGGGGAAACACTGAATTCGGGAGTGAATGAAGTAGCGTTCAAAGCAACAGACCTCGCATCTGGCAGGTATTTCGTCTCTCTCAAGCTTGTTGACGGAAGAACAGCGACTAAGATGTTCACTCTGGTGAAATGAGCGACGGGTGATCTGGGGCAAGCCCCAGGCCACCCGCGCGAGTAACGTTCCTCTCTACTCCCGACCTTGTCATCCCTCTGCGGCTGACAATGTATAGAACGCCCCTCTGCCTTTTCCGTGCAGGACTAGCCGACGTTGTTGGATCAGATTCTTCAAGTGGCTTTTGATGGTGTTGCGGTTGGCGCTGGTGACGCGTTGAATATCTGCGACAGTCACCTGTCCTCATTGACGGGCGATCTCCACGATGGCCCGTGAGAGTTCGGACAGCACCGAAAGTTCATTTTCACGGTCAATGGCCAGCTTGAGCAGGTCTTTCTGTTTCTTCAGCATCTCGAGGAAGAACAGCAGCCATGTATCAAGATCCGGTTGTGTGGAATCGGGGTCAGGTTGAATTATTCCCGGAACGAGATTCTGCTGCGACGCTCACATCCATTTCCTCACCCAATCATACCCATTTGCGAAAGTACATAAGACTAAACGGGTGAGAATGGGTGAAAGAACGTATTGTGCCGCTGTTTCATCCGGCCTACACCCCGGTTTCAACGAAACCGGGCTACATTAGCTTTGGCCTGCCCAACCCGTTGCAGCTCGAGCCCCATCTCGGTCACAACTTCGGCGGGCATGCCGTCGTGAACGATGACCGTGTCCTCGACACCGACGCCGCCATCGGGATAGATGATCTTCGGTTCGATGGCTAACACGGTCCCTGCCTCAAGCGGTTGGTCGAAGCCTTTTGCGAGTACCGGCCATTCATCCATCTCCATGCCGACCCCGTGCCCGATGAAGCGCACTTTGTTACGTCCCATGTTCATGAAATTCTCGCCGAATCCTGCGTGTTCGGCTTCAGCAAACGCCATTCTGAACAGCTCTGATGGTATCGCTCCAGCTCGCGTTTTCTCGATCAACTGATGGTGTAACTCGACACAGAACTGGTGCGCGTCGAGGAATCTCGGATCGAGCTTATCAGACGGTCTGACTATTGATGATCCCGACTTGACTCTTTTGCAGTCGGGGCAGACGCAGAAAGTGCGGGTCATATCGGTGATATAGCCGTCAACACCGGCGGTATGGTCGCAGATGATGGGCTCATTCGGTTCGATAATGCGATCGCTCGATCCTTTGGGGACAAGAGAATTTCGTCCCGGCTGACCAATGGGCCCGTCGAACGCGTTGTCCACTGACGCGCTCACTCCAAACGCTATCACTCCCCCAGCTTCGGAGTTGAACGAACGTGTCCGTCCTGAGGCCTGGTCGCCGTGACGTCGCAGCATGACATCCATCTGCGAATGGACCTCGTACTCCGTGATGCCGGGTTTGATGATGTCGAGCAGAGCGTTGAATCCGCCGCTGAGCACTTTGCCGCTGGCACGTATGATGTCCAGTTCGGTGGCTGACTTGACCGACCGTTGGTTACGGATGGCGGGGGAAATATCCAGCAGTTCCGAATGTGGCCAGACCTTGTTCGCGAGCGATTTGTATGTCGCGACCGGGAGTACATCGTCTTCGAGGCCGATTCGTTTCCATTGGCCGGGCGCGTCGCCCTTCAGTACGGCCAGCATGTGTCCCATTCCCTTGACCTGTATCGGTTCGACGGGAGTGGACTCATCGAACATGTGCAGCCGTCGCCAGGCGTAGATGCGCGGGTCGCCGGTAGCTGGAATCGCGACCGCGCCGGGGAATGCGACGCCGGAATAGTAGATCATGTCCACCCGTTGCATGATGAGGGCGCCGTCGAGCTTCAGTTCGACTAGTTTCTCTTGCAGGGAGTGGATGCGTGAAATCAGTTCATCGCGTGTGAATGGGGAAGTCATGTTGAAAGTCCGGCAAAGGGTTCGCGTTTGGATTGACTATTGCGAAGTGTAGAGGATGGTCCGGGCCGGGTGCAAGACGGGTGAGGAGTGAGCTATGAGCTATGAGCTATGAGCTATGAGCTATGAGCTATGAGCTGTGAGCTGTGAGCTGTGAGCTGTGAGAAACTGATAAACTACAACTGCCACGGACTGCTGACATGAATGTCGTGGTTATAGTTCATGATGCCCCTGCGGGCTACGCCAGCAGGGATAACCCAAATCGAAGTCGATTGATAATCCCGA
The DNA here is from genome assembly GCA_913009835.1 of uncultured bacterium. Classification (GTDB taxonomy): domain Bacteria; phylum Electryoneota; class Electryoneia; order Electryoneales; family Electryoneaceae; genus BMS3BBIN04. Next base: position 4,018 of record CAJVXH010000081.1, read on the forward strand.
CTTGACGAGCAAGGTGCGTACCGCCGTCGAGCGGAGCAAACGACTGTCAGATAACCCGCGCTTGACGAGCAAGGTGCGTACCGCCGTCGAGCGGAGCAAACGACTGTCAGATAACCCGCGCTGGACAACAAATCGAGGCAAACTATACCATATTCCCACCTCCCCCCCACTTTGAGCATTCGCATCTCAAGGCGTAAAACTGTACCTTATCTTGATTCTACACGTATCCAACGTTCACTTAGGAGTGTTCCCATGCTGCACCGTGCTATTCCTATCCTGTTGATCGCAATGCTGCTACTGCCATTGGCGACAGCGTCAGCCCAGACATCTGAGATCAAGTCACGTGAGTTAGTCGTTTACACACGAGACATAGCTGAAATTCAGGAAGTGCGCACGGTTAAACTGCAACGTGGCTACAACTCCATCCGACTCTACAGCATCGCGCCGGACATTCTGGAAGGATCGGTGAGCATTGAAGCCATCGACGGCGACGTCAGCACCCATTCCATCGGATTCACCGCTGTTGATTTCGACATGGATGATTACTGGGCGGCCCAGATCGGCCAATGGGTAGAGATCGACTTGGAAGATGGCGATGAAGTTGAAGGAATCCTGCGTATGGTGCAGGATGATGACCTGTATCTCTTGAACCCAAAAGAAGAGGATGAACTTTTCGTCATAGAACGAAGTGAAATTGACGAATCCGAGTTGGATAATCTCGCCCCTCAACTTTCAACCGAACCATCGCTGAACTGGGTCTATGAGACAGACTCACGTGGTGAGATGGACATCAGGATCACCTACCTCACCGAAGGTCTGTATTGGGACGGTGAGCACAAGGTTGTCTTGGAGAATGAGCGGGCTGCTCTGATCGCGACGGCAGTCGTGGTCAACGAAACAGGGATGAATCTTGACTACGATGGGATAACTTTCGTCGGTGGGCATATTCACCTGGCGGGTGACCGTCGCCGTGTAGACCGGATGAATCCTGAACCGGGCGCGATGATGGGTGGCACGGACTCACGCTTCGGCGATGTTCGTCTGTGGACAGCCAACTCCGGCGAGCTGCTGGCAGATCATAACACCCGGATCACACTGCTCGCTGATAACGCGGCTTCTGTCGTCCGTACTTATGTCTACGACGCTACCATCTATAACGATCGCATCTCAGCCCATGTTGAGTTTACCCTCGCTGACGCCCTGCCCTATGGCGATGTACGAGTTTACGAGATTCATGACGGCACATCCCTGTTCATCGGCGAAGATAGAGTTGACGATACACCGGCGGGATCGCAAATCGACCTGAATGTCGGCCAGATATTCGACCTCTCCGCCGAACGTACCCGGATGAGCGAAGGCCGCGCAGAAGGTGGGAACACCGAACAGAGTTACCAGGTGGTGATAGGAAATTCGGGCGATGCTGATGTTACCGTCCGGGTACTCGAACGTATGTTCGGCGATTGGTCCATCCCCAGTGCATCTGTTGACAACGCAGCCATTGAGGTTATTAAAGTTGATGCTCGAACTGCGGCGTTTGATGTGTTAGTTCCCGCTGGCATGACTGTTAACCTGACTTACGAGATCATTTATGAACGCTAAGCACGGTTTACTCAGATGGATTGCGCTGACTGCTCTGGCAATTCTGACTGTCGTTGGATTAACCGGATGTCCGAGTTGCCAAGAGACCATTGTCGATCCTGATGATGGGATACAGACTGAACGGGTAATGATCGTCGAGGATGCTGGCCAGCCGGTATGGATCGGGAATATGGCCTTCGCGTTCAACTACACTAATGGTGGTCCGGACGGCATTTACATGAGCGATCTGGACAGCATCAGAACCATCACGGAGCTGTATCCCGCCGCCCACAACGATGACTACGTGGTTTCACCATCTGGAAACAGGATGGCATTCAGCACTCCGGATTTACATGGTGGAGTTTACGTTGTTGAGCTGACAGACCCTCCCGGTGAACCGGTTTTTCTTCTCGAAGGCGGAAAACATCCGAGCTTCATCAACGACAACACAGTCGTGATGGAGAATCAAACAGGACAGTTCGGGTTTGTTGAAATTGATCCGCAAAGTGAGTTCATTTCATACGGCTCAGGTAGCTATCCGCGAGCAAGCGGAGACGGTAACTACATCGCGTATCTCGTCAATGCTAATGATTTGTACTACCTTAATCGGATTACATTCGAAACTGGATTGCTGGGCAGCGGCGTGGCTACCGACCACGTCTGGAATCCAGTCGAGGATATCATCTATGTCAGCAGGCTTGTTGATGGCACTCTGACCGATGTCATGGAAATCCCGATATCCGATCCGGAGTCGATGTCAACCCTCATCGCGGGAGCAGTCAGACCTAGCGTCAGCTTGGATGGAAATCATTTCTTCGTTGACAATCTCGATGGTGACAGAAACGACGGGATTGTATACCTGAACCTGATCAACCCCAATGACACTGGACACATTTACGGTGCACAGCGCCCAGCCGCCGCACCCTTCGGGACGCAATTGCTCGCGGAACAGAACGGTGATATTTACCTGATAACATTTGAGTGAGTTAATGACCAGGCAATACAGTTAAGGGAGCGCGGAAAACACAATCGGAGGGTGTCATCCTGGTCGAAAAGACGTCATCGCTGAACGTAGTGAAGGATCTCGGGGTTTCTTCTGGATGATCCCGACTTGACAAGCAAGTCGGGGCAGACAAATCGTTTCATGCCCACGACATTCATGTCGTGGATGATCCGCGCTTGACGAGCACTCCCCGAGCCCGTCTTCACCCATCCAATTCACGGATAGCGGTCACATAATTCAGCAACCGGGCACGGCTGAGAACCCCCTCACACCGCACACCCGAGCAGATGTCCACTCCGGCCGGATTCACTTCCCGTATCGCCTGCTGAACATTTTCCGCATTCAAACCTCCTGCCAGAAACACCGGAACATTCACCTCTCGAACGATCTGAGCGCTGACAGACCAGTCATGGGTTAGTCCAGTGCCACCGAGAACCGGCACCTCCGAATCCGGTGATCCAGAATCCAGCAGTAGCATATCAGAATGAGACGCGTACTCTTTCGCTATTTCAACCGCATCCGGCCCGTTGACATGAACCACTGGCATCAGCTTCACCTCGGGCAACTCTTCACGCAGCTCGGTCATTTGCTGAGATGAAAGATGTGCGCACAACTGCAATACACCTGCACCGATACGACGCTGCTGACTAATAATTTCAGATACTTCTGTCAGGCTGGTAAGCAATACAGTTTTGGCAGCATCCTCCACGGAAGCGATGAGCCGTTTGATATCATCTTCCGGGATCGGACCCGGACCTGATGGCATCGCAGATACAAAACCCAGGTAATCCGCGCCCAACTCTTCAGCCAGACGGGCTTCCTCATAATTCTGGATACAACATATTTTGACCGTTCGCTTCAACTATCAGCCCTTCAGTTTGAGGAATCATGCCCCCGACATTCAAGTTTCGAGTAATCCGCGTTTGCAAGCAAACACGGGCCTGATGCCTATAGCCCGCATTACTTCTGTTCGATCAGCTCTTTCTCGCTGAAGAACTTGCTGATCTCGAGGATGCCATTTTCTACGCTGTCACTGCCGTGCACGGTGTTCTCGCCCTTGCTGCTGGCATACATCTTACGAATCGTGCCTTCGGCTGCATCAGCTGGATCGGTAGCGCCAATGACTTTACGCCAATAAGCGATAGCATCTTCACGTTCAAGCGCGATAAGAACTACCGGGGCACTGGACATGAAATCGCACAGTTCGCCATAAAAAGGGAGCTTGCTGTGTACGGCGTAGAAATCTTCTACCGAAGCTTTGCTCAGACGAGCGCGTTTCATACCGAGGATTGAGAAGCCTTCCTGCTCGATTCGATCAATGACCTTGCCGATTACTTTACTTTTAACGCCGTCCGGTTTAATGATGCAGAGTGTACGTTCCATGGGAACAATTCCTGTATGTATGTTAGTTATGAAAGGTCGATCATGCGTCATAGACGCTGGTTACGTGAATCTCCAGAGTTCAGTCTATCAGTATAGCAAAAACGGGGGCCGGAGTGCGGTCCCCGTCAATCAAGAAGCTGTGTCGTAAATGTACATCAAATGCAGACGATCTACTCCATCAGTTCCTTTACTTCTCTGACGGTGGCTTGCGCGCCGAACTTGAGTGCTGACAGAACGTCCATAGTTGCACCCTGGGACACGGTCCAGTCAGTAGTCTTTGCGCTACCTTCCTGCCACAGGAATCCATCCGATACGCGTACCAAATCGTAGTTGTATCGCGCGTCTATGCTCTGCACAATATCGCTTGCACCTTGCTGGAATGTAACAGTGGCGTTCAGTTTGACCAGATCGGTGGCAGGCACGGGAGTTGTTTCCAGCTCACGCAAGCTGACATAGCTTAATCCTTGCTGACGAAAAGCCATTTCGAGTTCGTCAGAGATCACTTGCTTAACGTCGCTGGTGCTTACCTGCGCAACACCCTGTGTATAGGCAACAACATCTCCTAGTACGACATGAGTCGGCTTGTAGCCTTCTTCGGTGCGTGTCATTTTACTGCCGGACGCGCAGCCGCCAATGATCAACAACGTTATCAATAGTGCGAGCATCAATGCCGCTGTGTTAGCACGTTTCATTCTCAACCCCCTCCTCGTTTGATGTTGTGCGAAATTAGGCAGATGAGGAGCATGGATCAAGCCGTATACTCGTTTTAGTTTACGAGACCTGGGAAGGATTTTTGCCTGGATGTAACTGGCAGCCAATAAGATTCAATAGACGTCAGAGTCACCGGCTAATGCTCTTATGCTGTCGATGTTTGTTTTTATCTTTTGCTCACAGCTCACACATCATCGCTCTGAGAAATACATGACTGAAAATACCACGACAAACCTCAAGTCCTGGTTTGAAGAATACAGCAGGCCCTACCGAAGTAGCGACAACAACGCCTTGGCAAAAACCAGCGAGCTGAAGTATGACCATACGCTGCAGGTAGTTGGCGAGATGGAACTTTTGACGCATTCGTTATCATTGGCAGATGACGCGTGTCGGCTAGCATGTGTAATTGCCTTGTTTCATGACTTGGGAAGATTCGAACAATTCCGCAAATACAACACTCTTTCCGATCGAATGTCGGTTGACCATTCCGAGCTTGGTGTGAGTGAACTGCGACGTCACAAAGTGCTTTGCGAGTTGGATGATGAGTCTGTTCGGATAGTTGAGGACGCTATACTCGCACACAATAAGCTGGCGATTCCCGGTGAATACAATGGCGACCGGCTTTTTTACACGCAACTGATTCGTGATGCTGACAAACTTGATATTCTGCGCGTTTTCATCGACGTGGATCAGAACAATGACCGCGAAATGTTGAAAAAGGCGTATGTTGAGCTGGATGAATCGGACACGGTTAACCCGGAAGTGCTGGCGTTCTTCGAACGGCGGGAACTGGTGCGGATTGAACATCTGCGAAGCCGGAATGATATGCGTCTGATGATCTTGAGCTGGGTTTTCGACCTGAATTTCGCCCACAGCCTCAGGCGTTTCCGTGATCGCGTCGATGCTGAATACTTGTTGAGCCATCTGCCTGACACGCCGGGCGTGCAACATGTCCGCCAGCAGGTCAGTCAGATTCTCACCGATCCCAAGAATCATGGCTGATTCTACGCACCTGCCACGGATTCCTCACCTGCCACGGACTTCAGACCTGTCTCTTACTCACATCTTCATAGCCGTGGTGAGTTTCCATCCGAGCCATCGTTGATGGAGGAAGAGGTAGCCTCTCCAGAGCGCCTGCCAGCCGACGCGTCCCGTGCGTTTTGAGTCAGTCCATCCGCCGAGTCGGCCCAGTGCCTGGTAGGCCCATTGTAGCGTAGGGGGGGGTGGATGGCAGTCGTCTCTTTTTCGACGAGCTCAGCCACAGCAATCGCCATTCTTCACCTGTCAGCAGCTCTTCGCAGGACTGCTCCGGGGTGTCGTTGGCAGCATCGCGCAACTGTAGCAAATACACTCCTACAAATGCCATGATCTGCAGCGTTCGACGCAGGTTGTCGGCAAACGGTTATCCAGTTAACTCAGCTATGATATATGCCCCTGTGACCCGCCGTCTTTTTGGCGGTTCGCAGGGATTATCAACCAGTTGGACACTCGATGATGGACAATGACAAACGTTCCGAAGTGTAGGAATAACCCTGTGAACCCCATAACGGTGATTCACAGGGGCATGACAACACACGTCATCCTGACATCGCAGACGGAAGGATCTCGGTTTTGAACTTTTGGTCATCCCAGACATAAATGTCTGGGGCAAGAAGCGACCCCGGCTGAGTTAACTGGATAACCGGATGCTGTCAACCTCGCCCTGTATTGATGCTGGCGATCTGACCAGCCCGCTCGATCCTGACGGCACCCTCGCAGATATCGGCACTTTCTATTTCGATCAGAGTGTTCCAGACCCTGTCGTAGTTACGCTGACTCCCACATCGACTACGGATTTGCCTGCTGGCGGCGGGACGCTTGCCTTTGATGCAAACGTGGTTAGCCATTTACCAGGTACATACCCCAACGTGGTTTTCTGGACAAAAGTAAAATTGCCCAACGGGAATTTCTACCCACAGATTCAATTCGAGATGACATTCACGCTTCAACCGTTCATGTATGTCTCAGGTAGCCTTACGCAGGAGGTGCCAGACTTTGCCCCCGCAGGCGACTATCAGATGTGGGGCTGGATCGGCGCAAGTCCGGACGGTGGCCCGTGTTACGGTAACTATTTCTCGTTTACCAAGAGCGCTGCGGTGATAGGCGGATCAGGCGTGAACGACTGGACATCAGACGGTTACAAGATTGCTGGTGACGCATCACTAAGCGATGTGTTGCCAACGTCATACGGAATGGAATCCGCCTATCCAAATCCGTTCAACCCGACCACGATGATCAGTGTGTCGCTTCCGAAAACGGCTGATCTGACGGTTGCGGTATACAACGTCACAGGTCAGCAGGTGGCGGAGTTGGCGGATGCGTCGTATGGGGCGGGAACTCATCAGTTCACGTTTGACGCATCAGGCATGGCAAGTGGGCTGTATTTCGTCCGCGCTACAGTTCCGGGTCAGATGAACCAAGTTCAGAAGGTTGTGCTGATGAAGTAGGGATACAGTCTTGAGTCTGGAAGATCGCTAAAACAGGATCGTGGAGTGCTTGCAAAGCGCAGATTATCGTCAGTTTGGTGCCCGTGTTACACCGCCGCAGGCGGGTAACGCGGCTGATCGAATTCCGGGGAATAAATCTGTCTGAGGGGTAACTTTGAGCAAACCGCGATAGCCACTTCGTGGTCCATCACGGGCACCGCTGCAACTCATAGCCCATAGCCCACAACTCACAACTCACATATATTCCCCGGCACACGGAAGTGCCGGGCTACCGAGCAATCAGCTCACAGTTACCCCTCCAGCAGATAAACATATTACCTTTCCTACATTCAAAATCCACTTTCACTTCAAGTGAGGAACAAAAAATGTCGTTAATCCTGGAATTGCGCGACACCTTCATGGAGCTGCACGAGCACAAGGAAACCTTGTTCTGGGCTCAAGCGATGGACTTAACTGGCTACGTGACTGGTAGTCTGGAAAAAGCCGATATCGAGATGAAACGTTTCACCTCTGACCCTTCCTGGTTGAGCAAGGTACGTGAGGAAGAAGCTCGCAGTGGTCTGACCTCAGAAGAGAAGCTGATACTGGATGGCTGGCGACGTTTCTTCGATGCGAATGCGATTGAATCAGAACGTGCTCGCAAGATGCAGGAAGAGATGGTCGAGATGGAGGGTGAGCTGGCTCGCAAGAAGATGGATGCCAAGCTCGGCTACACTGATCCCAATACTGGCAAACATCTGCAAACCAGCCCGGTCAAATTGCGTCTCATGCTGATGACTAATGATGACGAAGCCATGCGCAAGGCTGCCTGGGAAGGTTTGCACGACATAGAAAAGTGGCTGCTGAATGACGACATGCTCGACATCTTCGCCAAACGGAATGAGATTGGGGCAGCGCTGGGTTACGATGATTTCTACTCCTGGCGTGTTCAGATTAACGAAGGGATTAGCAAACGGGTAGTCTTCGACAAGCTGGATGATCTCGAACGGAACACCCGTGATGCCTGTAAGCGTTTGGTAGACAGCGTTAAGAAGGAACATGGCGAGGATGGCGCGCAACCGTGGAACTTCGACTACCTGACCCAGGGCGATCTGACCAAACAACGTGCTCCCTATCTCAGCTTCGATACGGCTGTGGAACGTTGGGGACGTAGCTTCGCGGCACTCGGTATCAGCATGAACAACGCCAAATTGCAGCTTGATCTGGTGGACCGTGTTGGCAAGTACGAGAACGGTTTCATGCACCTGCCGCACCCTTCATTCATAGACGGCGGCGAGCATCGTACCGGAGTGATCAACTTCACCGCGAACGCTGTCCCCGGCCAACCGGGTTCTGGTCAACGTGCGCTGGAGACGTTGTTCCATGAGGGCGGACATGCGGCCCATTTCGCGAATGTGATGATGCCGGCGCCATGCTTCGGCCAGGAATTCGCTCCAACCTCCACTGCGCTGGAGGAAACGCAATCCATGTTCATGGACAATTTCATCACCGACCCGGACTGGTTGCAGAGGTATGCGTTGGACAAGGACGGCAAACCGATGCCATCCGAACTGATCCACGCCACAGTCGAGGAGAGTGTCAGAACTCTTGCACATGGTATGCGTGGCTGGTTGTGTGTTCCCTACTTCGAGAAGACCATCTACGAGATGTCTGACCTCGAACGCACTCCTGATGCGGTGATGGACGCGGCGCGTAAAATTGAGAACAGGATGGCCTTCCAGCCAGCCCTCGCACGTCCGACACTATCCGTCCCCCACCTTCAGGACAACGAGTCCAGCGCCTATTACCACGCCTACATCCTCGCGCAGATGGCAGTATTCCAATTCCGCGACTTCTTCCGGAAGCGTGACGGACACCTGTTGGACAACGCAAATATCGGGCGTGATCTGGCGAAGGTGATCTGGTCCCGGGGTAACGAGAAGAACTTCATGCAGTTCATCGAGGCGCTCACTGGTGAGGAATTCTCGGCAAAGGCTACTGTTGATCTGGTGAACAAGGATCTGGCAACTGTTCACCGAGAGGTGGATGATGCGTTGGCCAACGAGAAGAAGCTGCCTCGATTTGACGGTCCCATTGACCTCAAGCATGACATCACCATGATCCACGGCGACAAATCCATTTCCAGATCACAGAACGCTTCCGATTTCCCGGCAATGGCCGAAGCTTATGGAGCGTGGATCCGTGAGATGGAAAAAGACGCGGATAAGTAGAAGTGTGTTTAGGAAGTCATCCTGAGCATGAGGGACACCTTTTCATTCAAACATATAACGATCAAACAACCCGAGCCTAACGTTTATCGAGCAACTGCTCGTAGAAATCGCTGTGTTCGGGAACCGGATCAACAGAGGCCAGCTTGGACAACGAAGACCACTCCTCATATTCTGAGAGCATGGTGCCGTAATCGTGGAAATTGAGCTCGTAGAAACGCCGTAACTGGTTGTCATCTCTAATTTTATCCAGCTGTTTGATGGCGTAGAGCAAGTATTGTTTCGCTGTTTCGCGATCGCGTTCGGTGTAATACAGCCACTCGCCGGTATAGTAGAGGAAATTCAGGTACCGCATGTTGTCGTTGAGGGGATCAAGGATCTCATCAACCCACTCCTCGCGTTTCTCCCATCCCAGGTAATAGCGGCTTGATAGACGGGCCTGTTGCGCGATCTGACGAGCTTGCTCGAAATAATCCCGCCCGCCGAACTTCTCCACTTTGTCGAATTCGTACCCCAGAACCATCAAGGTGTAGAAATCGATCAGGCTGCGAAACGAATCAAACTGTTGATCGAATACCAGAGGCACGCCCGGTTCATGGGCAAATTGCCAGAACCTGTCACTGTGAACGTAGTTGCCACGGTTAGAAATGGTGACCGCCGCCTTGTAACGATCTTCAAATTCTACCGGTAAGGCCTGGTCGAAATTGATGCTGAAATCAAAGGGAATATCATACTTGTAGTCGTTCGGTCCCCACTCACGCTGGTTGATATAAGCCTCGAGGATTCTATCCAACCCGCTGAGTTTGCTCTGGTTTTCCGGCGGCATTTTGTCGGTGTTGACCGTCACGTCCGCCACTATACGTTGAGCTGAGACTGGAGCTGCCATGACCATGACGATGATCAGGCTTATGACGAAAATGTTCTGGAAGAATCGTGAAACTGTCATATCAGGACTCGCCAAATCTCGATTTGTCTGGATAACGAAAGGTAGGTGTTGAAACCCTTGGAGTCACGCTCGAGGTGGAAAATCAGTTCCCACTATCCTCGAGTGTGTCAGGCAACATCGAGCTTGACGCTTGACCACTGGTGGTATCGATCTGGCATTTCGTCGTAGGTGCGATCGTTCAACTCACGCCCCGCTGCCTTTTTGTTCCGTCCACCCCACTGCTTGAAGAAGAAGGGTACATCTTTCTCGCGGCATTGGCGCAATACATCTTGCACCCACTCCTCTTCCATCGGACGTGCCCCCGGTCCGGACTCACCGCCAACAATCACCCAGTCAATTCCGGTCAGATTCATCGGACCAGTCGCTCCGATCAACGGTTCAATGCTCAGAAACTTGACCTTCGCGGGTGTGTTTCGAAGAGCGTCAATCCTTTTCACAACCTTACTGTTTTCCACACTGACACCCATCCAGATATTGTTCGGCCAGTTCAGTTCAGGTGCCAGTTTCGCGAGACGCCGATCACGTTTGGTCAGGATCTGAAACACGTGATGGTCTGCCCGACGCATGACATCAAATACCTTGTGAATGAATGACAGAGGTACTTCCGGGTGAAACAGGTCGGACATGGAATTGACGAAGATGATCTGCGGCTTCTTCCAGGTGAGCGGTTTGTTGAGAACGTGGTCGTGAGTGCGGACGGCGAATCCGTCCTTATAATTGGGTTGCCCCATAGCTTTGAGACGGCGTGTCATCGTCTCGGCATAGCAATGCAGACACCCGTCGCTCACCTTGCTGCATCCGGTGACCGGGTTCCATGTGGATTCAGTCCACTCTATTGGTGTATGTTGGCTCACCTTATGAAAATTGCCACTAGCGTTGCGAAAGTCATAACAATGGTTAGTGCGGCAATCCATCTTGTTAGTAGAATCATAATTCTATTCTGACGCGATGATTGTGCATTGAAATCATGCAATGCGAATATTAATAATAGGTTAATGCCAACTTTCATTCTATCATCTGAATTATCAAAAGCAGATAATCCACTTGATTCAGGAAGTTTCCAATCACTAAGACTTACAAATTCATCACTGGAAGCAAAATCGTTTACATCGTCGATGTACTTGCTTAGTTTTGACATGAAGCCCTCCTACTGAATCTCCACCAGCGGAACATTCGCATCAACCTGATCACCTTCGGAGCAGGAGAGGGAGACGATCTCGCCACTTAAAGGCGCACGCAGGGTGTATTCCATTTTCATCGCTTCGACGATCAGCACCGGCGCACCCTCATCGACAGTGTCACCCACCTTAACGAACACCTTGATCACATTTCCGGGCATGGGCGCGGCGACCATATTTTCGGTGACTGCGGCTGCGCCACCACCATCATCGGAGACGGTGCTGAAACGGTAGACGCGTCCATCCACTGCTGCCCAGACGGTACCGTTACGCTCTTTGGCGCCCGCGATACGGTGACGTGCTCCGCCCTCCACCCGCCACAGTCCCGCTTGTGCCTTCGTCGGGACGAACTCGCCCTGAAGAGTGACGGTTGTTGCATCTTCACCATCTGGCGTCAATTCAGCGCTGAGGTAGCTTTCACTCCGTTGCGCTTTGACGGTTACCGTGCTGTCGTTGGTCTGGTAGGTTCGCTTCTTCATCTTCAACCTAGTTGTTGATGTACACTCTATCAGGCCCGTGCTTGCTTGCAAGCATCCGGTTATCCAGATAACTCAGCTATGATATATGCCCCTGTGACCCGCCAGATCGG
>CAJVXH010000082.1 GCA_913009835.1 uncultured bacterium
GGAGGAGTGTAGGAGAACTGGTGGGTCAGGAAGCTTGCGGAAGAAAAGAAGTATTTTTTTTTTTTTCAAGCGAGAGACGGCATACGAGATATTTTTTTTTTTCAAGCAGAAGACGGCATACGAGATATATCAGTGTGACTGGAGTTCAGACGTGTGCTCTTCCGATCTAAGAGATGCTGGAAAAGATCGCCACCGGAAAGCTGAACAAGTTCTTCCAGGAAATCTGCCTGCTGAACCAGCTCTACATCAAAGATCCGAAGATCAAGGTGAAAGACGTTGTCGCCACCGCTGCCAAAGAGGCAGAGGGCGAGATCAACGTCGACGCATTCCTTCGATTCAAAGTCGGCGATACCAACACTGGTGATGCAGCCGAAGGCGAGGATGCGTGAGCGCACTTCCCTATAAGAGAGTGTTGTTGAAACTCTCCGGTGAGATGCTCGCTGGGGAGTCGAAGTACGGCCTCGATACTCAGATGCTGACCAATATCTCCCTCGATCTGAAGGAGATCCATGAACTCGGCATAGAATTGGGTATCATTGTCGGGGCAGGGAATATTTTCAGGGGATTGTCAGCAGCTGGCAAAGGTATGGAACGCGTTCCCGCGGATCATATGGGTATGCTGGGGACAGTCATCAACGCCATTGCATTGCAGGACTTCACAGAGCGTAACGGCTTGAAAACCCGCATCATGTCTGCCCTTTCGGTAGATGATGTAGCTGAACCGTACATCCGACGTCGAGCTATCCGTCACCTTGAAAAGGGACGGCTGGTTATTTTCGCGGCTGGAACAGGCAACCCATTCTTTACTACGGATACCGCTGCCGCGCTTCGGGCGTCCGAGATTGACGCTGACATTCTACTCAAGGGAACACGGGTGGACGGCGTCTATGACAAAGACCCGCTGCAATTTCCGGATGCGGTCAGATACAAGACTATTACCTATTCCGAGGTCGTTGAGCGCAAGCTGCGGGTGATGGATCTTACCGCTTTCACATTCTGCCAGGACAACAACGTCCCCATGCGTATTTTCGACATGACGAAACGCGGGCGGTTGCTACGACTGTTGAAGGGTGAAGATATCGGAACTCTAGTGTCAGACAAAGCCTGACACTTGATATATGTTCTTCGAAGTGCTGGTCCAGCATCGTCTAAAAAGCGGAGCTGGACCTTTCTCTCTTAATAATCAGAGTTCATTATACACTGCAACTACGACCTCTCTACGGACAATTGCACTTGCCACAGACCTAATTCCGTAGCAAATTAACGCCCGTGATGATTGATATGGCTTAGCGATGGAGTCGTTGATGGACAAGGACGAGATTTTGTTGGACGCTGATGATCGAATGGGGAAGTGCGTGCGGTTTCTTCAGGACACCTACGCCAGGATTCGTTCAGGCAAAGCATCGGTCGGACTGCTGGATGGAATTATCGTGAACGCGTACGGAACCGACGTTCCGCTTAACCAGGTTTCTAACCTGCTTACGCCAGATGTAAAGACAATCGCCATCCAACCATACGACAAAAACCTCATCCCCGGCATCGAAAAAGCCATCCTTACTTCCAACCTCGACCTGAACCCGGTCAACGATGGTACCATCGTCCGGATTAATATCCCATCTCTGACCGAGGAACGACGCAAGGACATTGTCAAAGTCATTCATAAAAACGCTGAAGAAGCGAGGCAGGCGGTACGTCAAGTCCGCCGTGACGGCAACGATAATACCAAGAAGCTGGAAAAGGCCAGTGAGATCTCAGAAGACAACATGCATGACATGTTGAAAGAGATCCAGGATCTGACTGACAGTCACATCAAGGATATCGATCGCGTTGTGGGAGACAAGGAAAAAGAAATCATTGAGATCTGAATGATCTGCTTGACTCATTATATTCAACACCCTCCATTTTCCGGAGGGTGTTTTTGGTCCCATATCATAAGCATTAGGTTTATAGTGATGCTCGAAACTATTGCCTCATGTTCGCGAAGTCAGTTCACCGTTGGGGCTCGGGGCTCGGGGATCGGAAAACAAATACAAATGCAGCCTCCGGTCAACATACCGACCCTGTCTTTTCTCTTGCTCACAGCTCATAGCTCATAGCTCACAGCTCACAGCTCACAGGCTTGAGTGATTCGTGTGGACAAGCCGGATTTATTATGAGGCATCCTCTTCAAGAACCAGTATAAAACCAATTGGATACTGGGTAGCTCCCCCTTGAGCGACGAGTATCTTCTGCGAGAGGCTTCGTTGCGTATGGCGAAACAGCTCCCTACATTTCCGGTCACGAAAAAAAGGATCTGTTCAACTACCCGCAAGGGAGGCATTCCATGGCCACCGCTATCATCTATGGTTCATCCACCGGTAACACCGAAAAAGTCGCTGACCTCATCAAGGATGAGCTCGGCGATCTGGTAAACGACTCGAAAGAAATCAGCGATGTCAGCGCTGATGACATGAACGGCTACGACAAACTCATCCTCGGCATCCCCACCTGGAATGATGGCGAATTACAGGAAGACTGGGAAACCTTCTTCGAAGATGAGATGGACAATGTCGATTTTGGCGGAAAAACCGTTGCCATCTTCGGACTCGGCGATCAGGATGGCTACCCGGAATTCTTCCTCAACGCCATGCGCGCCATCTATGACAAAGTCATCGGCGGCGGCGGAAAAGTCGTAGGCCAGTGGTCAACCGAGGGATACGAGTTCGACGAATCCACCGCAGTTGTTGATGGTAAGTTTGTCGGTCTCGGAATCGATGAAGACAACCAGGACGACATGACAGATGAACGTGTCGAAGACTGGTGCGACGAAATCCGTGACTACTTTGAATGAGTTGATTCTTCGACCTGAGATTTCAAACGCCGCTTCAATTAGGAAGCGGCGTTTTTATTCCGCAATATGTCGGCATATATTACATGTAAGACCATTTTACTAGAGGTAAACGATGCGGCTTACATTGAACGGGATTCTACTTCTAACGCTCTCCTGCTTGTTCTTGTGGACAAGCGAACTTTCTGCCGACGTTATCCACGTACCAGAAGAGCAACCTACCATTCAAGCTGGATTGGGCAACACCTCGCCCGGCGACACGGTTCTTGTCGCACCGGGTGTCTACCAGGAAACGGTTCAGTTTCCTCCATTTTCAGTCGTCCTAGCTTCGAACTATCTCATCAGCGGTGATCCGGGTGATATTGAGATCACTGTTATTGATGGAGGTTCGTCGGGAACTCCGGTAGTCATTGATTCGAATCAGGACCAATCATGTGCACTGATTGGTTTCACCATTCGGAACGGATTTTCTTGGGATGATGGTGGTGGTGTGTTCGTTTCCAGTGCCAGTCCTCGAATTGAATGGAACCACATCCATTCCAATTCGTCTGATCGAGGTGGCGGAATTCTTTTGCTTAACAGCTCCAGCTATATCGCACACAACATCATTGAGGACAACGAGTTCTTCTCTCCTAGTGGAAATCCCGGGGGTGGAATCGCCGTGATGGAGGGTTCGGACGCTGAAATCGCGTTCAACACTATCCGCAACAACCATAATCAGGATGGTGGTGGCATTGCGGTGTTTTCTTCAGAAGCGTTCATTCATAACAACGTAATCCACGATAACAACGGGCAAGACGTCGGTGGCGGCTTACGCATTGATCAGGGCAGTGATGTACTCATGATGAATAATACTATCGTCAACAATACATCCACGTATGGGGGTGGGATTACCGTTTGGGGTGTTGGAACACAAGTCACCATGAAAAACAGCATCCTGGTTGGAAATACTGCATCGCAAGAGGGACAGCAAATCAATGGTGGCGAAGGATTGATCGTAACCTATAGCAACATAGAGGATGGATGGACGGGAACAGGTAACATAGATGTGGATCCACTCTTCCGTGATGCAGAGGATGGTGACTACCATCTACAATCCGCGAATTGTGGTGATCCAGCGGATTCACCATGTATCGACATCGGCGATCCGGAAATCTTTGATGACGTTCTCGATTGCGGCTTTGGACTAGGTGACGTACGAAGTGACATGGGTGCCTATGGCGGTGTCGGAACTGAGATACCCGTCGTTCAACTGGTGCTCAATCCGACGTCTCTGGCATTCGATTCACTGGCCCCAGGTGAATCGGTTTCCCAGACTGTAAACTTGTCGAATACTGGCACGACCAACTTGGTCATTGAAAATGTTGAGGTTCCGGAGGGATACCGGATCATAGAGGCTTGGCCGTTAACCCTGGAGCCGAATACCAACATCGACGCATCTGTGTGGTTTGAACCCACAGAGGTGGGGGATTACGTTGATACAATTTTCATCATAAGTAATGACCCAGACTCCCCTACACCACTTCCTGTTGAAGGCTATTGCCGGGAAGTGAACACCATTTCAGATAGGACGGAAGGTGGGTTGCCGTCCCGATTTACTGTCAGCGATCCGTATCCGAATCCATTCAATCCGGAAGTGTCAATCACCATAACCTTGCCCGCACCAGCTCATGTCACCATTACACTTTATGATGTGGCAGGGAGACTTGTGCGCGCGGTCGCTGTTCGACGATTTTCGGCCGGAACAACGACTATTTCAATTCAAGGTCAGAGACTTACGACCGGATTGTATTTCTGCCGTTTCGAGTCAGGTGGGCAGGTGCTCACAAGGAAAATGATGCTTCTGAAATAGGCTGTTGAAAGAAGATGCTGGTTGGTTTTAGTCATCCTGAACGAAGTGAAGGATCTCGTCCTTATCTTTGATGAAAAAAATGAACTACGAGATCCTTCGCTTCGCTCAGGATGACACCTTCATTCAACAACACGACACTTCGTTCAACAACACCACTCTCTACTTCTGTCCATCCATCTCATCCACCAGATCCGCCAGTGAGTTCGCACTGACGACCTTCAGCGATGCCACACGACGAGTGTCCATCCACCCTTTCAACCACTGCCACGGTGCACCATCCGGCCAATCCCACTCGGACGTGTTCTCTGACATCAACAACGCGTCCACTTGAGCGACTTCGATCTGTTTCGGGCTGCGAGCGAGGACTATCTCGTCCGGCGGCGAACCGACACGCTCGACCAACCCTCCCAACTGCAGTTTCTCTACCGTCGCCTCGATCAGACCAGGAGGCAAACCATACTGATGCCCCCACTGCACCGGGTTCAGCTTGCTGACACCCTGGCGTTCACCATGAAAAACCTTCGTCGCCTCATACAACATCAGGTAGCCCAGAGCGTTGCGCTGAGTCTTGGACAGCTTCACATCCTTTGACTGCTTGGCCAGAGTCTGGTAGTACTGCTGCACAAAAGTCATCTCGACACCCGAGAGCACCAGAATCCAGGAAAGATTTACCCAGATCAGAAGCAAGGGAATCGCGGCCAGCGATCCGTAAATCAGGTTGTATTGCACCAGGTTGGTGGTGTAGAATATGAAGCCGCTTTTGAGGATTTCGTAGAGCAGACCGGCGATGACAGCTGCGGTGAGTGAATACCTCGGACGCACACGGGTGTTCGGGACAAACTGGTAGAACAGGAACAGTCCCAAGATTATCATCCCGGCGCTGACCATACGATTGGACAGATTCTGGAGGATGCCGAGTTGTTCAACCGTCTCGCTTATAAATGGCAAAGCCTGTATATAGGTCGTTATCGCCAGGGACCCCACGATGAGGATCGGAACGATGGTGATCAGACCCCAGTAAAGCGGAACCCGCTTGAGGGATCCACCGCTGGAACGAGTCCCCCAAATCGCGTTAACCGTATTCTCTATTCCACTGAATATTGACCAGACAGCCAACACCAGCACCAGCACCCCGGTGCCGTTCAGGGCGAAACCACCAGCATTGGTAATGATTTCTTCCAGGCGAGTGGCTACATCATTACCAGTACCGGGTGCCAGATTGTCCAGGATGAAGGGACGAACGGTTGTGTCATACCAATCCGCGCCGCCGAAAATTTGAAACAGGTTGAAAACGATGATCAGAATAGGTATCAGGGTGAGCAAGGAGGCGAAAGTGAGATTGGCAGCACGGATCGGGATCATATCCCGGCTGCTCTCACGATAGACTACCTTTGAGAAGCGAATCAGGAAGTGGCGAGTTTGTGTCCAGAACGAGTCCGTAATGCCCTCCAGATTGTTTCCAGAGATCTACCTCAACAATATGCGCAACCACTCAGGCATCATCCACCCTCGCGAACATATTTCGTGCCGCCTCGTTCGCGTTGGCGATGATCTCGTCCATGCCTTCAATTTCACGATGTTTCATGAGAACGCGACCGTCGCAGATAACACTATCCACCACTGATCCGTTCGCCGAATAAACGAGATGAGAGGCGAGATCATGGGGCGGATTCATCTCCGGCAAATATGGATTCAGAAGGATTAAATCAGCCTGACGACCAACCTCGAGCTTCCTCCCACCCAAACCGAAGAAACTGGAAGGGTTGTCCGTCGCCATATCGAGAACTTCATTTGCGTTGAGTTCAGTCGTGTCATCCTTGTCGAACTTCTGCAGCAGAGCCGCTATTTTCATCTCCTCGAACAGGTCAAGGTTGTTGTTAGACCCAGCGCCGTCGGTGGCGATAGCCGTGATAGCACCCGAATCACGCAGCTTTTTGTACGGGTACACACCATTTACAGCCAACTTCATGTTGCTGGTCGGGTTGTGTGCGCATACGACTCCGTGTTCGCCGAGCAGCGCGATGTCTCTATCGTTCAACCAGACGCAGTGAGCCGCAACGAAACGAGTTTCGAGCACTCCGATACGATGAAAGTACTCGACCTGTGTGCAGCCATGCTCAGCGATGCAATCCTTGACTTCCTTCTCAGTTTCTGAGAGATGAGTGTGTAGGATAACATTGTATCGTTTGCAGAAATCCGCCGCCCAACGGAAGGATTCCTCGGAAACAGTGTATTTCGCATGCGGCCCCAACGCGAAAGTGACCCGGTCACTGTAGCGATTCAACTGCTCGTATTCCCTCTCGATCCGGTCGAATTGGCGCTGTCGTGCGCTGGCATCGTCGGTGAAATCAATCATCACACTGGCGAGCGAAGCCCGAACACCCATCTCTTCCACAGCTTCAGCGACAGCGTGGAAATCCCAGTACATGTCATTGAAAAAGACAGTCCCACTGCGGATCATCTCCACAATGGCCAGCTTCGCGCCCCAATAGATCTCGTCACGGGAAATCGAACGTTCGTATGGCCAGACCCGTTGGGTCAACCATTCCATTAGCGGGAGATCGTCGCCATTGCCACGGAAGAGGGTCATCGACGAATGAGTGTGAGCGTTGATCAAGGGTGGGAAGGCGATCATGCCGTTCGCGTCGAGGGTCTCATCTGCGGGATGGTCCCCGGTGTCTATCGCCGAGATGAGTCCGTTCTCGCAGAAGATGTTGACGGGTTCGCCATTGAGTACTGCGTTCTTGATAAGTAGTGTTGGCATGGTTTCATCTGGGCAATGGGCGATATGAGTCAGGCCCGTGTTTGCTCGCAAACGCGGAAGATCGGAGCTGAATATGTTCTAAAAGTCTTCAGGGAAGCATGTTTTTATGCTTCCTCTTGTTCTTCTTAGATGAACCAAACGCGCTCCAAATTCCTTGCCCCAGTAATCAATCATGTCAGGCCAATCTGCATGAGGTTTCCTTTTCCATGGGGTTTCATAGTCTGAATGCCACCAACGGTTTATGACTGTGACAGGAGATGATGGGGGATTCATTCTCTTCTTATCGTTGAGAATTGGGTCAATGAAATAAACATGAGCCCATTCAGCCATTTCAAGAGCAGGACTTTTTCCAGCAATCTGTTTACCAGGAATACCTGTTGAAGCAACTTCACCAAGCCATAAAATAAGTTTCTGATCAATCAGTTTAAGAGTTGGATGAATTGGCTTGATACGCTTATATAGATTATTCGATACACCAACATACTGCACACGATCCTTCTTATCAAATTTTTGTCTACCTATAGCCAAGTATAAGCCGTCAGTATATCCATCATCCCTTGCAGCATGGATCGCACCTCTATAGGAATACGGACCAAACCAATTTATGACTACGGCAATAGGTTTTCTTTTGCTCATGCTGAACCTCTTTAATATTTGATTGTAATCTCCCACCCCTCCCAAAATATCCTGTGTCATCCTAAAGGAGAATATCGTATGAAGGAATATCTGACAAATCGTCATCAGTACTAGCGTTCTATCGTCATTAAAAATGTAAACATCAGTGATGTTGTCGGCGTTAATTCCGTAGCCTCAGTGACTGAATACAACAAGTCACAAGGGCATTATTGGGCAACCATCCACTCCCCGGTTTCACGAAACCGGGCTACCTAGTGACACACTTATTATCACCCAGCTTCATCAACAATCACTTTCAACCGCGCGCGACTCTCCTCAGGCAGTTTCTCCGAGGCTTCGGTGATCAGACTACGTGACACACGCGGAGCCCACCAGGCGAGGAAACGTTCCACCGCTTCCAAGTCTTTCTGATTGCGAAGCGCCCAACCTACTGCCTTGCGTATTTCCGGTTGTTTCGCTTCCATCAGGTGACGAAGCACTCGCAGGCTGGCATGGGTATGCTCAGCGGCATGACGGCTGAGGTAGACTGTTGAAACCGCTGCCAATCTCTTCTTCCACACAGATTCGCCACGATTCGCCCAAGATTCCAAGTAACCGATACGGCTGAGATCATCCGCCACCCAGATGCCGGCGGCAGGTGCGAGAGCGTCTGTCGTCTCCCAATTGTCCAGATGACGCGCCCAGCCACTCATTCGTTCGCCAAAAAGGTCATCGAGGTCAGAGGTACGGCCATCCAATCCATAGAGACCAACGAGGATCAGTTCGCGATGACAAGTTGGAAATGCTACGCCGAGATAATCTATCCAGTCGGGGATCTTCAATCCCTTATCGCGACGAATCTCTCGTGCCAGCTTCCGAAGTTCCGGAACCGCAACACCAGTGAACTCAGTCATCCCCGGCATTATTGTGGGCAGAGAGGCCGCATATTCCGGATCAACCATCCCATCAAGATGGTTCCGAATCTCACTTACAAGTTTTTCTGAAGCGTTCTTCATCTCTTGAAACCTGCTGGCAGGTTCAGGTGTCGTATTATCAGATATTCGATCACCGGAAACATTGAAATTCCAGACGGTGGGAATGTGGGCCAATCTGCACTACTCACGCAACCGCAATAATCCATTCAGTTTCATTTGAAGCGGGAGAGCTTGCGAGGGGATTGAGGCAGGACTAACTTCGTGACACTTTACATTTTTCAACTTTCCATACTCTGAGGGAGCTGACTTCATGACACGCATGCGAGTTTTCATTACCCTGACTGTATTACTGGTTACCTTAACCACATCTGCCTGGGCGGCAGAACCATTCATGCCACGTTACCCATCCATAAGCCCGGATGGCAGCACAGTTGTATTCTCTTTCCAGGGCGACCTGTGGAGCGTTGCCTCCAACGGCGGAATGGCTACACGGTTGACCGTACACCCGGCCTACGAATCGTTGTCAGTTTTCAGCCCCGATGGTTCGATAATCGCTTTCGGATCGGATCGGCACGGGGACGTTGATGTCTACACCATCCCGGCGACCGGCGGCACTCCCACGCGTCTGACTCATGCCTCGACTACAGATGCACCCTATGCCTTCAGCAATGACGGCGAGACTATCTACTTCGCCTCAAGCCGTCTCTTCGACTATCCGATGGAACGACAGATACAAGCAATCCCCGTCGATGGCGGAACACCGTTCCGGGTTGCCGACATGTACGGTAACGAGGTCGCTATCGCACCTGATGGCAGTTTCATCATCGCCGAAGGTCGGAAAAAATTCGGCCGGATGAACTATCGAGGCAGCTATCAACGTGACCTCTACTCATATTCCCCCGGCAGTGATCCGGTTCAGCTGACAACACATGATGGTGTCGATACCATGCCGATGGTCGCTTCAGATGGTACCATCTATTGGATCAACGACAACGAGAAAGACTCGATCTGGAACGTCTGGCGGATGAATGCCGACGGGAGTAACAAGCAAAGGATTACCAACTTCAAGGATGACGGTGTCCGTTGGGCTGATCTCAGCCATAACAGCAACCGGATGATCATGGAACGGGGTACCAAACTCTATGCGATGGATCTCCCAAACGGCAGACCGTTTGAGCTCGAAATTCAAGTGGCATCCGATGATCTCGAAAATCCAGTAAGTGTTCAGACCTTCCGAAGTGATGCTGAAGAAGTCAGCATCTCAGGTGATGGTGAAGAATACGCGTTGCTGATTCATGGTGACATCATCCTGGTAAACAAGGAACTCGGCGGACGAGCGGTTGTCCCGATCCCAGATCCGTCTCGCGAAGAGAACATCGCCTTCCGTCCCGGTGACAACGCCGACACCCTGGCCTTCACCACCGATCGTTACGGTGAGAAAGCGATCTGCCTGCTGGTTTCGGATGATGAGGACGAGAGCAATCTGCGTCTGGCGAAAAAGCGCAAGATCATCAAGCTGACCAACGGTAAAATACCTGCCCATTCGCCGGTCTATTCGCCCGATGGCAGCAAGATCGCATACACCTATGGAAATGGCGACATTCACATTATGGACCATGATGGCGGACATGACCGCGCGCTTGACGAATCCTGGTCTGAGCCCGATTACTCCTGGGCACCCGATGGCAACTGGATCGCATTTTCACGTGAAGACCGGAACTTCAATTCAGACGTTTGGATCATCCCCGCTGAAGGTGGTGAAAAGGTCAACATCTCCACCCACCCGGACGAAGATTTCGGACCAGTATGGGCAGCCGACGGATCAATGATCTCCTGGACTTCGCGCCGTCACGACAACCAGTACGACGTGTTCTACACCTATCTCACGAAAGAGCTGGATGAACGCACCCGTGAGGAGTGGGAAATCTGGGAGAAGACTCGCGACAACTCGCCGAAGGATATCGATGAGGAAGAGAACGGCGACGAGGAAGGTGAGGACGGCGAGGAAGTGGATGAGGAAGAAGAAGAATTCGTCATCGATATCGACTTCGATGATATTTACCTCCGGGCCCGCCGTGCCACCAACTCACCTAATCCAGAATACGCAGTTGGATTACATCCCAAGGGTGACAAGATCGCCTTCATGCGCATGGTTGATGGGGACGGTTCTTTGAACAGCGTTAACCGTTTCGCCGAAGATGAAGAGGAAATTGCATCCGGAGACTTCAGCGACATAGAACTGGTAGACGAAACATTCTACATGATCTCCGGTGGTCAGCCGGGATACGTTGACCTGGACGGAGGTTCGGTCGAAACCACCGACTTCAATGCTCGCCTCACCATCGACAAACGGGCAACCCGCAGACAGGTAATTGACGAAGGTTACCGAACACTAAAGCATTGGTTCTACGATCCGAACATGCACGGCATCGACTGGGATGAGATGGGCGAGAAGTATGGAGAGTGGGCCGCAAACGTTGCGCATGACAAAGATTTCGCCGACGTGGTCAATATGATGCTCGGCGAACTGAACGCCAGCCATATGGGATATTACCCCGACGGTGGATCAGACGGCGATGGGCCGACTGACGGCTTTATCGGCGTTGAATTCGACGCTGATTACACGGGCGATGGTCTGCGGGTCAAATGGGTGCTGCCGAACGGTCCGGCGGACGAGACTGACATGACACTCCTGCCGGGCGACATTGTCTCCTTCGTTAACGATATGGAAGTGGGACGCGATTCCAATGTTTACGCCGCCCTGGAAGATCAGGAAGACGTGCCAACCGCGATATTGTGGGAACGTGATGGCGAAGAGATGGAAGGCGAAATCGTACCTGTCGCCTGGTATCCGATGCGCGAGCTCGTCTACGAGGACATGGAAAACAAGAACCGCGCCCATGTCGAAGATATATCAGATGATCGGGTCGGATATGTACATATTCAGGGCATGGGATGGGCCGAGGTCGAACTGTTTGAACGTGACCTGTACGCGGTCGCAGACGATAAAGAAGCGCTCATCATTGACGTGCGCAATAACGGCGGCGGGTGGACAACCGACATGCTGCTGACCATCCTGACTCAGCCGGTGCATGCCTACACCATCGGACGTAACGGCGAAGTCGGCTACCCCCAGCCACGCTACCCGATGTACCGTTGGGAGAAACCAATCGCAGTCATCTGCAACGCCGGTTCCTACTCAAACGCCGAGATATTCAGCCATGCCATAAAGACGATTGGCCGTGGGCCGGTTGTTGGTGAAACTACTGGCGGAAACGTCATTTCCACCGGCGGTTGGACAACCATGGACGGCGGTTGGATTCGCATGCCGTTCCGTGGCTGGTATATCTGGGGCGATGAAAATAATCCGTCACGCAACAACCAGAACCAGGAAGCACCGGGCGCTGGATGGGGCGGATGTGTGCCGGATTACCCTGTACCGTTTACTCCTGCTGATCGCATCGCCGACCGTGACCCCCAACTCGACAAAGCCATCGAGCTGATGATTGAGGCGGCGAACGTGGAAGCTGGCAAGCCAAAACCGGGCGATGTCCGTGGCAAGCTGAACTATGAGAAACCGTAGGCAGGATATAGAAAAAATAGGTCCGCGCTTAATTGTCAAGGTAGGATCATCCACGACATAAATGTCGTGGGCATGTGGGATTTTAATCCGCGTTTGCTCAGGCCCGTGCTTGCTCGTCAAGCGCGGATTATCTAGCTTGAGTATGGAGTATAAAAAGACAGGGAAAGACAGACGATAGTAGCGCTCGGGTCCGCGTTTGCGAGCATCTGGTTATCCAGATAACTCAGCTATGATATATGCCCCTGTGACCCGCCGTCTTTTTGGCGGTTCGCAGGGATAATTTAACGCCTGTCCTGAGTCCTGATAAATCAAACAGGCACCTTGTAACTTGCGGATCACCCCTGCTATCGCCTGCGGCGGTAACAGGGGCATATTCATCGTCGGATAATCCACGATATAAATGTCGTGGGCATGATGCAACCCCAGCTGAGTTAACTGGATAACCGGATGCACTCCAAACACGGGCCTGTACCTATTATCCTCAATGCGGGGAAACTTTCGGGAGAAAGTTTCCCCGTTTTCTGCTCAACTACTCGATCTCTTTCTCGATCTCTCATTTTTTCTGCAAACTCGTAAATTTCATTGTGAAATCAACATTTTATTTGTAGCTTCCTACAAGCAGTACTGGACAGCTACTCAAACGGTTTCTACCTCGGAGGTACTATGACTCGCCTGCATTCGAGTGTCCTGACCCTCGCCTTGTTCATCCTGATCATCCCGCAGACCATTCTCGCCCAGCAATGGGGATTCGTCGCCAACGGCGAGGGGTCTCCAGTAGGTATTGCCGCTGACTCATCCGGAATGAAGATCATGGTCGCCATGCAAGGCGGTGGGTTCTGGCTTACCGAAGACGGCGGCACATCATGGGAGCCCTGGAACGATTACATGAGTGATAGCGCAGTTGACCAATCTGTTTCAATACAGGTTGCTGATCCACAAGCTGATACACTTCTAGCAGTCTGTTTCACGAGGGATGATTTTGAATTCGACTATCACTCAATCGACGGAGGGCAGAACTGGACCTCTTTCGATTTTGATCCATACTGGCCAGATGAGATTCCCGGACCTAGCTCAGGGTTATGGAAGATCGTCAATGAACCACAAGGTACAGTTTATTTCGCCTGTGAATATGGATTCGCGTACAACGACGATTTCGGCACCTGGTGGTCAGTAGTGGACATCTCGACCTATGTGGATAATCTGGAGGGAATGTTGGTCGACCCCAACGATGCAGATATTATCTACCTCTATGGTCGGTGGTCACTCGAGGATTATCAAACTGGTGAGCCCTCAGGCGGCATAATACGCAGCACGGATGGCGGCGAGACATGGACGCGACTGACTCTAATGGAAGACATCTGCCCTTCCGATGAGGGTGCTGTTGGTGGTTTGACAATCATGCCAAACGGTGATCTGATCGCCACCACTCAATGGCTCTTCCAAAACGAACCTCACCCGATATTCCTGCGTTCCCAGGACGACGGCACCAGTTGGCAATGGTTCCCCTACGAGGGTTTACCCGGCGATCTGCGTGCGTATCATCTGATTTCTGTGCCGGAAGTGCCTGGACGACTGATTCTTACATCTGGTTGGAACTACGGATGCTGGCTATCCGATGATTCGGGTCTGACGTGGTCCCGTTTGCTAAGTGGTCTACCGGTTGAACCATCATCGGAAAGTTCTCTGTATCGAAATCCCTTTAGCGGGCATCTCTACATCGGTATGTGGGGGCAGGGCTTATTCCGTTCGTATGATTACGGATCCACCTGGGAGGCAATTCCGATTCCGCAAGTAGGCGCCACTTCCCAATTCTGGTTAGGTCACATGACACCAGATGTGGATGGTTTCTGGCAGGCGACTACAACGGGAGATGTCTGGTTTGCTCAGAACGCATCCACCGAATTCACAAACTTCACCCCAACGCCATCACCCGATTCCGATGCTTTCACATCCGCTTTCGCGTTACCTCAAGGAGACATTGGGTTCCTGTATGGAACCAAGCCGCTGCTTGAAACTGAGTCTCATATCTCAATCGTCACCATAGACATTGACGATTGGTCCCAGACTTGGAGTGACGAGAACATCTTTCCTCAGGGAGAAGGTTTTACCGAGGTGATGACAATCGGTGAGGGTGAACAACTCCAGCTACTTGGGTATTATGGCGTAGACGATCGCATCTATCTCTCCGACGATATGGGAAATACCTGGGATGAAGTGATCTTGAGCGATCAGTTGGTCGGTTCTATCACCCAACACCGTGGCGAATTCTACGCTATTGATTGGTTGAATAATGATGTTATTCACACTTCGGATCTCACTCAGACATGGGAATCAACCGGATTCCCCAGTCCGGATCCAGCACCTTTCATTCTTCCACGCCTTATAAGCCTTGATGATACCCTGTACGTCAGCGTGTATCGAGACACATGGGCCTTAACCCCCGAGAATACATGGGAGTTTCGTGGTGAAGATGAGTTCATGGACCTCTGGGAGATGGTGGTTGCGGAATCCGACACCTTTCTGGTGGGAGTTTTCTGGGCTGGAAACATCGACTTGAAGGTATCTCATGATCTCGGCTACAGCTGGCAGGAGCAGGATATAGAATACCCCTGGCCGAACCAGAGTTCCGGGATTCAGAACCTCACCTATGACAAATATCGGCAACGCCTGTGGGTGGATACCGGAGTTGGATTGGCATACCTGGACTTCGCTGAAAACGCCGTTACCGACCCCTGGGTGCTGCAACCCGCGACATTTGAAACCGTGCAGGCATACCCGAATCCGTTCAACGCTTCCACCACTATCAGATTTTCGTTGAACACAGCCCAAAACGTCAAACTGGATGTTTACGACATACTCGGACGACACGTTTCAACATTGGCTGACGGCGTCCGTTCGCCGGGAAATCACAGCCTCAGCTTCGATGCGTCTGATTATCCGTCCGGAGTCTATTACCTGCGTTATTCCAATGGCGAGGTGACTCAGAATCGGAAGCTGGTATTGGTGAAATGATGATAGGCTATGGGAAAACAAGGCTATAGGCTATAGGAACTGCTCTTGCCCGTGTCCGGCAGCCGCCGGACGCGGCTGACATACGTTGGATCATCCCTGCTGGCGAAGCCCGCAGGGGCACCAAACTGTGAGTTGTGAGTTGTGAGTTGTGAGTTGTGAGAAAAGATAAGACAAACTTCTACTGCCACGGACTTTTTTAGCCGTGGCAGGTCTTTTCTCAAGGTTCAAGACTCAGGATTCAAGACTGGTCTCAGGACTCAAGATTCAGGTCGGTGAATCCCTGCGAACCGCAAAAAGACACGGGTCACAGGGGCATGCGGGTAGGAACACGCGGGTAACACGGGCACGCGGAGAGACAAACGACGGACCCTGGGGCGTGCGAATAAAAATACGATTGTCACGGTTGCTTGCATAAAAAAACTCCACTGTCTGCTGTGACTGCTGCGCCTCTTTCACCGCCCC
>CAJVXH010000083.1 GCA_913009835.1 uncultured bacterium
TGTTGGATCTATATGTGTCTTGGTCAAGCAGAAGAAGGAATAAGAGATATAGAAGGGGTCCGGGAGTGCAGAAGGGTGCGCGGTCGAACTACGGGAAGAGGGGTGAAGAGTATTTTTTTTTTTTTCAAGCAGAAGACGGCCTACGAGATCTATCAGTGTGACTGGAGT
Source organism: uncultured bacterium (assembly GCA_913009835.1). GTDB lineage: Bacteria > Electryoneota > Electryoneia > Electryoneales > Electryoneaceae > BMS3BBIN04. The sequence goes on from CAJVXH010000083.1 coordinate 169, forward strand.
TCAGACGTGTGCTCTTCCGATCTCCAGCACTCCTCCAACCCCCCCTTCGATGGTCTTGCCGGGACTGATCCGGGGAATAAGCTTATGCCGCCCCCATTGGGAACCAATATAATAAGCGGCACTGTCGTTCACCTTAACGACCAGAAAGAGAAAGAAGACATAGAACCGGCCGTCTCCGGAAGTGGATGGGATGGAAGGATTGAATTGATAGTAGTTTATCAGGGGAAGAAAAGCAAAGAGCCAGGCCACATACATTATCCCCGTCAGAGTCGTACTGATCTTGATTATAGCGTTGTCATCGTTGCGGCGGGTAGCCTGGTAGATAAAGAGACCCGCGATGATCGCGAAGAGAACGGCATCTCCCCAGCCGCTCCCCACGAAAGTGACGAGATGGGAAGGAAGCGCGTCCCGGCCGAGGGCAGATATAAAGATAGAGGAAAAGAGGCAGATACCTCCGATTATTCCCACGGATTTGATCCCGCCGGTCATGCGCATAAATTCCCGCAATCCCAGTCCGACAAAAATATTACCGACCAGAAAGAATAAAATCGGGGCTTTATCGCTGAAATAGATCACCCCGATCAGAATCAAAATCAGGGGAATAGCTGTTATTACTCTCTTTCGTGACATAAGTTATCGCCTTCGGCGCTAACTTACTGGAAGTACAATAAGATCAACGCCGTTTGCTATTTTTTCTCTATCGAACTACAATATCTATTCAGTTTCCTTCAGGCACAAATTTAAGTTATGAACAACTACTTCGCTTTAAAATATCCCTGCAATATTGTTCAATGCTTGCACAATCTTATTTTTTTGAAGAAAAAATAAGACCGCCGTACCGGCGTTCCCGGTTCTGGTAATCCTTGATGGCGGAGAGAAGAACTTCCTTGTCAAAATCCGGCCAGCAGATCGGTGTTACCCAGAATTCGCTATAGGATATCTCCCAGAGGAGAAAGTTGCTTACCCTCATCTCTCCGCTGGTCCTGATTAAAAGATCGGGATCCGGAATATCGGGTCCATAAAGATACCGGGCGAAGAACTCTTCGTTAATCATCTCCGGGGTTATCTCTCCGTCTATCGCCCCTTTAACAATCTCGCTCACTCCATCTACGATCTCGGATCTCCCCCCGTAATTCAATGCCAGAACCAGGGTCAGACCGGTATTCTTCGAAGTAGCCGCGATAGTCCGGGAGAGTACTTTCTGAACCCCCGACGGAAATTCTCCTGTCCGACCGATAGCACGGAGCCGGATATTATTCTTCTGCATCACGGGAAGCTCGCTCTTAAGGTACTCCTTAAGATAACGCATCAAGCCCTGGATCTCCCGCTTCGGCCGACTCCAGTTCTCAACCGAGAAAGCATAGAGTGTCAGGTATTCAATCCCAATCTCGGCCGCGGCGGTAGTTATCTTCCGGACCGTCTCCGCCCCTGCTCTATGCCCTTCCAGCCGGGCTAAACCCCTGGCCTTAGCCCACCGGCCATTCCCATCCATAATGATGGCGATATGCCGGGGGAGAAGTCCGTATTCTTGATTGTCTTGAGAATTCAAATTTCCTCTCCACTTTTTTTAAGACAGAACCCTTTAGAAAGTAATCAGTAACCGGTAATCAGTGATCAGTAGGCCGCACAAGGGACCTGATTACCGATTACTTGCCTTTCCTAAGCGGCCCGGAGGGTGGAGTCATACGCGGAGATCCGTTTCAATAGCTTTTTCAGGAGCGGGCGGGTCAGCTCGAACTCTTTAAGATCATCACGAGAAGGGATTTCATACATTATATCAAGCATTATCCGCTCCAGGACACTCCGGAGCCCACGGGCGCCGGTGCCTTTATGGATCGCCTCTTCCGCCAGATATTCCAGAGACCCCGGAGTATATTTCAATTCTACTCCTTCTATCTCAAGAAGACGGGTATATTGCTTGATCAGGGCGTTCTTTGGTTCGGTGAGGATCTTTATCAGGTCTTCCTGGTCCAGATCAAAGAGCGCGGTCTCGACCGGAAGCCGTCCGACAAACTCCGGGATCAGACCGTACTTGATCAGATCCTCCGGTTCAACCAGAGAGAGGAGCTCACCGCGTTTCATCTTGTCCGCTCCGCGGCCGACCGATTTGAAGCCAATCACCCGTCTCCCCAAACGCCGCCGGATCGTATCTTCCAGGCCATTGAACGCTCCCCCACAGATAAAGAGAATATTGGTGGTATCTATCTGGATAAACTCCTGGTGGGGATGCTTCCTCCCTCCCTTGGGGGGGACATTACAGATCGTCCCTTCAAATATCTTCAAGAGCGCCTGCTGGACCCCTTCTCCGGAGACATCGCGGGTGATGGATACATTATCGGTCCGGCGAGCGATCTTATCGATCTCATCAATATATATAATACCTATCTCAGCGGCCTCCACCTGGTAATCAGCCGCCTGAAGCAGACGTAAGACAATATTCTCCACATCTTCCCCCACATATCCCGCTTCCGTAGTGGTAGTGGCGTCGGCGATCGCGAATGGAACATGGAGGCATCGAGCCAGGGTCCGGGCCAGGAGAGTCTTTCCGGACCCGGTAGGACCCAGCATGAGAATATTACTCTTCTCCAACTCTACCGGACCGGTATTTTCCATCTCCCGGATACGCTTGTAATGGTTATGAACCGCTACGGCAAGAGTCTTCTTCGCGTGCTCCTGTCCGATAACATATTGATCGAGATATTCTTTAATCTCTTTCGGGGGCAGAGTCCGGGCGGGCACGGTTGCCTTCTTCTTTTTCTTCTTCTTCGGCTTATCCCCTTCCAGCATATCATTGCATAGCTTGACGCATTTTTCACAGATCAAGCCTTCCTGTCCGGTAATCAGCCGCCCAACCTGGGAAGCGGGAAGACCGCAGAAAGAGCAATGAGGCACCATATTTGCTCCATTATTACTATCAACCATCAGATCACTTTTCCTTCTTCTTGCTTACTACTTCGTCTATCAGGCCATACTCTACCGCTTCGGCGGCAGACATAAAAAAATCACGATCCGCGTCTTTCTCAATCTTCTCAAAAGGCTGCCCGGTATGTTCCGCCATCAGCTCATTCAGCTTCTTCCTCATCCGCAGTATCTCTTTTGCCTGAATGCTGATATCGGCGGCCGCACCCTGTGCTCCTCCCCAGGGCTGATGGATCATTATCCTGGCATGGGGAAGAGAGAACCGTTTCTTCGGTGTACCGCAGGCCAGCAGAAGGGACCCCATGCTGCTGGCCTGGCCCACGCAGTAGGTAGTAACATCGCACTTCACAAACTGGATGGTATCGTAGATAGCCAACCCCGATGTCACCGCGCCCCCGGGAGTATTTATATAAAGACTGATATCCTTATCCGGATCCTCCATCTGGAGATAGAGTAACTGGGCAACAATTAAATTGGCCACCGAGTCATCAATCGCGGTCCCCAGGAAGATAATCCGATCCTTTAAAAGTCTCGAGAAGATGTCATACGACCTCTCCATCCGCCCGGTCTGCTCAACCACCATGGGGATGAGCTGTGAATGAATATTTTTATTTTTGCTCATGTATTACTCCTAATATATGTAAGACATCGATGAACCAGGGCACTGCCGCCCCGTTGGGGCTACCAGTCTTTAACGGTCTTCAACGTCCTTTCTCTTCAACGTCCTTATTCTTCAACGTCCTTATTCTTCAACGTTAGCGCCGCAGGCGCTAAATTTCTTTAATCTTCGCGTTCTCGATCAGGAAATCCATTGCCCGGGAACGAAGAATACGATCTATGATTACTCCTATCCGTCCGCTCTCATCCAGTTCCTTACGGAGTTCCGCCGGAGATATGCCTCTCTGCGCGGCCACCCGGCTCAATTCCTCCGCGATAGAAGCTGGATCGGCTTCTATCTTTTCCTCCCGAATAATCTCGGCCATGATGTAATGAAGGCGTAGTTCATCTTCTGCTTTCTTTTGCGCCATTTTCTCAAGTGCCTCTTCGTCAGACTTCTTATCTTCAGGATCAGGCAGACGAGCGGCATATCTATTAAGATCCTTCAAGTGTTCCTGGGCCAGGGAATCCAGCAGCGCGGGGGGGAGGTCAAAACTATATTTCTTTAAAAATCCCTCGACGATCTGGGACTCCATCTCCCTTTTTGCCTCCAGGTCCTTACGCATGGCAATATCTTTCCTGATCTGCTCCCGAAGTTCCGCCACGGATGGAAATTCTCCCCAGGTCTTAGCCCATTCATCGTTGATCTCCGGGAGAACCTTCTTCTTTACCTCCTGAAGTCGAACCTCGAACTCCTCCGGGTCCGTATCCTGCTTGGCTCCTTCCGGAACCGGAATCTTTGCCATACGCGTCTGGCCGGGTTCCATCCCGACCATCTGAGCTCCGATTCCATCCGGCTGGGATAAATCGATCTCCAGCAACCCTCCATCTGTCCATTCCTGATCCGGTTTATTCCCCGGACGGTAGCTGACCAGAGCCCAATCGCCTCCGACCAGGGGTCTGGCGTCCTCTGTCTCATAGGAGACCGACCGCTCTTGAAGATCATCCAGGGTCTGATCTATCTCTTTATCATCTACTTCATTCTTCTTCCGTTTAATATTGATCCCCCGGTAATTATCAACCTTGATCGAGGGACGGATATCAACCGTGACTCCGAATTGAAGATCTCCGCCTTTCGGCCAATTAACCTCGCCGAATACGGGATCGCCGACAATCTTCAGATCATTCTCCTTAACCCCCTCTAAATACCCGGCCCAGACCTGCTCTTTCATAGTATCCGAACGGGCTTCTTCCATTACATACTTCTTGAGAATCTTCAGCGGGGCTTTGCCGGGCCTGAATCCAGGGATCCGGCGGCCGCGGCCTAACTTAAGGCAGGCTGACTCAAGCTCTTTCTCCATAATCTCCGCCGGGACCTGAATCGTCATCTCACGGCGGCAGGGTTGTGTCTCTTTTACTTCAATTGTAGTCATCTTTAATCTCCGGTTAATCCTGATTATTGTCATCCTTCAAAGATCCCTGCCGCCTCATGCGGCAGGTGAATAAATCTGTCAGGTGGTGAGGGATCACATAATCCGGATTCAGTCAAAAAAATAGAGCGGGAGACGGGATTCGAACCCGCGACAACCACGTTGGCAACGTGGAGCTCTACCAACTGAGCTACTCTCGCCTGCCAGTATTCAATGATAATGCCTTGTATCCGCCTTGCTTCCAGCGACCGGAGAAGGTAAAACCGGTCATTCTGAAATGCAAGAATCCCCTTGGAATGTGGAGCCTAACGGGATCGAACCGTTGACCTCCTGAATGCCATTCAGGCGCTCTCCCAACTGAGCTAAGGCCCCGAGCGGCTGGCGATCTATCTGCTGGTCAGTCAGATCGCGAGCGGCTGAGAATATACGTGGGGGCATTGGACCTGTCAAGCGGAGCTTTGGAGACGAATCACCTACACATGGACTACCAGCACTGGAACTGGTGAATGGCGAACAACACGTTCCGCAACCGAACCGAGTACACGGCGACCGATGTTGCCCTTACCCCGAGTGGCCATTACGACGAGGTCTCCATCCAGCTCTCCGCAAATTTCGCAGAGATCGTGACGGGGATTGCCCTCTCGCAGCACTATATCCACCGGTACATCAACCGTGAACTGTTCGAGAGCATTGCTTATCACTCGACGTGCTTGCGTTGCGCGATCCTTGACCATTTCATCATAGTGTTCATGACTGATTCGCAGGAACTGTTGTTCTTCACGCTTGATAAACTCATCATGCATGTTGATGATGGTGATCTTCCCACCATATTTCCTGGCGAGGTTGAGCGCTACTGGAAATGCTGCGAAAGACGCATCCGAACCATCAGTCGGGAACAGTATATGTTTGAACATGAGAAATCCCCTCTAGTAGAGTCTCACTGGATCTAGATGAAGAAAATTAAGGTAACGATAGCGAACACCGGTATCAGGATAGCGATGGACCACGCCATATATCCGAAGAAACTCGGCATTTTTACATCCGAATCCTCCGCGATTGACCGGACCATGAAGTTCGGTGCATTTCCAATGTAGGTCATAGCCCCGAAGAACACGGCACCTGCGGAAATTGATTTGAGGATAGGAATAAACTCACCAATCGCCCGGTGTGGAGTGCCGGTTAGAATCTGGTTGACGATCACATCATCGATGCCCAATCTTCCCTGCGCCAGGTTGAAGAAGGTCAGGTAGGTTGGTGCGTTATCGAGGAACGACGAGAGTGCACCCGTAATCCAGAAGAACTGGACAGGTTCCTTAGTTGCTTCAATGATAAATGCCAGATGACCGTCCAGCCCTGCCTTGAGCATGGTCAGCATCGGAATGATGCACATGAATATGCCAGCGAACAGGTAGGCGACCTCCTTGATCGGGAACCAGTCGAATTCGTTACCCTCTCGAATCTCTGCCTTGGTGGTTTTCATGGAGAGATAAATCATCAGCAGAATGAAGATGTCACGGGCGATTGAAGCGTAAGTCACATGCATCCCCATGAATTCTACCCGTCCGATGTTTACCATGCCGCTGAACAGCACCGCACCCATGATCCCGAGCAGGAAGATGATGTTGTGTGTACCGTGGAGGCTGAGCGGTACTTTTTCCGTTGGCTGATGATCCTTCAGATCATCTTTTTCACGGTTATAGAGTATGCTATCGAGCACAAAGAATATCATGAGTAATAATAACGCCGCGACTGCGAAATGTGGCAAAATATTGAGTGTCCAGAAGAATGGGACGCCGTGCAGGAAGCCGAGGAACAGCGGTGGATCGCCCAATGGCGTCAAGCTGCCGCCAACATTCGCAACCAGGAAGATGAAGAATATGACCGTGTGAACCTTATATTTGCGATGTCGGTTGGCACGTATTAGTGGCCGAATCAGCACCATTGCCGCACCTGTAGTTCCCATCCATGAGGCGAGAATTGTTCCAATCACTAACAAGACCAGGTTAACCGAAGGTTTCCCTACCAGCGATCCTTTCAGCAGAATCCCGCCGGAAACGGTGAACAGTCCCCACAACAGAATAATGAAGGGTATATAATCTGTGATGTAGATGTGCATTATCTGATGAAGGGCCTCCTCACGATATACGATTAGAAACGGGATCGCAAAAGCCAGTGCCCAGAATGCTGACACTTTAGGAAAGTGATGGTGCCACCAGATGGGAGCAAATAGCGGGAGCAACGCTATGCAGAGTAGAATCCCCACGAAGGGAATGGCGCTCCACAAGGGAAGTTGCGCCCCCAGCGATCCATGTTCACCTTCTTCATCGCTGTTTTCAGCTTCGTTGTCGCCATCATGAGCTACGCCACTATAATGTTCAGCTTCGCTATGAGTGGAGTCATCGTATTGCTCACCGTGACCGACCTCGCCCGAACCGTCATCAGCTTGTAAATAGGAATCAGTATCTGAGTGACCGTTCTCGTGGTGGTCTGTGTTATCTTGGGCGAGAGTGAGAGGGGCGAGCAAACAAAGGAACAGCACAACGCCAAATGGTAGTAACCTGCGCATGGCATTCTCCCGGTGCTGCAAATAGAATTAAGGTGTGCCGGATTGATTCCGGTGTGAATGAAGATCTGAAGGCGGAAGATAGTGACTCCATATTAACACGGCAAGCTGGAACGTGCCCCCCCGGAACATCAGACATGGTGCGCACAGTTTTACGCGGTATGACCTTTTAGACGATTGGTGCCCGGACCCAGACCGAATATCCAACACTCAGAAGGGACAGAGCATGAATGAATTGATATGGACACCGACCCCGGAACGAGTTGCTGATAGCAACATGATAGCGTATATCAACTACGTTAATCAGAGACATGGCCTTAAGTTATCACGATATGATCAACTCTATGAATGGTCGTTGAACTGTACGTCAGATTTCTGGCAGGATGTCGCCGATTTCACCGGAGTCATATTCCGCAAACCTGCGGAGACTGCGTTTACATCTGCAGATACGATGCAAGACTCGCGTTTCTTCAGCGGTTCCACAATCAACTTCGCTGAGAACCTGCTGAAACGTCAGGATGATCACCTTGCCTTCATCTATCGCAATGAATCCGGGTTCCGTTCGGAGTGGTCATACAGGTGCGTTTACGAAGAGGTTTCCAGACTTACGCAGGCACTTCGAGCGCAAGGAGTGGTAGCGGGTGACCGTGTGGCGGGTTTCATGCCCAACCTGCCGCAGACAGTGATGGCAATGCTCGCGGCGACATCAATTGGAGCCACCTGGTCTTCATGCTCACCGGATTTCGGCGTGAAGGGCGTGCTCGATCGTTTCGGCCAGATCGCACCAAAAGTTCTGTTCATAGCGGATGGCTACTATTACAATGGCAAAACAGTAGACTGTCTTAACCGCGCCAAAGAATTCCTCGATACCCTTGCGAGTGTTGAGAGAGTTGTCGTTGTTCCTCATGTCAGCGATGATCCAGATCTGAGTGAGTTGCGTGACGCCATGACCTGGGCTGATTTCATCGCTGATTACCCTGCCGAAAAGATTGAGTTCACTGAGCTGCCATTCGATCACCCTCTTTACATCATGTACAGTTCAGGAACGACCGGACCTCCGAAGAGCATCGTGCACGGGGCGGGGGGGACTTTGATCCAGCATCTGAAGGAATTGATGCTGCACACCGACCTCAAACTGGACGACCGCATCTTCTATTTCACAACCTGTGGTTGGATGATGTGGAATTGGCTGGTCAGCTCGCTGGCGACGGGGGCGACTCTAGTCCTCTATGATGGATCTCCAACATATCCAGATGCCGGATCATTGTGGGACATGGCTGAGCAGGAGGGAGTCAGTATTTTCGGCACCAGCGCTAAGTATTTGTCCGCTCTGGAAAAGAGGGATCTGATCCCGAAAGCGGGAAGAGATCTTTCCGAGCTGCGGACGATTCTCTCAACTGGAAGTCCGTTGATGCCTGAACAGTTCGACTGGGTGTATGCGTCAATAAAAAGTGATCTTCAGCTCTCTTCCATTTCTGGCGGGACTGACATCATCTCCTGTTTCGCGTTGGGCAATCCGATAGGCAATGTGTATCGCGGCGAATTACAAACTCGCGGCCTGGGGATGGCGGTTGAGGTGTTTGACGAGGGCGGTGAATCGTTACGAGAAGAGCGGGGTGAGCTGGTATGTACCCAGCCGTTCCCATCCATGCCGATCCATTTCTGGAACGATGCCGATGGTTCACGTTACCAGGAAGCCTATTTCAATCGGTTCCCGAACCTCTGGACACATGGCGACTTCGCTATGATTACCGAAAATGATGGACTGATAATTCTCGGTCGCAGCGATGCGGTGCTGAATCCCGGCGGAGTGCGTATCGGGACAGCGGAGATTTACCGGATCGTGGAGAGTCTTGACGAGATCGTTGAGTCGATTTGTGTTGGTCAAGAGTGGTCGGGAGATGTTCGCGTGGTGCTCTTTGTCGTATTGCGAGAGGGAATCACATTGGATGAAGTGTTGACCGATCGAGTTTGCAAGGAGATTCGCGCCGGATCGACTCCGCGTCATGTGCCAGCTGTCGTGATTCAGGTAGCCGACATCCCGCGAACAATCAGTGGCAAGATCACGGAATTGGCCGTGCGAGATATTATTCACGGTCGCCCGGTTAAGAACCAGGATGCTCTCAAGAACCCAGAGGTGCTACAGTTGTTTGCGAATCTTCCGGAGTTAATGTAGCCCGGGTTCGTTGAACCTGGGGATGTATCCTGATACGTGAGTTATGGTATTGTGCCCCAGACATTTATTTCCGGGATTGGCAAGAGATTCAGTGTGTGTATGAACCCAGACATAAATGTCTGGGGCACGTAGCTGGTATTTGAGCTACTTGGACCGTGACAGGTAGTCCTCGTACAGCTCTGTGAGTCGAGAACGCAGTCGATCTGCGTACTCAGGCATGTTAGAAACGGAGTGTATTTGCAGTCCCTCGAGCAGGATCTGACTGTTCTCATATGACAAACGCTCTGGCAGGCTGGTCTTCAGCTCAACCACGAACATGTGCAATGCGGGAAGGTCGCCGCTGCTGGCAATGGACTCAAGCTGCTTGATCGCGTTTCGCAGCTTTTTGGCGGTTCTGCTGTAATGGGCTCGCATGAAAGAAGATCGGACATGGCGGTTGGTATTGCATCAATTTGAGCGAGTTCTTGGAGTCATTAAACTAGGGACAGACCCCCTATTTATTTTGGTATATTATGTGATAAGTATAAGAACGGTAAGTGTTGCCATGAATTCTTACAGGTAACACGTAAATTACGCAAAACAATAGGGGGTCTGTCCCTGGTTTATTTTTGTGCGTTGTGTTCTGAATCACAGTGAATTCAACGAACAATTCGTATTATACTGGCAGGCAACATCATGTGATGTACAGCCGTTATACCCGTTGACCGTGTACTCTCCTCCACGGCAACGGGTTAGTTTTTCTGAGCACTTGAAGTTTCAGTTCATATATCCCACAGCCCACAGCCCCGCTCTGGCTCCATAATCATTGAATGTCAATCTTTGAATAACGATGATTTGTCGATACACTCCGGCACCGGTTCTCTTGCAGCCGTTCTGGGGCTGGGCTATATTGGCGCATTGATTTTCAAGGAGGAGAAGGATGTCAGAACTGCGAGCCTGGATACGTGCTCAACGTGAACAAGGGTACGGAACTCTTCACCTTAGTCGCGCGCTTGCGTTGGCGGAAGCGGCGGTGCGCGAGGGGATGGACAAGCTCACGGTGGTCACGGACGACGAGGGCGCGGATTTTCTCCGTGACCAGTTGCCTGAAGGGGTAGAGCTGACTGTGATCGCGGGATCACTGACTCCAGAGCAGGAATCCTCCCGGCTAGTCGACATGATTAAGGAGTATATCCCCAGCCGTGTGGATTCACGTACTCCGCGTCCGCTGGTTTACCTCTGCGGTCATCGTTATGAAGCTGGCTACCAGAAGCGTCTCTGGAAGGCTGGGATAGAGGTAGTTGTTGTTGCGGACGAGGGCCATCCGACATTTGCGGACTGGTACGTCATCCCGAAACCTTATGGCGGTGAGCTTAGCGTTAAGTCTGTCAGTGGCTACACCCGCTTTCTCCGTGGCGCACATTACGCACCTCTAACCATCCGAGGGATGAAGGGTATTTTCCAGAATAGCGACCACAACACCTACGCTGAACACTTTGCGGTTGCCACCGAGAACCTCGACATCGACAAATGGTTGCCGGTAATTGGCGAATCACTAAGCCATCTCGCTCCACCTGAAGGTCTGGAACATGAGCTGAATCCAAGCCTGATGATCTTGCCCGGTGTCGATTGCCCATCCGATGAGGAACTGCTCCAGAAAACTGGTAATACCGGAAAGTTAAAGGTGTCTGTCGCATCTGGACGCCGTGATGTAACTAAGGAATTGGTGGACGCTGATGTACTTTTTGCGGCTGACGGAATTATCCTGCAACAGGCTCTGGCAATTGGAACAGTTCGTGTATGCCTGCCGCGCAAGGGTGAAGAAAACGACCTGATGTATCAACATCTGATTAGTCGCGAAGCCTCACCTGCCATGCCCGATCCGATCAGCAACGATTTCAGTGATAGGATGAAGGAGATGCTAGATCGCGTTTGTTTCGACCCGTCCTGGCGTCGTGGTCAGAACCGGGTTGGACACTATCTGTGTGACGGCATTGGTAGTTTCCGAATCATTCGCCAGACCGCTTTCAAGGTTTACGCTGTTCCGCAGAACATCATCCGTTTCTTTGAGAAGGGTGATCCGCTGATCCCGAATCTCTGATCGATGCATCTTCTATATGCTCCCGCCCGTATCTTCCGATGCGGGCGTTTTTCTTTCGTATGTTTCAGGTCATCAACGATAGCTGATTTTCACTGGAGACTCATGATGCAAAGAGTATGGATTGCGCTGGTCGTGACTATTTTTCTGGCTGCTCCCCTGGTGCAGGCTCAGAATAAAACCGAGATCGGTGAGTACAAGATCAAGACAATGGCAGAAAATAATAACTGGGTGATGGTAGAGAAGAGGCAACGTATAGGTGCCGGTTCTACTGTCTATTACCTGCGTAAGGATATGATTGTGTCCATCGTGGTGGAATATCCCAAGATCGTCAAAATCACCATGAATGAGAAAATTGAGTACAAGATGGATTTCATAAGCAACCCGACAGCGAATCAATTCGTCAAGGATCTGGTCGCTAGTTTGTAACAGGATGGTCGGATGGTTGAACCTCGTAATATGAATGTAGTTGGACAAAAAGAAGACCGCATTGTTGAAGCTGGGACTTTGTACGTGGTCGCCACTCCTATCGGTCATCTCGGTGACATCTCAGAGCGTGGTTTGCAGGTGCTGCGTGAGGTGGATCTGATCGCGGCGGAAGACACCCGGCACACCGGACGTCTGCTCGCGCGTTTCGGCATTGAGACAAAGCTACGATCTTATCACGATCACAATGAGCGGAAGGTCGCCCCCGGCTTCGTGAAGGCATTGCAGGCCGGTACTTCCATTGCGATGGTTAGCGATGCGGGCACTCCGGGCGTATCTGATCCAGGTTATCGTCTGTTGTCACTGGCTGCTGAGCAGGGTGTTCCGATTGTCCCGATTCCCGGTCCCAGCGCGTTGTTGGCAGCTCTGGTTGTTGCCGGTTTACCGATGGAACGGTTTGCGTTTGAAGGATTCCTGCCGAAAAAGAAGGGGCGTCACACTCGCTTGCAGGAATTGACCGATGAGCCACGCACCTTCGCCCTTTTCGAATCCCCGCAACGTTTGGCCCGTACACTGTCTGACCTCGCGGAATACTTGGGTGAGGATCGGCGTTCGGTGATCTGCCGTGAATTGACCAAATTGCATGAAGAGGTAGTGCGAGGCACTCTCGGTGAACTGGCAGAGACATATGCTGATCAGAGCGTCAAGGGCGAGATAACCCTGGTTGTGGAAGGTCGAACTCGGCGTGTCCGTAAGGCAGTCAATAATACGGAAATATAGAGATATCCAGCATTCGTTATCCGTACGATAAACATGCCCCTGTTACCGCCGTAGGCGATAACAGGGTTGATCCGCAAGTTTTGAGGTGCATGTCGATTTCTCAGGACTCAAGTCTCGAGACTCAGGACTGTCGTTGGATAACCCCTGCGAACCGCCAAAAAGGCGGCGGGTCACAGGGGCATTTCTCATGGCTGAGTTAACCGTATAGCTGAAATCCAGCACACTTTCCCCGCGAGGAACATCATGAAAGCTAGTGTGGGACGAATAACTGTTGTCCTGATTGTCATACTGTTGACTATGCAGCTATTCGGTTGTTCTCAAGGGCAGAAACGTGAAGGCTTGAGCCAACGTGTCGAATTCCTCTGGCAGCAGCATCCGAACCCTTATCCGGAAGCTGCGGCCCGACGCGCGGCGGTGGAAGCGAGGACATTACTTGCAGATAACGACGATGACATCGAGCTACACTTTTACTATCAGGACCGACTGAGAGATTATGAGCCGGATTCGCTTCAGGTTGAGTATCAAAGACGGCTGGATAACGATCCCAATAATGCTGTGAACATCATACTTGAGGCAGCCGTCCGAAAGAGTGGGCCGTATCTCGTACAGGTGATGGATGCGGCGCTGGAACGCGATTCAACGACCGCAGAAGTTCTGGCGTTTGGAGTGATGGCGAAGTTGGGTAACCGCCCGGCGGACACTGCGAGAGCTGTGGATTTGGCGAACAGGGCCATCACTTTACATCCGGGCAGTTTCCAGGCACAGCTTTCCAAAGCGAGAGTAGAACGTGTTCTAGGTTCCCTGGAAAGCGCTTTGAAACACGCTCAAATTGCCAGCGAATTGAATCCGTGGGACTACGAGTCCGTCGCCCTTCAATTCTCCATCCTCAAGGCTGAAGATCGTGAGGGTGAAGCTCTCGCTTTGATGAAGGAGTTCTTCTACAGCCAGCCCACTCATGTCCCATCCTACAAACAGTTGCGCAGGCATTACGAAGGGGAGGAGGACTGGGAGGAGTTGTTCGATCTTGAGATGATCATCACTCCAGCCTATCCGGAGAATGGATTCGCTTTCTACTTTCCGGCTCTCGCCGCTTATCGGGCGGGCGACCCTGACAAGATCATTGACGCTTATCTGAAGGCGGCGGAGTACGGTTTCTTTGACATGGACTATGCGCTGAAGATGATGTCGGCGGATGAACGACGTGAATTTGAACAAAACGCTCGATATCCCGGATTGATAGATATATTCGAGGCAAATCACCAAGCAGCCATACCGGAACGTCGCGAGATGGCGTTGAATCGTCCTCTGGACAAAAAGATCCGTAACTTCGTCGCTTCTGATCTGCGAGGTCGGACTGTCAACCTGAATCAGTATCTGGGGAAGATCGTCGTTCTGGATTTCTGGTCCAGTTTCGAACCTAATCACAAGCTGATGCTCCCCCGTCTGCACGAACTGAGACTTAAATATCCGGAAATCGAGCTGATCAGTGTCAGTGTTATGGAGCGATACTCATCTGAAGACCTCTTGCGCCAGGTCGCGGACAAGAGTGAGAAACAAGGGATGGATTGGACGGTCTGGGTTGGCGATGAAGAGTTGACCCAACGAATGCGGGTTCGCAGGCTTCCCACTTTGGCTGTAGTAGATGCCGATGGCTATGCACGTTACCGCATTCAAGGTTATCATCCCTACATCGACGAGATACTCGGATACATGATAGATGCCGCCATGCTCCCTCGCCTTGAAGATCAGGCCAATACTCAGTAGTCATTTGATATGCCCACGACATTCATGTCGTGGATAATCCACCATCAAAATAGCGGTTAGTTCTCATTTCCCCCGCCGTATCTGATCACGCGAACCACGCTGCGTATGGATCACAGGGGTTTGATCGCAGGCCACCCTACCTCAAGGATCTCACAAACTTCACGGCATCTTTCCTACTAATCCTTGTGGTTCCGCACTATATTATACCCAACTGGTGTGAAAGAGAATGTCACAGATGTTTCCAATTAAGGAGGATTTAAAATGAAGAAAGCTCTGGTTGTTGTTATTGCACTTCTTCTGCCAGTGCTGGCAGGGGCGCAAGTTTGGACCGAACACACGGTGGACGGCGAGTTCGACTATGCGCGCAGCGTCTACTCGGCCGATGTGGATGGCGACGGCGATATGGACGTGCTGGGCGCTGCTGCTACCGACGACATCGTCTGGTGGGAGAATCTTGATGGTACTGGCCTGAATTGGTCAAAGCACACGGTGGACGGGGAGTTCGATGGCGCACAAAGCGTCTACGCGGCCGATGTGGATGGCGATGGCGATCTGGACGTGCTCGGCGCGGCTGAGATAGTCAACAACATCACCTGGTGGGAGAACCTCGATGGCACTGGCCTGAACTGGTCCGAGCACACAGTGGCTGAGTGGTTTGACGGCGCGGGCTGCGTCTACGCGGCTGATGTTGACGGCGACGGCGACATGGACGTGCTCGGCACGGCTGAAGTAGCCGACGACATCGCCTGGTGGGAGAACCTCGACGGCAATGGCCTGAACTGGTCCGAACACACACTGAATGGCGAGTTTGACGACGTAGAGAGCGTCTATGCCGCAGATGTGGACGGCGATGGCGACATGGATGTGCTCGGCGCGGCAGAGTATGCAGACGATATCACCTGGTGGGAGAACCTCGATGGCACTGGCCTGAACTGGTCCGAGCACACAGAGGTCGGCGATTTTAACGGCGCCAGCAGCGTTTACGCTGCGCATGTCGACGCCGACACGGACCTGGACGGGCTCGGCGC
>CAJVXH010000084.1 GCA_913009835.1 uncultured bacterium
AGTAGATGCAGGAGAGTTAGACAAGCAGGAGAGTGGTGAAGACAGTAATGATGTTGGAGATGAAGAGGGATGGAGGGATTGAGGGGGGGGGGGGAGGGGGGGTGGGGGGGGGGGGTGGGGTAATATATTTTTTTTTTTTTTAATGATACGGCGACCACCGAGATCTACACTCTTTCCCTACACGACGCTCTTCCGATCTCGACTTTGTAGGCCAGGATGGTAGTGTCGAAGACCTCCTGATTAGATCCGCAGTAGAACTGCATCCAGCCGGTGTCACGTTGGGCCATGGAGTCGGATTGGTCGGTTAGAATGGTCCAGGGAGCTGCCAGCGAACGGTTCACCTCGCCCATCACAATCGGGGTTCTCGCGCCTGTAGCCCAATGCAGCATTTCGTGCATCAGTGCCAGTCCCTGGCTGGAGGTTGCGGTAAATGTTCTGGCTCCGGCCATCGAAGCCCCGATACATGCGGACATCGAGGAGTGTTCGGATTCGGTCTGTATGTAGCGGGTGTCCATTTTACCCGCCGCACAGAATTCCGCTATCTCTTCGACGATGGAAGTCTGCGGCGTTATCGGATAGGCCGCCACCACCTCGGTCCTCGCCATGCGGACGGCATGCGCGATGGCTTGGTTGCCGGTAATCGCCAGGCGTTCACTTGCGGGGTTCATGGACCGACTCCATAGTGAGTGCGCAGCGTGGGCATTCCTCGGCACATATACCGCATCCTTTGCAAATGGAATCCATCACCTGGTAGTCGCCAGTTTCAGGGTCAACCCGAACGGCACCTTCCGGACAGAATATCTGGCACAGGCCACAGTGTGTGCATTTACCGCATGAGAAGCAGCGTGCGGCTTCCTTGAGGGCATCATCACGCTGCCAACCGACCTCGATCTCGTCGAAGCGTGAGAGTTCGATTCCGGAGTTTAGTTTGCTCAGTTCGTTGCGCTCAAGATGCGGGAAATAATCTGGATTCAGGTTCTCGTACTCGACAACATGAATGCCGCTGGCGAGCACCTCGGTATCGCCATCTCTCAAGTAGCCCACTAATGATGCCGGTTCCCCGCCCACACGAAAACGGTCCAGACCAATACAGGCAATGCCTTGTAGCTGTTTGTCAATGGCCATCGCCGCGCGTTTGCCGCTGCCGATGGCATGGGCAACAGTCCGTTCCCCATTAGTGAAATCACCACCTGCGAACAGGCGATCTCTTTCGGAATCTCCCCAATCGGTTACCGCACTCAACGCGTTTTGCAGATCAGGATCATTTGATATATCCTCAGACGACACCTGTTCGCCAATTGCGTTGATGATGAGACTGGCAGGTAGTTTAAATCTGCTATCCGGCACCGGTACCGGTTGCGATCTTCCCGACTCGTCCGGTTCCCCGGGACGAGTGTTCATACAGAGCACTTCACTGAGTCGCCCGTGTTCAACAGTTACTGAGTGTGGAATTGCGTGTTCATGCAGAACTACCCCTTCTTCCAGGGCATCGATGATTTCAGCTTCGTAAGCTGGCATGTCGGCGCGGCCGCGACGGTAGACGATAGCAACTTCAGCGCCGAGTCGTCTGGCGCAACGTGCGGCGTCGATGGCGCTGTTACCTCCTCCAACGATGACACAGCCAGCGCCGGGATCTATGTTCTCACCACGGGCAATCGCTGTCAGAAATTCGACAGCTGTGACCTGGGACTGGCCGGATTCACCGCCGATATCAAGCTGTCGGCTCTTGCTGGCGCCGGATGCAACGAAGACAGCGTCATATTCATTCAGCAGTTCTTTGATCTCATGGACTCTTCCCCGCTCCTGACCCATCACAAACTGAATTCCCAACGAGTGTAGCCTGTTGACTTCACGGTCGAGAACTTCGTTTGGCAGACGATATGGTGGAATCCCGTAGCGAAGCAGGCCGCCCGGATCAGGCTTCTTGTCCAAGACGGTCACCTCATGACCGAGCAGTGTTGATGCCCAGGCACAACTCAGACCTGCCGGACCTGCTCCAACTATTGCGACGGTTTTGCCGGAAGATTCACGTGCGGGAGTCCAGATATCAGAAGAATCGAACAGGCTCAAATCACCGAGGTAGCGTTCAATGGCGCGAATGTTGACCGATTTATCCAATTCAGCTCGATTGCATCCTGATTCGCAGGGGTGATAACAGACGCGTCCACAGGTGGAAGGAAATGGCGTTTCGGCGGCCAGCAATCGCGCGGCAGCTTCATCATTCCCCTCCCTCATAAGACGGATGAACCCCTCGACATCATTGCCGACCGGGCAGTGGGTCAGGCATGGGGACAGCGCGCGTTGATATACTGGTCGGCTTTCCTTCCAACTACCGACCGGGAGGTTTTGCGTGCTTGCCCAACTGACCGCCATTGGCGGAAGTTCATCCGCCCGGAGTTGTCCGGGGGGCAGCTTGCTGCCTTCACGGACATGCCGAAGGGCGGCATCGCTGAATATTTTCGGGTGAATGGCCATGCCATCCTTGTGTATATCAGTATTTTTGTGAAGTCAGAACTTCTCGCGCAATCACCAGACGTTGAATCTCGTTTGTACCCTCGAAGATGCGGTTGATGCGTGCGTCACGATAGAACCGTTCGATGGGATATTCGGACATGTATCCCATGCCACCGTGAATCTGAACAGCTTTGTCCACTACCCGACCCAGGGCTTCGGAACAGAACAGTTTGACTATCGAGGCCTCACGTGTGAACCGTTCACCCGAATCACATTTCGCAGCAGCACGATAGACCATACTCTCCATGGCGTACACATCTGTCGCCATCTCAGCCAGCATGAATTGAATGGCCTGCAAACGGGCGATAGGCCCGCCGAACTGTTCACGAGTGTTTGCATGGGTGATCGACATATCCAACGCTTCTTTTGCGGCACCTAAACACTGCGCACCGATGGAAAGCCGTCCATAATCGAGAGTATGCATGGCTACCTTGAACCCGGCTCCACGTGTTCCCATCAGGTTCTCTTTGGGCACCCGAACGTTCTCCATGAAGATGTCAGTGGTGTGAGAACCACGAATCCCCATCTTCTTCTCCGGCGGTCCTGCTCGGAATCCGGGCATGCTCTTTTCAACGATAAAGGTGGAGATTCCACGTGTACCCTTACCTTCGTCGGTGCGGGCGAAAATGCTGTAAACCTCAGCCACTCCACCGTTCGTGATGAAGGTCTTCTGCCCATTCAGGACAAAACAATCATCCTCCTCAGTAGCGGTTGTGCGCATGGCTGCGGCGTCTGAGCCAGCGCCCGGTTCGGTCAAGGCGAAGGCAGCCAGTTTTTCGCCAGCGCACAGTTCAGGCAGAAATTTCTGGCGTTGCTCTTCTGTACCAGCCAGGTAGATCGCCATCACGCCGATGGATTCATGACCGCCCAGGACTATGGAGGTTGAAGCGCAGGCGCGAGAGAGTTCTTCCTGTACCAGGCAGTATCCTATTTCTCCAAAGCCAAACCCACCATACTCCTCGGGGAATACAATGCCCATGAATCCCAGATCAGCCATCTGGCGAATGATTGATTCGGGAACATCACACTCCAGGTCAATCTGTGCAGCCAGCGGTTTCACTTCGTTCTGGGCGAATTTACGCGCCGTATCCTGAAGCATTCTTTGTTCTTCGCTAAAAGAAAAATCCATCGTATAACCCCCAGAAATGATCTATCTATGGAATTGCAATTGATCGTAGTGCGTGGGGATCTGAGTTACGCATCAGATCAAATCCCTTGTTTATCTCATCGAGACCGAACCGAGCGGTGACCAGATCGTTGACCTTGATCTTGCCGATACGCGCCATCTCGATGATTCTCGGGTAGTCTACCGGACGACATCCCAGCGATCCAACGATCTCCTGTTCGAAGAACATGATCTTCGCAGCTGGCAGCTCAACTTTCTTGTCTGTGTAGCCAATGACCACAGTCCGGCCGCCCTTACGAATGCATGAGAAGGCCTGCTGAATAGTGGTCGGATTTCCGATGGCTTCGAAGGACACATCGACCCCGCCGCCGGTCATTTTCTTAATGACCTTGTCAATACGTTCGACTTCGCTGGCATTGACCACTGCGGTCGCACCGAGCTTCTTCGCTATTTCCAGTTTCTCAGGGACAACGTCTACCGCGATGACCGAGGCACCCACTGCCGCCGCGACCTGGACGGCGTTCATCCCTACTCCACCGCATCCGAAAATTGCAACGTTATAGCCAGCTTTGACCGCACCCCGGTTGACAACGGCGTGGTAGGGTGTGCTGATGGCATCCGCGATGATGCTGCTCTCCTCCAGGGGTAGCTCGTCAGGGAGTACCAGTGCGTCTTTTGCTGGAGCGAGGACGTATTCAGCGTATGCACCGTCAACATGATTGCCGAACATGACCATGTTGTCGCAGATGTTTTCCTTGCCGATACGGCAGTTATAGCAAGTACCGCAGGTTAGCACAGCCGGCAGCAGAACTCGATCTCCTTCCTTCCAGTTATCAACTCCCTGTCCCAACTCGGCGACTGTACCGGACGGTTCATGTCCAAGGATCATCGGCGGTTTCTTGAATGTTGGAACGCCATGGTCGATGTAGTGCATGTCGGTATGACATATCCCACAGGCCGCGACCTTGACCAGAATCTCCCCCGGCCCCGGTGTCGGGGTCGGGACTTCTCTCACTTCGAGTGGTTGGTGTGCACCCAGAAATATAGCAGCTCTCATCGTTCGTCCCTCTCTCTTATCAAGTATCAGTCCGTCGGACGTAGATCGTTCTTTCAAACTCACTCAGGCAGCTTCTACAACTCTCATCCGGGACATCTTCAGGTGCTTCGGCTGGTTCCAGCCGAACCTCAAACCCAAGTTCTTCGAAGAATTCCCGTGCTTCCTTCAAACGGTGACCGTAGGCGGTGAACTTCTTCACCCACCCATCTTTGACCAGATCTTCTCTGCCATTCACCGGACTCACCCTCAGTCTACATTCTTTTCGAGGAACAGCATGCCACCCGGTGCAAATCCTCTGGAAGCGAAGAAACCGATCAAATCCTGATCCAGCCAATCGACCAGGGTTTGAATCCGGGTGACTCCCAGTTTGCGGAGTTGGGTAACAGTGTGGCTAAAGAGTTCGCCTGCGAGACCTTTGCCGTTGTAGACGGGCAAAATTCCGATGGTATCAATGGTAGCCACGCTCTCCGGCAGGCCGAACTCTCCACTGGCTACCTGTACCATTATGAAACCGACGACATCGCCCTTTACCTCGACCACGTTTGAGATCGGGATATTCCAGGTCGCATCGAGGGCCGCATCCAGCTTTCTGGCGAGATAGTCAGCTCTGTTTTCGCCGGACGTTTCTTCATCAATATGTACCAATGAGAGCAGATCATCGCGATGAACCGGTCGAAAAACGATGTCCTCACCTGACAAACCTGAGGTAGACATGAAATCCTCCATTCACTTTGTCGTTAGAACAGATCATCCAGCTCATCGTCACCAGCTGGCATCTCACCGTGCTTCTGGATATGTTGCTGGATCAACTCGCTCTCGCGTTTGGTATACATCGGGTCGACAACCCATTGCACCTTGTTGATGGTGGCCTCATCGGCATCAATCAACCATTCGCTCAGACAAGCCCGGATAGACTCATTGCCACTGATTTTCAGCACTTGTCCGCTGGAATCAGCCAGCATACACACACCGGACTCAGCCGGGACTTCACTCAGCAAGGCTTCGTTCAGCGGTCGCCACAGTTCGGGCGGGAGAATGGGTGCTTTGATCTGATGCCTGATGTTACAACGCAGACAGCGGTTCGCTTCGGCGGCTGCCTGTACTGGATCGAGTGTCAACTTGATAATGTCGAAGTCGTCTGTCCGGCTTTCCACATCACGTTTGGCCGTTGGCTGATGTTCCTCCAGGCTGATCGAAGTTCCGTCGAATATCTCTGTGTCGAGGGTGATGATTTCAAGCTCACCATCCCCGCCGAGGAAACGGTCAATTCCAGAGGCCGCCCGTTTCCCGGAGGCTATTGCTTCAACTACTGAGGATGGCCCGTGAACGAAATCGCCCGCTCCGAAGAACCCTGGCAGCCAGGTTTCTACAGCTTCCGAATCCGGCGAAAGGAGCCCTTTCTTTCCGAGCATCTGCCCACCTTCCGGACCGAATACGGTGCTATCCGCTTCCACACCGACGGCCAGTATCACCCAGTCAGCATCTCGGGTGATGTGAGCGTTTAAGGAATATTCTGGAGCGAAACGTCCCTGGTCGTCATACACCTTGTTACAGCGAACGAATACCGTTTCCTTGAGTTGCCCGTCTTCGCCTCGAAACTCACTCGGACCCCATCCGTGTGAGAAGACAATGCCCTCCTCTTTCGCATCAGCGACTTCATTGGGATGTGCTGGCAGTTCATCCGCTTGTTCGAGGGAGAGTATCTCGACGGTTTCGGCACCAGAACGCAGGGCGGACATGGCACAGTCCATCGCCACCCCTCCACCTCCGACGACCAGGACATTTCCATTGAGTTTCTGCTGCTGTTCTGTATCGGCATCCCGGAGATAATCCACTCCCCACAGGACACCGTTCAGGTCTTTACCTGCAATATCAATGTGCTTGCTCAAAGGTGTACCAATAGCGAGCAGGACAGCATCGTAGCCGAATTCCCTCAACGTTCGTGGATCGAGATCACGTCCCAATCTTCGATTGCCCTGGAACTCGATGCCCAGCTGTTCCAGGAACCCCAGGTCATGCTCCAGCACTTCTTCGGGAAGACGGAAATGGGGTAGAACCTGGCGCAGGAACCCGCCCGGCTTGTCTGCCGAGTCGAAGAGGGTGATCTCATGTCCCCGTTGCGCGAGCAACCAGGAAGCAGCCAATCCTGCAGGCCCGGCACCGATGATGGCGACGTTTTTGCCCGTGTCGGGTTGACGTTTGAGGGCTGGATATTCATCCTCAGTGTCGAAGGCGAAACGTTTCAGATCGCATATACTGACCGGATCATCCAACACCCCCCGTCGGCAATGATCCTCACAAGGATGGAAGCAGACATATCCCAGTGTGGCGGGCAGGGGGACGCTTCTGGCAATAGCCTGACGGGCAGCCTTCAGATCGTTCTCGGCGATTTTTCGCACGTACAGCGGTATATCAATCCCCGCCGGACATGCATCGGTGCAGGGTAGCGGAGCTCCACCGGCCGGTGTCTCCACCCCTTCCCGGTCACGAAGCGCACCGGTCGGGCATATCTCAACACAGGCTCCACAGAACCTGCAATCCACCTCGGGCATGTCACCCGGTTTCTTTGTCCCGACAACGAGCCTGCCGTCTCGTTGTATAGCACCCAGAATATCGGCCTTCACAACGTCACGGCAGACACGAACACATTTCACACACCCGATACAAAGTGAATAGTCACGTATGAACAACGGATCGGTGAGGATGATCTTTTCTTCAGGTGCCTTGTATGGTGGCAGATCATCAGCATAGCCGACATAATCCGCTACTTTCCCAATCTCGCAGTGTCCCAGCAGCACACAGCAGCGATCCTTCTCGGGGACATTCATGGAACACTGAGTTCGGCTGCAACCCTCTCGTTGCTCACATAGCAGGCAGGCATGTGGATGGTCAGCGAGGATGATATTCAGAGCTTTCTGCCTTGCTTTGACAAGGACATCGGCGGTGGTGTTGACCTCCATCCCATCTTCAACAATGACACGGCAGGATGCGGCGGGATCAGTCTCATCGTTGATCAGAACCTTGCACAGGCCGCAGCCTTTCTGCTTGGCCTCCTTGACTGACTTCCCAGCGTTCGTCCCCTTGAATTCTTTGGTACCCTGGTATACGACTTCATCCAGAACAACTTTAGGCAGGGG
Organism: uncultured bacterium; assembly: GCA_913009835.1. Lineage (GTDB taxonomy): Bacteria > Electryoneota > Electryoneia > Electryoneales > Electryoneaceae > BMS3BBIN04. Next base: position 7,835 of record CAJVXH010000084.1, read on the forward strand.
ATTAACTGATGTGTGAGAACACAGGTGCGGGATGTAGATATCCGAACGGAGTGCCGCCATCAGGATGGTCTCACCCTGCTCGGCTTCCACCGTTTTTCCATCAATGTGTAACGTTATCACTGGATCCTCCCTTACCAGGAGTGTTCTATGGCCTGCGGTGTACAAGCTGCCATGCAAGGCAATTCGGGTCGGTCTTCAAGTGGTTTGCACGGTGCGCAATCATACTTGATCGCCTGGCGTTTGTTCGGAATGATCTCGGCGACCATATCTTCATAATCATCCTCGATGATCCTGAATAAGCCCGCCGGGCATGCTTTGACGCAGAAATGTTCCGAACACTCCATGCACTTGTCGGTGTCAATGGTGATGTAATACTCACCAGATCCGTCCATGTACCCGTAATTGGCTTTCATGAGGAATTTCCTGCGTTAATCGTGAGTCCTGAGTCCTGAATCTCGTCTCTCGTCTCTCGTCTCTCGAAAATATACTTGCCACGGACTTCAGTCCGTGATAAAGGCCCGTGCTTGCTTGCAAGCGCGGATTATCCACGACATAAATGTCGGGGGCATGTTAGGCCCGTGCTTGCTTGCAAGCGCGGATTATCCGAAAGTGCACGCCCCGGGTTCACGAACCCGGGCTACCTCACATCTACACTGCTACGCGACCGCCTTGTTCTTCCGGCCTTTCCCCTTTTCGACCAGCGCTTTGCCGAACAGCGCCGCACCGAGTGCGCCCGCAATCTGGGTATCGTGCTTAGGTTTCAACGCTGTCAGATTCAGCTCTCTCTCAATCCTGCTCACCACGCCGATGTTCTTCGCAATACCGCCGGTAATAGCGAAATCAGGCGAAACGCCGACCCGTTCCAGCAAGGTGAACACCCGATGCGCCATCGCAGAGCAGTAGGCAGCAAGAACACGACTCTGGGACCAGCCTTCACGCAACAGCCCAGCCGCTTCCGACTTGGCGAACACTACGCAGGTCGAAGAGACGGGCGGCGGTTCCTCATCCACATCAAGGGACAAGTCGCCGACATCTTCGATGGAAACCCCGAGCAGATCGGCGAACACTTCCATACCTCGCCCGGTGCCAGCCGCGCACTTATCGTTCATCAGGAAGTTGGTAACTTTGCCCCGTTCGTCGCAGAGGATGGCTTTGCAATCCTGACCGCCCATATCGAGGATGGTTCGTACGGTCGGCCCGTACATGTAATTACCGCCGCGAGCGTGGCAGGCGATCTCGGTGATTGCCTTGTCCGCGAAGGGAACGTTCACCCGGCCATATCCTGTGCCGACGATGAAATCGAAATGATCGAGAGTCATCCCGGTGTTTTCCAACGCCCAGTTCATGGCGTTAAGGGCGCTGTTGGGGCTGTCAGAACCGGTGCGCATATTTGAGAAGGCGAACAGTTCGCCATCGACCATCACCACTGCCTGCGAGCTCACTGAGCCAACGTCTACCCCGCCGGTGATAACCTTGCCATCTCGCCAGTTGAGGTTTTCATCCTGCCAATTGTATTCTTTCCAGCGCCAAAACTCTTTCGCCATGATGTTACTCCTCTATCTTAGCTCTTGAAAACTCGGCTTGATTGAGGTCATTCCGAACGAAGTGAAGAAGACCCAGCTTATCCAACGGTTTGTACAAGTCATAACCGGCGGTGTAGTTCGATCTTCTTCAGCCGCCAAAAAGACGACGGCTTCAGAATGACACAAATCATTTTGCCAATGCCAATACCTGTCGAAATCCTGACCGTAACTTGCGTTATGCAGCCCGTTCAGCCGCGATCAATGCCGCACCATAAGCGGCAGTCATCTCTGGGCTATCGGGGATCAAAACTTCATCCTCGATGGCAGCATTCAGCGAATGAACAAAGCCTACATTTCGCGCCATTCCACCCACCAGGGCAATCGGTTTGTTGAGGCCAACCCGCCGTGTCATTGACACGATTCGGCTTGCGATGGCATCATGGATTGCCTTTGCGATGTCCTGCTTGGCTGTGTTGGCATGCAGGAGGCTGATCACTTCACTCTCGGCAAACACCGCGCACTGAGCATTCATGGGGACCGAAGCGCTTGAATCCAGTGAGATTTTGCCCAGTTCTTCCACAGTGAGTTCGAGCGCTCGGGCCATTGCTTCTGTAAACGCGCCCGACCCCGCCGCACACTTCTCGTTGATTGCGAAATCTTCAACTTTCCCACGTTCGCCGCAACGGATCGCCCGTCCCTCTTCAGCGCCCACATCGATCACCGTGCGTACTTCCGGATACATCTCGAAGGTGGCTCTGGAGGTAGCGGAAACCTCGGTAACCACTTCGTTGGCAAATGTTACCGCTTTTCTGCCTGCGCCCGTGGAACAGATACTGGTAATATCATCTCTGGTGAGTTTTAACTCGGCAAGGGTTTCATCGAGCAGGGCTGTTGTCACTCCAGCCTGGTCAAACCCACTCTCCCGGTATTTGGAGATAAGGATCTCACCATCTTTGAGAATCAAAATCTTTGCGTTTTTAGCTCCAACGTCTATGCCAATAGTTACCATTATTCACCTCAAGCCTTTTCGAGGGGTTGAAGGTCCAGTGTTTCCATGAAGGATTCAATGCGGGCCATGGTTCGATTCATGTCGAACTCACGTTCGTCACCCATGTTTCCTTCATAGGTCATAATCGGAATTCCGGATTTGGCCAGCCCGTTACGGTTCTGCATGATGCCGGTGGACAATCCTTCGCAGCCACGGTTCAGATGCAGCATGATTCCGTCCACATGCCACTGTTTTGCAATCTGGAGCATCATCTCTGTCTTCAAGCTGGGATCGTAAAAATGCTGCCATTCCGGTCGGGAGAGTGTCCAGTCGGCCAGAACTTCCAGCGCCTTGTCACGTGAATCAATGCTGACACCCAGTTCCATCGGCGTGGTTCGCGCACAAAAGGATCCGTCCGGCTTGGTTTCCCAATTGCCGATCAGGCCGAAGGTGTAAAGTGATCCGATGGACAGCGCGCCAAAGGTTTCCAGGTATCGGAAGAGTTTCAGGAAGCCCCAAGGCGGTTGGGTGTCACTCATCAGGCGGCAGCGTTCGTCCTCTATAGCCGCAACGCCGCGGTCGACACGATCCTTGACTTCATCATAGAGTTCATCGTAAAAATCGGCGAACTCTTTCTTGGCCTTGGAGAGGGTGCCGAACACGTACAGCGAGTACATCGACTTCTCTTCGAGCGGCGCCGGACGATTCTTGTTCAGCTCGCAGATTTTAGCCCAGGTGGAGGTGGAGCGACAGTCAGTCTTCACCGCTTCGATCAGCTTCTCATCGTCGTACTCACGGCCGGTCACCTTCTCCATGAACTCGATGGACTCGTGCATCTGTTCAACGATGTATCGGACTTTATGTGGATTGCCCTGTATATCCTTGTAGGGTCCGACGCTGAGATCGATGCTGAAGTAGGGGAATTTTTCATGTTCGGACACCACTTGATACCACTTGGAGTGGCTACAGCAGATGTGATCCTGAAAGCCGAAGTCCGGCTTTGGATATGGCCCGCCGAACAGAAATTTGTTCAGGTACATCGATCCCCAGTAATTCCGCATGTAGCTGCACAGGTCTCGTGCCCAACCTTTTGCCTCAGTCGCTTCGAGGCACTTCATCGAGAATTCTTTGTTGAAGGCAATCGATGCTGCGTAAGGCTCGCCAGTGAGCGGGTATACATCGTCACCCAATCCGTAGGGGATAGCATCGAAGGACCAGGCTCCGCCTGTCCAGCGGATTCCACCGCGATCGTGTGCGGAGGCGTAGTCCTTGTAATACTTCTCGCGCAGCTCTTTCGCTTTATTCCAGCACTTGAGTGCTTCTGTTTTATGTTTAGCCATTCTGTTCTCCTTCCTGAAGGTCATGCTTAACCAGATAATCTATCTGTTCCTCGATCAGAAGAGGTCTTCTTCCATGAGCATTTCGAGGAATGCTTCCACTCGAATTCGAAACTGTCCCATGGGGACTGTCACATCGAATTCCAGGAACAGGCATGGGAAGCCATTCTCCTCCAGGAAAGATCTCAACGGTACCATGTCAGTTTCGTGGGGATCGCAGAATTTCTGTTGGATGAGGATTACTCCGGCCACATCGTACTCTTGGGCCAGCTTCAGGATGTGCGGGAAGCGGGTTCGCACCACATGATCCTTAGCCGGACAGGCCGGACGTTCGACGTATCGTTTGGCAATAGCCTCGATCCGATCATCCATCTCCGGTGTCTGATTCCAGAAGTAGCGGGTTCCAGTGCAGTGGTCATCGACTACCACGGTCGCCCCAACCATCTCGACCATGCCGAGGAAATCGGTGTCGTCGTTTTCTGAACCGACGAACATCAGCCGTGTCCCTTCGCCGAAATCCTTGTCCCGTCCATCGATCTCTGCCAGAACTCTGCGGATCTCCGCGGTGTGTTCTTCCTTGTCGATCCAAGTGCTGCTGACGGTAACCCACATCGCTTCCAAGCCGCTCACTTTGGGAGCTGGGCCTTTGCGGAGTTCGTAGAGATCATGCATGGCGGCACGGTTCTCGTTGAGAATCCGAATGCCTCTGTCGAGGTCTTCATCCGTCAAGGTGACGCCGGTGTGTTCCTCGACTGCCTTCCTGAAGTTTTTCAACTCTTCCTTCAGGTACGGTACGGCGTGGGGGGAAGCGACGTGCATCGGATGGGGCAGGTAATACGAGAAGGGATGCTCGACATTCTCCTCCCACGCTCGGTATGCCTGACGTAGATGAATGCAGGCTTGGGCAAGAGTGATACCATCCAGGTATTCGTATCTCCCTTTCAATCCCTGCGCCAGCACGTCACGGCAGAAGGGACAGAACATCCCGAACAGGTGCTGTTCGGTCACATCCTGGGGTTCATGGCTGCCCAACACTCTCACTGGGAGAATGTTTGCGGCAACCAGGATTTCCTCCGGAACATAGCTGCAGAAGCAGCCAAACACTTTACCTCCGGTCCGGTCTTTCCATTTTCGTGCATATTCATGCCGATCCCGGTACCATGTCTCGAATTGTGAAAACATGTTTATCCTCGTTGATCCCTTGTATTTATCCCCCGGATGAAAATCTGTACTCCAGATTACTGCTTGGTATCACTCCGCAGTCGGCAGTCAGCAGTCAACAGTCAACGCTACTGATGTTTCCAGATCGGTGGACGTTTTTCGATGAACGCGTTCAGACCTTCTCGGGCATCGTCCGTATTCATCAGCTCTTCGAGATAAAGTTTGTCGGCGATGGCCATACCTTCGGGTGCGTTTTTCTCGTATGTCAGGTCGATTGCCCGTTTGCCGAGTGCGATAACTGCCGCACTCTTATTGAGGAAATGGCTACAGTATTCGGTTACATCATCCTCAAACGAATCCTCAGGTAGAACGTGGTTCACCAATCCGGCTGCGTGGGCTTCTTCAGCGCTGTAGATACGTCCAGACAGCAACCATTCGATGGCCCGGTTGCGTCCGATGAGCATGGGGAATACTGCCACCGCCATTGGTGGAATCACTCCCACACTTATTTCCGGTTGCCCCAGTTTTGCCTTTGATGATGCCAGCAGGATGTCGCACCCGACTGCCAACTCACAGCCACCGCCCAAGGCGAGTCCGTCAACTGCAGCAATTGTTACAGCTCGAACGTCCCAAAGCGCGTTGAATAGATTGTTGAAAACGTTCAGCATTTCAAGCGCTGTATCTCCCACATGTTCAGTAACATCCACTCCGGATGAGAATGCTTTTCCCAGCGAAGAAATCACGACAACTCGCAGCGAAGTATCGATCGCCAATTCTCGGAAGCAGTCGATCATCTCGTTCATCATTTCGATGTTCAGGATGTTGTATGGCAGGCGATTGAGGACTACATCCGCCCGACCATCCTTCGTCGACACCCTGATATGCTTGAAATCGCCCATATGCTCCTCACGTCAAGCGTTATCTGTGTCAGCTGTTCCCGCGCTGAACGGTAGACAGCTGTCTTTCAGAAATTCTTTCGCCTTGTCGATGAACTCAGCGTCCGTCATTCGACGTTCACGCCACTCTTTCTCGTCGCCCGTGGCAAATCCCATCAACACGTTTGACGACATCCGTATCGCTTCTATGGTGAGTTCATAGAGGTGCGTACACCCTTTCGCTCCAGCTAACCGGGAGCGGATTTGACCGGTAATACCCCGCTCAATCTTCAACCCTATCACTTTGCTGATGAGATGAGCCGTCAACGCACAAACCTCAAACGGTACTTTCACCATCTGGCAGCGTGCATCGACAATACAGCGGTCGGACACGCGCATAATCAGATCGACGCGCATGTTATGGTTGAGATCCAGCAGCGATGATTTAGTCTTGATTATATCCGAGCTAATCTTTGTCACCGCGACATTGATATTGCGCTCGTAAATCACCTCGTAATCGAGCTTGTCCTGCAAAGACTGCTGCGCCAGCTTATCCAGTCCCTTGATCGGCAATGTCTGCCCCTCTGCTATCAGTTCTCACGTTTGATCACTGTCGCCATGGTCACTCCACCGCCGCCACAAATTGAGGCAATTCCGAACTCCTTGTCATGGGTTTTCAGGGCATGGCTGAGGGTGACAACGATCCTCGCGCCGGAGATTCCGGTCGGATGTCCCAGGGCAATCGCGCCGCCGTGGACGTTCAGACGGTCACGATCCCATCCGAGGACGTGTTCATTGGCCAGAACCTGAATGGCGAAGGCTTCGTTGACTTCGATCAGATCCATCTGATCCAGGGTCATCCCAGCTCTTTCCAGCGCCATCGGAATCACCAGTCCCGGGCCTTCGCCCATGGTCTGGGGAGATACGGCCGCGGTCGCGTACGATACCAGTGAGAACAGCGGAGTAGCGCCCAGTTCGCGGGCTTTTTCACGGGTCGTTAATACCAGGCCAGTTGCACCGTCCGACATACCGCAAGCGTTGGCAGCGGTGACCGTTCCACCTTTGCGGAAGACTGTCGGCAGCTTGGCTATCTTCTCCATTTTCATCGGAAAACGGATAGTCTCATCCCTGGCGAAAATCTTTTCTTCATCGCGCTTGCTGGCAGGCGGCACGGTTATGGGGACGACTTCAGCGTCGAAATGGCCAGCGGTCCAGGCCTCGGATGCTTTGCGGTGTGAATCGATAGCGAATGCGTCCTGATCTTCACGGGAGATGCCGTACTTGTCGAACAGGTTTTCCGCCGACTGGCCCATGCCCTCACCGGTTAGTGGATCGATGGAATCCGACCATCCATCTTCCAACACTTTGTTGCCCATTTTCATGCCGACCCAACGTGAATTTTTCAGCAGGTAGGGAATGGTGGACATGGAATCGAAGCCGCCGACGAGAACGGTTTCCGACACGCCCAATATGAGCTGTTGGGAGGCAAAGGCGATGGCCCGCATCCCGGACGGGCAAGCCATGTTCAGGGTTATAACAGCGGTCTCCTCCGGCACGCCACCACGCACTGAAGCGGTGCGGGCCGGATTCGGTCCGTTTCCAGCCTGTCGACATGAGCCGAGGATGACATCGGAAATCTGTTCGGGAGCGAGGCCCGAGCGTTCCACTGCGGCGCGCACGGCGACCGCACCGATGTCGTAGGAGGCCATGTTGCGCAGTGTTCCGCCGAATGAACCCATCGGGGTTCTACACGCTGAGATTGCGACTATATCGTTCAGTTTCATGTATTCACCTTGTCAATCCGGTGGTCAACCGGGTGTTGTTATGCGTTTATAAATCATGCCCCAGACATTCATGTCTGGGATGATCCGCGCTTGCAAGTTTTCTAGCACGGGCCTGTCATTTCTTGTCAGTTTCAGCAGTCCGTAGTCTAGATCGGAAGAGCGTCGTGTAGGGAAAGAGTGTAGATCTCGGTGGTCGCCGTATCATTAAAAAAAAAAAGACAGAAAAAAAAAGTAAAAAAAATAAATTCTAGATCGGAAGATCACACTCACCCAGTGCCAAATGCACAGACACTGTCACAGACAA
>CAJVXH010000085.1 GCA_913009835.1 uncultured bacterium
AGCGTAGCGCAGTGAGGAAGATCGGGCTTTTCCAACAGTTTATAAGTTCGATCTTTTTCAGCCGTCGAACTGACGACGGCTTCAAAATGACACCCTGTGACCAATACAGGGGTTTGTCAACACACTGCAGACATTTATGTCTGGGATGATCAAAAGGTCAACCCCGAGATCCTTCTCGCACGTCGGAAAACACTCGACGCCACTCAGGATGACTTCCTCAGCGCACGGATGACTTCATCTTGTGCTCCCGTCTTCTTGTTGTGAAAAACAGAACATAGTTCATCACCTAATATAAATCCCCTATATGAAAGAGATTTAACGAGAAGCAGTCCCTGGAAAGAGCCATGTTAGACACCCTTAACCAGTTGACTGGATCAAAACAGGAGTATACCTTCACTCCGACGTGATCCCCACCAAAATTCCCGCACTGCAAATAGCGCGGAAATAAGCAGTTGAGAATTCTGCATATATACGCGGAACCTCTGAAATAATTTTGGGATCGATTGACAAGCCGCTTGCCAGACAAGCGCATGGACCAGCCGTCATTGGACGAGCTGGCTCGGCGGATTTGGGATCATTACGCGCCCTGACCGTCTTTCTTTTCATCATTTTGTGTGAAACGATTCACGATAACCGGTAGAACTTCCGGAGGAATGGCACATGAGCCAGGACCAAACCGCCTTTGATCTGCTCGTGGTCGGTGGTGGTGTCGCCGGGATTACCACAGCAATCGAAGCAGCGGAAGCAGGATTGACCGTCGCACTCGTCGAGAAGGAAGCATCACTCGGCGGACGTGTATCACGCTTCCACCACTACTTCCCCAAGCTGTGCCCGCCGAGCTGCGGCCTCGAAATTAACTTCCGCAGGCTGCGTTCAAATACGAACGTCAAAGTTTTCACCCTCGCCTCAATTGAGAAGATCGAGGGAGATGCACCCAGCATTCAGGCAACCGTAAAGATCAAGCCACGCTACACCAAGCCAGTCAGTTTTGACTACACGGCGTGGGCGGAGAGTTGCCCGGTTGAGTTCGAGGACGATTTCAACTACGGCATGAACTCGCGCAAAGGTGTGTTCTATCCTTGGGAAAACGCCTACCCGCCACAGTGGATGGTGGATGAACGCGCAATCGGAAACGCCGAGTTCGAAGAATGGGCCAAGAGCGATCCGGCTGGCGGCATTGACCTGACACAGGCTGAGGAAACCGTTGTCCTGACCGCGAAATCCGTCGCTTGGGCAACTGGTTGGAAGCCGTACGATCCGACCAACCTCACCGAGCTGGGTTTCGGCTCTTCGCCGGATATCCTGACCAATGTGATGTTCGAACGCTTGAGCGCTCCGAACGGTCCAACTGGTGGCAAGCTGGAAGCGCCGAGCGGCAAGGAAGTCAAGCGAATCGCCTTCGTGCAATGTGCGGGCAGCCGTGACGAAAACCACTTGCCGTTTTGTTCTGGCGTCTGCTGTGCAGCAAGTCTCAAGCAAGCGACCTACGTTCGCGATAAGCTGCCTGAAGCCGACATCCATATGTTCTATATAGATGTACGCACACCAGGCCGTCTGGAAGACTTCTACCAGGATCGCCAGGAAGATGAGAAGATCAACCTGCATCGTGGAAAAGTCGCGAAGGTCGAAACTGTGGGCGATGGTCTGCAGGTTACAGCCGAGAACACGTTAACCGGCGATCTGGAACAGGTGACAGTTGATCTCGTCGTTCTTGCGACCGGAATGCAGCCGACTGCAGCTGTTGAGAAGCTGCCGTTCAACGCGAATCTGGATGAGAACGGTTTCTTCATTCAGGATGACGAAGCGTCCGCACATTATGGCGTTGGTACCGCTGTCCGTCCATCGGGTGTAGCGGAAACTCTGCAGGATGCGACAGGCGCAGCGATCAAAGCGCTGCAGATGGCGAGGAGGTCCTGACCATGGCCGATAAAGAGATCAAGGTAGGCGTATATGTCGCGGCCGATGAGGAGATCACATCCTCCCTCGATATGGAAGCCCTCGAGAAGGTCGCCAATGGTGAGATGAAGGCGACCATCTACAAGACACATGAGAACATTTCTTCGCCAGAAGGCTCGGAAATGATCCGTGCGGACATCGAAGAACACGGTCTGAGCCATGTGGTCATCCTCGACCGTAGCCCGCGAGCTTTCCCGGGACTGTTTGACTTTGGACCGAACGTTCTGGTCGACCAGGTCGGCCTGCGTGAGTTGGTTGTCTGGACACACGAACCGAACGACGAAGACACCCAAATGCTGGCGGAAGATTATCTCCGCATGTATGTGGCCCGCACCAAGAACATTGACCCACCGGAAGCGAACATCGAACCGGTTGAGAGACGTGTGCTGGTAATAGGTGGTGGAGTGGCTGGCCTTCGTGCTGCGTTGAATACAGCCGGAGCCGGCGTTGCCGTGACCCTGGTTGAGAAGAACGCGGAACTGGGTGGATGGTCAAAGAAATTTAAGAAGTCATTCCCGACTCAACCGCCATACGATCAGCTCGTTGACAATCCGATCGGCGATCTGATTGAGCGGGCTGAAGCCCACGATCTGATCGATGTCAAATTGAACACCGTAGTCAAACAGATTTCCGGTCAGCCCGGATCTTTCGCAGCAATTCTGCAAAATGGTGGCGCACCGGAAGACGTACTCGTTGGATCGATTATTCAAGCAACCGGTTGGAATCCCTACAATCCGGAACGTCTGGGTCACCTCGGTTACGGCAAATCCAATGTCGTCACCAACGTTCAGCTCGAAGAGATGTTGAGCGATGGAGCGGTGCTCAAGGCTGATGGTTCCGCGCCAGAATCAATCGCATTTATTCAGTGCGCCGGTTCACGTGACAAAGATCATTTGCCATATTGCTCGAGCGTTTGCTGCCGCGCCAGTCTGAAGCACGCGATGCAGTTGCGCGAGATGTATCCCGATGTAAAAGTCTACGTGCTCTACAAAGACATCCGTGCACCGGGTCAGTACGAACTCTTCTACCAGAAGGCGCAGGATGACGCCGGTTTCTTCTTCACCAAGGGTGAAGTCGTAAGCGTTGATGAGAGCGACGGTAAGCTGTCCATCAATCTCGACGAAACCCTGATGGGCGCACCGATCACCGTCGAATCCGATATGCTGGTGCTGGCCACCGGTATGGTTCCGACAACGCAGGTCGAAGACGGTATCTTCGCAGATGACGGTAAGGAAGAGGGCAAGCCCGACAGTCCGGTGGATGAAGGTGATGGAACCACGGCTGATGGTAAGAAGGCCGCTTCCGGAGCTGAAGCTGGTGCCAAGATTCTGAACCTGAATTATCGTCAGGGCACAGATCTTCCGACATTGAAGTACGGATTCCCGGACAGCCACTTCGTCTGTTTCCCATATGAAACCCGCCGTACCGGCATCTTTGCTGCTGGTACTGTGCGCGCTCCGATGGATGCTGCCCAGGCACGGATGGATGCCAATGGTGCCTCCCTGAAGGCTGTGCAAGCTCTGGAGATGGTTGCCAAGGGCGAAGGATTGCATCCGCGAAGCCGCGATTTGTCCTTCCCCGACTTCTTCCTGCAGCGCTGCACACAGTGTAAACGTTGTACCGAAGACTGCCCGTTTGGGGCGCTGGATGAGGACGAAAAAGGAACACCAAAGCCCAATCTCGCACGCTGCCGCCGTTGCGGTACCTGTATGGGTGCATGCCCGGAACGTATCATCAACTTCCAGAACTATAGCGTTCCGATGGGCAACAGCATGATCAAAGCGGTGGAAATTCCGGAAGAGGATGAGGAGAAACCGCGGATTGTCGCATTTGTATGCGAAAATGATGCGTTGCCAGCATTGGAAACTGCCGCAAGAAAACGCATCAAGTTCAACTCCTGGGTACGCATCATTCCAGTACGTTGCCTTGGTTCGGTAAACTCGGTTTGGCTGACCAACTGTCTCGATGCCGGGTTTGATGGCATCATGCTGATCGGTTGCAAGCACGGTGATGACTATCAGTGTCACTTCGTGCGCGGCTCAGAACTCGCTGAATATCGTATGGACAATATCCAGGAGAAGCTGCTGCAGATGCAGCTCGAGACCGAGCGGATTCTGGTTTCTGCCATCGCCATCGATGAGTGGGATAAGATCCCAGCATTGCTCGATGAGTATGCGGAACAGATCGAAGAGATCGGCCCGAACCCGTTCAAGGATTTCTAGGTAGACTGTGAGGCAAGTGACAAATTGCTCTTGCTGAGAGTTTTTTGTCACTCGATATTTGTATCAGCAAAGTCAGTAGACTACCTTCGGTTCCCTCGTTTGAGAGAGAGCATATTATCAAGGTAGAATGGGGAATAGATAGCTTTACGATGGATAGCACTTTACAGCTATTTTGGCAAAACCTATCGCTTCTACTGACTGACATGACTGGATATAAGGGGAGACAAATATTTCTCCCGGTGGCTGGACGTGCTGAGACAAGTGCGTTAACTTGACTTAGTGAACAGATTCACGTAGACGATAAAGGGAGGATGCATGGCATCCAAATTGGTACCCCCTCATGGTAGTGACGAACTCGTCATTTTGCTACTCGAGGGACAGAAGCTTGATGCGGAGTTGGCGAAGGCTAAAGGCCTGAAACAAGTCCCGCTGTCAAGCCGCGAAAGTGGTGACTTGATCATGTTGGGCATCGGCGGATTTACCCCGCTGAAAGGCTTCATGGGCAAGCAAGATTGGGAACATGTATGCTCTGAGATGAAGATGCCGACAATGGGCGGCACCTTCTGGCCGATCCCGGTCACGCTTTCCGCCGATCAGGATGTTGCCGATTCCATCTCCATCGGAGAGGAAGTCGCATTGTACTCTGATGAGTATGGTGAGATCATGGCAACGATGAAGGTCGAAGAGAAGTACACCATCGACCGCGATTTTGAGTGCAAGCATGTCTATACCACCACAGATCCGGAACATCCGGGTGTGAAGATGGTAATGGACCAGAAAGCTGTGAACCTGGCCGGTCCGGTCAAGGTACTGTCCGAAGGTCCGTTCCCAACGGAATTCGCCGGTATCTACCAGCGTCCATGGGAATCACGCGCCGAATTTGACAAGCGTGGATGGAAAGACGTCGCTGCACTTCAGTTGCGTAATCCGATGCACCGCAGCCATGAGTTCCTCGCCAAGATCGCGGTGGAGGTCATGGACGGTGTCTACATCCACCAGCTCGTCGGCAAGCTGAAGCCCGGTGATATCCCGGCTGATGTCCGCGTCGAGTGCATCAACACGCTCGTTGATAATTACTTTGTCAAAGAACGCGTTTACGCTGGCGGTTATCCGCTCGACATGCGCTATGCTGGCCCACGCGAAGCGCTGCTGCACGCCGTCTTCCGTCAAAACTTCGGCTGCTCGCACATGATTATCGGTCGCGACCACGCTGGTGTTGGCGATTATTACGGCCCGTTCGACGCTCAGGAGATCTTCGACGAGCTGTGGGAAGGCGCCCTGAAGACAAAGCCGCTGAAAATCGACTGGACATTCTGGTGCTTCAAGTGCAACGGCATGGCCTCGATGAAGACCTGCCCGCACGGTAAAGAAGATCGTCTGTTCCTCTCTGGCACCAAGTTGCGCAAAATGCTCAGCGAAGGCCAGGCGGCTGAGGTACCGAAAGAATTCAGCCGTGACGAAGTCCTTGAGATTCTCGTCAAGTATTATGCTACTTTGGACGAGAAAGTTGAGATCAAGGAACACCGCGCCAGCAAGGGCGAATAAGTAGATATCCAGGTGAGCCCGTGATTGTGAACGATCACGGGCCGCATTAATCTCGTCCAGCTGATGATACCGTTTCAGATGTCTGGCTGGCCCGAGATTGTACTTTCGTTCACAATTTTGCGAATATGCATGTGATAAGAGTGAAGAGAAGTTTAAAAAGGGTCGTCTGAAAAGGCGACATGGCAGACTGGGAGGAAAGGCAACATGCCAAGTTACGTCATCCTCGACAAGTGCGACGGGTGCAAGGCGCTCGACAAAACAGCGTGCCAGTACATCTGCCCGAATGACCTCATGGTCCTGAACAAGGATCTCATGAAGGCTCATAACCGGGAACCAGAATTGTGCTGGGAGTGCTACAACTGCGTCAAGATTTGCCCCGTACAGGCAATCGAAGTACGTGGTTACGCGGACTTCGTACCGATGGGCGCGACTGTGTCCCCGATGCGCGGTTCAGACAGCATCATGTGGACTGTCAAGTTCCGCAATGGAATGCTAAAGCGTTTCAAGTTCCCGATCCGTACTACGGAAGAGGGCACTGCGGTTCCGGCCGGTGGTTTTGATGAAGGCGCTGGCGATATCAACGGCCAGATGCTGTTCACTGAACCAGAGTCAGTGAGAGCTGATTTCTTCACACTGAACAAGTAATCGGAGGATACACTCGTGGCGAATTTTGAAACCGTCAACGTCGAAACCGATGTACTGATTATCGGTGGCGGCATGTCGGCCTGTGGCGCCGCGGTCGAAGCGGCCTACTGGGCAAAGAAGAACGGCCTGAAGGTCACATTGATCGACAAGGCAGCGATGGATCGCTCAGGCGCCGTCGCAATGGGCTTGTCCGCAATCAACCAGTATGTTGATCTTCGCGGTGGCAAGAACACCATCAAAAACTACGTGGACTACGTACGTAACGATCTCATGGGCATCACCCGTGAAGATCTTGTTGCCAACATCGCACGTCACGTAGACAGCTCCGTCCATCTCTTCGAGAAGTGGGGACTCCCCATCTGGAAGGATGAGGACGGCAACTACGTACACGAAGGCCGCTGGCAGGTCATGATCAACGGTGAATCCTACAAGGTCATCGTTGCCGAAGCCGCCAAGAACGCCCTCGGACTCGACAACATTTATGAACGCATCTTCATCGTAGAACCGATCGTCGTTGATGGTCGCTGCGTCGGCGCCGCCGGTTTCAGCACCCGCGAAGAGAAGTTCTATGTATTCCACGCCAAAGCAGTGTTCGCTGCCATGGGCGGCGCGGTACACGTCTTCAAGCCGCGTTCCACAGGCGAAGGTCTCGGGCGCGCATGGTATCCGCCATGGAACACCGGTTCCTCAACCTATTTCTCACTGCGCGCTGGCGCAGAGCAGACATGCCAGGAAGTCCGCTTCATTCCCGTCCGCTTCAAGGATGGTTATGGTCCGGTCGGCGCATGGTTCCTGCTGTTCAAATCGCGCGCAACAAACGCCATGGGCGGTGAGTACATGGTGGAGCGTCGTGATGAACTCCAGAAGTGGGGCCCCTACGGTAAGGTGAAGCCGATCCCGGCCAACCTCCGTAACTGGCTGGGAATGCTCGACATCATGGACGGTAAAGGCCCGATCTTCATGCGCACCGAAGAAGCGTTGCAGAAGATTGCCGATGCCTACAAGGATGATCCAAAAGGCCACAAGAAAAAGAAGAAAGAGCTCGAGAACGAAGCCTGGGAAGATTTCCTGGACATGACAATCTCGCAAGCTCTCCTCTGGGCTGCTACCAACACTGAGCCAGAAGAACGTGCCTCCGAAATCGCCGCAGCAGAACCGTATTTCATCGGTTCACACTCCGGCGCATCCGGTGCATGGGTCTCCGGTCCGGAAGACATCCAGACCGACGAAACCAAAGGCGAGTACTTCTGGGGCTATGAGAACATGTCCACGGTAACTGGTCTGTTCCACGCCGGTGATGCTTCCGGTGCCAGTTCCCACAAGTTCTCCTCCGGTTCACACGCTGAAGGTCGTATCGCTGGTAAGGCCGCCGTGAAGTATGCGATGGAAAAAGGCGATGCACCAGCTATTCCGAATGACGTCGTCGAGAAGATTAAGGCTCAGCTCCTCAAGCCGCTGGATATCTTCGCTGAGAAGGCTAACACCACCTCAGATAACGATATCAACCCGGAATACATGCGTCCGAAAATGTTCATGTTCCGTCTCCAGAAGATCATGGACGAGTACGCAGGTGGCGTGAGTGCCCAGTTCACCACCAACAAAGCATCCCTCGAACGCGCTCTCGAACTGCTCGGTATGCTCAAGGAAGACTCTGAGCATCTGGCAGCCGAAGATCTGCACGAGCTGATGCGCGTCTGGGAAAACATCCAGCGCATGTGGCAGGCTGAAGTTCATGTCCGCACCATGCTCTTCCGCGACGAAACGCGTTGGCCGGGATACTACTTCCGCGCTGACACGCCGACGATGGACGAAGAAAACTGGCTCGCCTTCGCTAACGCGAAGTGGGATCCAGCTACTGCTGAATGGGAAATGATCAAGCGCCCGGTCAAGTACATCTTCAAAGATATGGAAGGTTAAGAAGATGTAGCCCGGTTTCGTTGAAACCGGGGAGTGCCTGAACATCCAACGCCACCTCCGCAAGGGGGTGGCGTTTTACTGTAGGAAGATCATGCATTTAGGTTTCAGCACCGTTACGCTCAAGCGTAATCGAAACTCGTCGCCCGGTCATTAAAAATATGCTTCAACGAGAATGGAATCAATCAACATATCATCAAACAAAATATCTAGAATCCCAACATATAATCCCGAGTTAATGACAGCAGAATGATCGGGCTCAATTGAAAACCAGGTACTTTCCCCAGGTTCCATTACCGCCTGAACGAAACTGATATCCATCCAGACTGCAGAGTGGTAAAAGGTGATTCTCTCGCCTAATTGTTGAGTTAGATTGGTGTCATTGAATATTTGAACCAGAACATGGTGCTGATTTGATAGTATTGTCACTTCTGATTCGTTTACGTGCAGTGGGATGATTCCCGGAGCAGCTATTTCAGCCGACATATCTATGTCATACATGGACGTGTTTTCGAAAAAGAGTGAAAGGGTTGCGTAGTGTAATCCGGGCGTCATTCCTTCCCGGTCCAATATCACAGTGGCCTCAGATGATTGTCCGGGGAGAATATCTCCAGGAGGGAAGTGTACTTCTAGCCAGGTGACAGAGGGGACAATCGCTAAATTGCTTTCCCAGTCAAGGGTTACGTCCTTATTATTATGTATCCCGATCTGAACGCTACTCCGATTGATCGGGATGAATGCTGTCAGAGAATCCACGCTGATCGTATTATCAGTATGTATTTCTGACGGAGCGGCTGGGGGAGAGATGCCGTTGTCACAACCAGCACAAATCAGCAGGATTGTAATCACAATCATGGAGAATCGAAGTTTCATCATCAGTTCCTCTCAGCACTGAAGCGCTAATCAATTCATACTGAAATCACATGTACATAGAACAATGGGAATGTATCGCATTTTACAGGACTACCATCTTCAGTACAATCGTCTGTGCCAGGTTATCATGGAAATAGAGCAGAATATAGCCGAGGTGAGTTCCGGATTCAAGGCCTTCACGATTAGTCAATCATTCCCCAATCAATTTTGTACGGTACTAACGGTATGATAAATTGAGTACATTCTAACATATCACACGAGTGACTGATGAAACGCCGACAGTTCATAAGATTAGCCTCTGCATCCGCCTCCGGTCTTGCTTTACACAGCCCCGTCTCAAAGCTGCTCGCCCAACCTACACATCCAAATGTTCTGTTCATCGAATATGATGACATGAATGACTGGGTTGGATACCTCGACGGTCACCCGAACACCCAGACGCCCTACCTGGATGCATTTGCCCAAAGAGCAGTCCAGTTCAACAATGCCCATTGCTGTGCGCCAGCCTGCAATCCATCCCGCACCGCAATATTCACAGGTCTGTTACCTTCGACAAGCGGGATCTATTTAAATAACCAGGATTGGAAAGATGTGCTGGGCATTGACTATCCCACAATGCCAGACCGTTTTCAACAGGCAGGATATTCGAACGTTCTAGATGGGAAGTTTTATCACGGCGGTCTTGATGTACCAGCCTGGGATTACATTTTTCCGCTGTTCAATTACCACAATATGCGAGGGGCAGATCCATTTTTACCAATGCACCCTCATAATGGGCTGAATCAACCAATCTCAGGAACTGCGGGTGCAGATTTCTTCTGGGGGGCTACCGACGTATCCGAATCGTACATGCAGGATTATAGAAGAAAAGAATTTGCTGTGAATATTCTGAATGGTGATATGCCAGAACCATTCTTCCTGGCATTTGGACTAAAGTCTCCACACTTTCCAGACACCGTTCCCCGAAAGTACCTTGAAAGATTCAATCTGAGCGAAATCGAGCTGCCACCTATTCTCCAGAATGACCTGGATGACATCCCGATACAAGGGCTGAGTTTAATCCGCCAGTCATTGCACAATGAAACAGTCCTTCACAAGTCATGGAGAAAGGGGATTCAAGCATATCTGGCGGCAATCGCATTCGCTGATGAAATGACAGGTCAGGTTCTGACAGCGCTGGACAACAGCCCTTATGCCGACAATACGATTGTAATAATTACTTCTGATCACGGACTTCATCTGGGAGAGAAAAGACACTGGCGGAAGTGGACTCTTTGGGAACGCGCGATACATGTTCCACTCTTAATCCGCGTTCCAGGAATGACTCAACCGGGAGCGGTTTGTGACCACGTTGTCAGCCTGGTTGATTTGTATCCGACCCTGATTGATTTGTGTAATCTGGAAACAGTACCGGATCTCGATGGAGCCAGCCTGCGTCCACAACTGATTAACCCAACGGTTCCTACCAGTCATCCGGCTATCTCATCACACAGCATTGGGAAACATTCTGTCAGATCAGATCGCTATCGCTATATCGGCTATTATCCCGATGGGGAAGAGCTGTATGATCATCAGAATGATCCGAACGAGTGGTATAATCAGGCTGATAATCCGGACTATGCTGATATTAAAGCCGAGTTGATCCAGTGGTTACCTGGAAACTGATTTGATATTGTGTTTACTATTGAAGTGGCGGTAAGCCCAATCTAGCGTAAGTTTTGCAGGTAGTCTGGATTCGTCATGGATTCCGTCATCAACTCCTGTACCAATCATGGAACCGCCTTCGTATACCCGAAGTATTCTGAATGTTAAGTGGGAGAAATCATGGATTATCTGTCATGGATACTGCCCGGTGCATTGGTCGTCGCGTTCGTGTGGCTGGCGATCATGGGTTGGAGACGGCGCCATATGCTCTTCCACCAGAGCAAGTTCGCCGCCGAAGTCACGATGCGCAATTACCAAGCGCAGCAGCAACAAGCGGCCATGACATATGTTATGCAGGAACGTGATATGAAAATTGAGGAAGATTCCGGAAAGAAGAAGTAGCACAGGCACTTTTTTCTATCTTCAAACGGAACAATCATGACTTCACCAAGGCTGGCTGAAGCGCAGTTGAGTTCGATTCTGGATGGGAAGTCGAAACCTTAACCTCTTCGTTGTCTATACTAGTTCTTGAAAAGAATGCCTCATAATAAATCCGGCATGTCCACACGAATCACTCAAGCCTGTGAGCTGTGAGCTGTGAGCTATGAGCTATGAGCTATGAGCAAGAGAAAAGACAGGGTCGGTATGTTGACCGGAGGCTGCATTTGTATTTGTTTTCCGAGCCCCGAGCCCCAACGGTGAACTGACTTCGCGAACATGAGGCAATAGTTTCGAGCTTCACCATAGTATCCAAGAGAAACCCCTGGGTTAGGAATGCCTAACTTACGCAACTTCGTGAATATGGGCCTGTTCAGATCGCAGAGCAAGGCTGGGTTTCAATATCTGTAAACTCTCGCTCTCTCGTCTGACAGCTGTTCTGATATTTGTGAATGACTCTGTTTTCAGGCTCTCCGGACTTAAACATATTCAGCTCGAATGCGTCTATTCTATACGCCTCACATCGAGACATCTCATTCATCGCAAAAAGATACGGATTATCATGAAATTTCTGGCATCGTTCTTCATGCACTGCATCGCAGCCGCAAGCAAAACATCCTTGATATTATTGACCATTTTCGTCCTGACATCAGTCGGATTTGCCCAGCATACCGGACAATCCATGAACCGTTCGGGTGGTGGACCGCGAATGATCGCCGGTTTGTTGCAGGATGCCGAGGCTGAAATGCCCATCCCCGGGGCGAACATCATGCTGTTCGAGGATGGTGTGTTGGTCGAAGGTGAGACTGTCAATAATGACGCCGCAATTCGAGGAACTGCCTCAGAAGATAATGGACGCTTCCGCCTAGCCCCAATCCAAGAAGGTACTTACGACCTGTTGATCCGAGCACTTGGCTATGAACAGGTACTGATCGAGAACATTGAGATCAACTCCGATAATCCACGCGCTCTGCTGGGCATATTGACACTGAACTCGATAACCCTTGAACTGGAAGACGTCCAAGTCACTGCCGCTGGTACGGAATTCACACTTGCTCCAGATCGAAAAATATACCGGATTAGCCAGAGTGTCGCCGATGCTGGCGGGAATGTGGCGGACGCGCTGGAAGAGATTCCATCGGTGACAGTAGATATCGAAGGTAACGTCAGCTTGCGCGGCAACGACAACGTCCGTGTCCTGATAGATGGCAAACCATCCATGCGAATTGGACTCAACCCCGGCGAAGCACTCCAGCAACTCAGCGCTGAGCTGGTAGATCGTATTGAAGTCATGACAAATCCGTCGGCGAAGTATGATGCCCAGGGAGATGCGGGCATCATCAATATCGTGCTGAAACGAGATCGCCGCGATGGAATGAATGGATCAGTTACTGCATCCGGCGGTTATCCTGAATCTTATGGCGGCGGTTTCAATCTCAATTACCGCACTGGCAAATTCAACTTCTTCATGAACGAAAACCTGCGCTATCGCAGCAATGAAGGGGGAGGCGACACCCATCAAGAGTTTTTCGGAAATGCACCTTACGCGACCCTTGAACAGGATGAGGAGTTTGATCGTTCAGGCTGGGGTAACTACATACGATTCGGCTTCGAATACTTCATGGACGAAACAAACACCTTCACCATCTCAGCCTTCAATGACTATGACGAGAATGATACCGATGGTAAAGTCAGATACAAATACTATGATGCCTCTGGCAATCTTGCCAGCGATATCCTTCGCCTCAACCCTGAGGAGGAGGTTGGGCGTTATAACGGTGCAGATTTCGGATATCGCCATATGTTTGACGATAAAGGGCATGAGCTGACTGCGGACTACCAGTTTGAAAACGGTTCAAGCAACAAGCTGTCGCTCATTACCGAAAAGTGGTTCAGGGGAGGACCGGGGAACGCGCCGTCTGAATCCGTTGACAACCTTCAATCGGAAACTAGCCATCTAGTGCAGGTTGATTACGTTTACCCCATCAGCAATGATCACAAGATAGAAGCAGGGCTGAAGAGCCATATGCGCGAACTCGATCATGAATATGAAGTGATTGAGAGTGGAACTGGTGCGACTGTTCCGGTCAGCAATCATATGATCTATTCGGAGAACATCCACGCCGCCTATTTCACATTCTCAAATCGGCTCAATGACAATTGGTCTTATCAGGCAGGCCTGCGTGCGGAGTATTCGGACATCACGACGGATCTGCGTTACACCAACGAACTCAACGAACGTGACTATTTCGATCTGTTCCCGTCTGCCTTCCTGACCTACGACATCACTCCGGTCAATTCGATCCAGGCGAGCTATTCGCGACGTTTACATCGTCCTCGCCACTGGTTCCTGATCCCATTCTGGAATTATACGGATAGCCGAAATCGCCGTGTGGGAAATCCGAATCTTGACCCGGAATATTCCAACAGTTTTGAGATCGGACACCTGTTTCACACCGATAAGGGTTCAGTCAACAGCAGTGTTTATTATCGTCAGGCTACCGGGGTTATCGAGTGGGTGG
This sequence comes from uncultured bacterium, assembly GCA_913009835.1. GTDB lineage: Bacteria > Electryoneota > Electryoneia > Electryoneales > Electryoneaceae > BMS3BBIN04. The sequence goes on from CAJVXH010000085.1 coordinate 13,760, forward strand.
AACGAGTTGATGGCGACATCATCCTGTCCCAGCCATTCAACATCGGCGACCGTGACAGCTATGGATTCGAATTTGTCATCATGCGTCAAATGGCAAGCTGGCTGAGCCTTCAGGGCAGCTTCAATGTGTACCAGTACCAGTCGTCGGGCACGTTTGAAGGTATCAGCTATGACCGAGACAACACCAGTTGGTTCAGTCGAGCAAGCAGCCGCGTTTCGTTCACAAAAACTACCCAGATGCAGATGAGACTCTTCTATATGGGGCCACGTGATATGATTCAGGGCGAGCGAGCTGCCATGTACTCAGTCAGCGCTGGGCTGAGCCAAAGTCTCTGGGATAATAACGTGACCGTTAGTTTCAACGTGCACGACTTGTTCGATACGCGCAAACGTCACATGGAGACCACTACTGATTCCTTCTACTCTGATTCAGAATTCCAGTGGCGGGGACGGTCATTCATGTTGCAACTGACTTGGCGATTTAACCAGGATGAACGTCAGAAACGCCAGGATAGCAGTGGAATGGATATGAACGGCGGCTTCGACGACGAAGGCGGGATGTGATACTGAACCAACTGTATCTCTGAGCGAAGCCAAGTGTGTCATTCTGAGCGAAGCGAAGGATCTAGCTAACGAGTATCGAGCAGGATAGTACGTAGTAGTATGTGTGAGCGTGTGAGAAAGTCATTACAAGCCATATGCACGCTCAACCGTATTCCACGCGCCATCATTAGCGTACATAACAACTAGATTCTTCACTTCGTTCAGAATGTCGTCACTATGGATATCAAAAGCTCAGTCATCTTCGCGAGGACGGTACCATTCCTCCTCAACCCCGGAATCACTCCCGACAAATGGACCATGCTGAACTGATACTTCTGATCCGATTGAAGCCTCATCCGGCTGTTCCAGAAGATCGGCAGGATCAGGGAGATCGAACAGGGAATCAAGACCGAAATAGGTCAGAAATGTATCGGTGGTCGTGTACAGGTGCGGACGTCCGGGCGCTTCCGCACGGCTGGATGCCTTGATGAGACCTCTGTCAAGCAAATGACGCAGGGTTCCTGATGAGTCCACTCCGCGCATCTGTTCGATTTCCGCACGACTGATCGGATGTTTGTAGGCAATGATTGAGACTGTCTCGAGCGAAGCACGGCTCAATCGTCCTCGCAGCTTCCCTTTCAAATGCGAACGAACCAGATCCGCATATTCCGGATGGGTCGCCAGCCGCCATCCACCTGCCACCCGTTGGACAGTCAGCGCATGGCCGCCATCACGGTAGCGTTGCTCCAAAGCCTGCATCACCTGTTCGACTTCAATTTCGAGGAGATCAGGTACAATCGACGCGATCTCCTCCTCGCGCAACGGTTCTTCCGCCGCGAAAAGCAGCGCTTCTACTTCGGGAACAAACTGCCGAAGCGCTTGATGCTCGTTCATACCTTCAGCCGGAAAATCACTCATACGGTTCATCCTCCGCATCTCGGATGACACTGCCGTTATACTTCGATCCACGTTGAATCAGAATCTCACCAAACATCTCCTCCTGACGCAAACTTATCCTGCCCAGACGTAACAAATCCAGCATGGCGAGGAAGGTCACGATAACCTCGATGCGTTCGGTCAGAGACTCCATTAACTGTGAGAACGATATTTCTTTCAAATCGCGCAATCCATTCAGGATCATTACTGACTGCTGTTCGACGGTAGCCTTGAACAGGGTAAGCTGACGCGCAGGTGTTTGTTCCAACTTGCGCTCGACCTGCCGGAATGCCTCCGCCAGATGTTGCACATTCACGTCCTGCAACATGACTTCAGTCTCATCAACATCCACCTGCCCGGCTGCCTGACCACGTGCGAAATGCATACGCTGACGAGTTTCGCTGTCCTTCAGTTCAGCGGCAGCAGCGACAATCCCCAAAAACAGTTCCTCAAGTTCTTCATCGCGCTCAAGATCGCCACTTGCGTCGTCCAGCTCAGGTTCATCATCGGTGGGCA
>CAJVXH010000086.1 GCA_913009835.1 uncultured bacterium
AATGACCTCGAAGTAGAGCGGCGCTTCATCAGCAAAATGCAGAGTGGCCCGCAGATGCTTGGATGTTCGGGCAGATTCTTCAAAGAGCAATCGTCCACTCATCCCCAGATGGATGACGAGTGGGGGACGGGCATCGGCGAACTCGATCAGGATGAACTTTCCGCGTCGGGTAACATTGCTAACCTTCCCGCCTTCCACACCTGCACGCAACGCTTTCGCTGTACATCGCCGATGGACACGTGGATGATACAGATCCAACCTGGTGATTGTTGCACCGAGCAAGCCCGGACGAATGCCCCTGACAACAGTTTCGACTTCTGGCAGTTCAGGCATGGTGTTTTAGCTCGCTTGCAGACGTGCGGAAAAAGCCGCGGCCAAACGTTCCAGCTCGCGCTGGTCTACGACAGTGAATGCGCCCTTGTGGTCGCCATCAATGTCAATCTCACCAATAGCCTCACCCTCCAGCATGATCGGTACTACGATTTCGCTGCTGGTGTTCGGGAAACAGGCGAGGTAGTCTGATTGTTCGTTGACATCATCCACGATCACCGTTTCTTTTTGGCGCGCTGCCAGGCCACATATTCCATCGCCGACTGGGATTCTGGTATGTTCGGTCGCCTCCGGTCCCGACCATGCGCCGAGATGCAGGTATTCACCCTTTACCCAATAGAATCCAACCCAGGAATAATGATCAATCTCATGCCTGAGACGTTCCGCGATCAGTAGCTCCCATTCCACCAGGCTGACCGAGGTTACGCTCTCCACTAACTCGTTGACCAATTGCTTCAAATCGATGGGGATGGAAGACAGAGGCTTTTTCGGAGCCCCTTTCAAGGTGCTGCTGCGTTTGATCAGGGTATCGATAATTTTCAGGTCGTTCACAGGTACATCCTCGTTATACTTGTGGTTGTATTGTACGGAATATCGGGTGCGAGTGAGCACTTGTTCAGGTCTCTCGGGGAGAATGCTGAGGAGGCAGTTGCCAGATGGATATTGATCCCCTCTTGCCATGGACTTCAGTCCGTGCAGAGAGTGATCTGAATTATTGAGATGAGTTTTGACCACAAAAAACTGAAGGGACACTTTCGGAAAAAAGTGTCCCTTCAGACTGCTGACAGATTCAATAATCTCACCAGTCACGGACTGAAGTCCGTGGCAATAATCTTACTTCCGGTCCGCCCATAGACGTCCGAGGTGGAGAACAACCTCAACAGCCTTCAGCAGGCTGGATTCTGCTACCCACTCCTTACGGCTGTGGAACAGCAGACCACCGGCGAAGATGTTGGGCGTCGGGTGTCCGAGTTGGGTCAAACGTGCGCCGTCAGTACCGCCACGGATCGCCTTGCGCAGGACCTTAACTCCGACCGCTTCAATTGCTTCGTCCGCAATGTCAACGACTTCGGGCGTTTTGCGGACGATATCCCGCATGTTCTGATACTGATGCTTGATCTCGAGTTTCATCTCGAGGCCCGGATACTTGCCTTCGAATGTTCTGGCGAGTTGTTCCATGAACTCGGTGCGAACTTTGTTTTTATCTTCTTCGAAATCGCGAACGATGAAACTGGCTGAAGCGTTCTCGAAATCACCTTTGACGCCGAGGCAGTGGATGAATCCCTCACGCAGCTCGGTGTGTTCGGGCGTCTCCCATTCGGGCAGGGCGGCGACATAGCGAGAGACGATTGCTACGGCGTTCACCATCTTGTTCTTCGCATAACCGGGATGTACACCAACACCCTTGACGTTTACAGTGACGCCCCAGGCATCGAAATTCTCATCTTCCAACTCGCCCGGATAACCCCCATCGAAGGTATAGCAGAACTTGGGAAGCCAGTCTTCGTCGATCTTAACGGTGCCACGTCCAATTTCTTCATCCGGCGTGAAGCAGATTTTGATATCGCCGTGTGGCAGTTCGGGGTATTTGATGAAGGTGGCGATTCCGGCCATGATTTCGGCCACACCTGCCTTGTCGTCCGCTGAGAGCAAGGTTTTGCCGGACGCTGTAATGATCGTATCGCCGACAAACTCCTTCAGTTCGGGCGAATCCTTCTCGGATAGTGTCAGCTCGGGATCGTCGGGGTAAGTGATCACGGAGCCGTCGTAGTTCTCGATGCGTCTTGGCTTAACGTTCTCGCCCGGTTGATCGGGTGAGGCATCAAGATGCGCCAACAGACAGAAGTTTGGCGCGCCTTTGCCGGCCTCGTTGGCAGGAAGGATGGCGTACATGTAGCAGTGATCGCTCAGACGAACATCCTGCAACCCCAGGTCATGAGCTTCCTTCTCGAGTATGCGTGCGAGATCCCATTGCCGTTCAGTGGACGGCGTGTCGGTCTCATTTTCCGGATCGGAGGTGGTCCAGACTTTCACATAGCGTAGGAAGTTCTCTCGCACCTGTTTCATCATGAACTGGCGCATGTCATCGGTAATCATCGTTCAGCTCCCGAGTAAAGTATTGGTTAGTTGTTGCGAAGATAAGTAGGCTGAAAGGGAGCGGCAACAAACCTATCTCCTCTCGGTGGTCACGGTGTGCTTCTACTCATCCCAGTTGTATGCAACACCGGGCGGGCTATTCGGATTACGGGTGCGGGAGATTCTGCATCTTCACTTCCTTCCTTTTACGCCTTAACACATTTCTATGGATAATCATGCTCGATACTCGTTAGCTAGATCCTTCGCTGAGCTCAGGATGACTTGGATGGAGTTAAGGATGATTTGCTCACCTGTCCACACTTGCTACAGGTACCACCATCACCACGTTCCGTAGTGACGCGTGATCCAGTCCAGGAATTGATCTTTCTCCAGACCTGTGTCCAACGTAAGACGTACCCAGCTCAACGCTTCGCCGTAATCATCGCCAACTGGCTGGACGTGAACACGGAGATCGTGCAATTGATCGACCATAGCAACAGCCTGGGGCAGGTCATCATTTGGAACAGTAACTAACAGGTGTGCGCCGGATTCTTTCAGATCAGCCAGCGTTTCTTCGGATACGGCAGCGAAATCGTCCCACTCACCTACGAACAGAGAGGTACCCAGTTCACTTACCAGCGGCAGCCAGGTCTCAGCGTCAGTGAGTGGCATTTGAACTATGCAGTCCAGACGTTTCCACGCCTGAACCACGCCTTCCTTGTCGGACCGGACTGTTTCATTGCTCAGCCATGAACTGGGATTGTCCAGTATGATCCAACGCAGGCCGAGGGCGTTCCAGTAATCCATGCGGGTGCTGTCTGCGCTGCTGAAGTCATCGCCCTCAACAGCCATAAAGACAGTGCCTTTGAGATTGTAGGCATCACCGGTAACATCACCGAGTGCATTGCCCAGGTTCAGCGTCTTGTTCAACGCCAGCTCGTCGCGGTAATGATCCAGAGTTTCAACGAACAGACCTCGCTCAACATCGTTAGTCGGTGAGTACATGTGTAGCACGGTAGCGGAGTATCCGTTACGTGCTGATGCTATCGCCGTGTTGAAATCCAGCTCTGGTTCGCTCAATTCCGCCCAGCGAAGTGCATATCCCCGATGCCAGACAACTCGTTCGGCTTGGAACTCGTCAACGAGCGGTTCAGGGTGAGAGGCCAGTGTTTCGAGCCACAGGCTGAGGGAGGACAGACAACCTCCGATAGCCCGCGTGTCAATGGTGGCATAATTGTCTTCAGTGGTGTGGTAATGATCGTGCGAACCCACGCTGTAGCATGTGAATGCCGGAATGCCCGCCTCACGGAACCAGGCGTGATCCGAGCTGAATCCACCCCAGGTGCGGTTGGCTTTTATCTGCCCACTCATGGAGTCGGAGAGGGAGGAGTAGAAATCGTACCAGACGGCCGGTATGGCGTTACCCCCACCGATACCGGTAATGCCTTCGCCCCGTCCGGTCATGTCCAGGTTGACCATGGTGATGTAGTCATAGGTGTCCGGCAATTCCGCCGCTATGGCCACGCTGCCGAGCAAGCCTTGATCCTCAGCGCCAAAGATGATGAATATCATCGTTCGTGGTTGCGGATTAGCGGCGAAAACACGGGCCAACTCCATTACTACAGAAGCGCCTGATCCGTTGTCGTCAGCTCCGGGGTAGACATGCCCGAGGGAATTGGAGCCGACATGATCACCATGCCCGCCAATAATCACCGCTTCATGGGCTAACTCATGATTGGTGCCGGGGATGACACCGGCCACATTGTAACTGAAGGCATCCTTTATGCGTTCTACCTGGGCGACGATCCGCACCTGTTTGTTCAGTTCAAGCACTCGCGGACCCGTCTTCAGCACACGTTCGTAGATCGCCTGCGTGAAACCTGTTCCCCAGAGAAGTTGGCGAACGACAGTCTTGCCGATGATTGCGATGGGGAGGTCTGGATGGTATGCTTCCTCCATGATGGTCGCGCCTCCGACCACATTCTCGCCCATGTAGATCAACACTGCTGCGGCGCCACGTTCGACTGCTTCATTGACCAGATAGGTACGCGAATACTCATCGTCCCAGTTCTCACCGTTATCAGGTTTGCCCCGGATGATGACTACGATCTTTCCCTCGACATCGGTGTCACCGTAATCGTCCCAGCCCTTGTCTGGCTTGGAGATGCCATGACCGACAAACACAATTGGCGCGGTGACTTTTCCAGAACCGCTGTTGACTGCGATGTTGTAATCTGACCCGAGTAGGAAATCGATGTCCCCGTATAATTCAGTGTCGAGAAGGACCAACTTCGCCTTCTTTTCGACGGTGGCGAGCATGTCGAATTTGTGCAGGAGATTGTCGCCCAGTAACGGCTGTAAACCCCAATTTCTGAAGTGGTCAGCGATCCATTCTTGTGATGCTGCGCCAGTTTCATCTCCACCTTTGCGTCCAGCGAACAATTCCACATCGGCTAGAACTTCCAGGTAGGCCATGGCGGAGTCAGTCTCTGCCGTCTGGGGATACCGGAAGCCGGTTGGAGCGTGTAGAGGAGGCACAGGATCAGGAATACAGCGATCTGGCGAGGACGAGTCAGTTGCATGGCAGTGTGTCCGTGGTTGGTTAAGGAATTGATATCGGAAGTGAAACTACAGGTGAGACCGGCGAGGAACAAGCGGGAGTCCACGTTGATCGGGAGTCGTCTGAAGCGTACTATACAAGCTGTCTGAAACGATAGGATGTGGGATGACGAAGAAACGTACGAGTAAGCCTAGAACGGTTGATGTTGCTACGGCAAAAGTTGCGCCTGCGGTCGAGAAGCCCGGCAAAATGGTGCGCGCTGAGAATCTACGCTTCAGTTGGCCGTTTGACAGGAAGAACTTGATATGGTTTCTGGGGGCAATAGCCGTCATCATCATCGGCTACGTGTTCTTGGGACATGGTCCATATGACAGCGTATCGTCCATGACGATAGGACCGATTCTGCTGGTGATTGGATACCTTATCCTTGTTCCTGTTTCAATCCTGGTACGGAGTAAAAAGTAGGTATTTTCAAACGATATAGACTTGGGCGATTAGCTCAGTTTGGTTAGAGCACTGCCCTTACAAGGCAGGGGTCACTGGTTCGACTCCAGTATCGCCCACAAAGAAATAGCCCCGAATATGGGGCTATATTTATGTTTACGCGGATAGCGGCTTACGGGTGGTTTCACATAGTTTCAGAGAATGTTGCCCAGTTTCACGGATTTTGTTACCTATGTGTTACTTCGCTGTCACCTGAAAGCAGCTATACAGGGATAAGACTGGTGGCAGCAATAGCTAGCCCCTGAAGAATGTACTGGGGAAGATTGTAGGGTAGATCCTCTCTCAACTCTTGCTCCAATTCTTTCAACGTAGAAGCCTCATAAAACGTATGTCCGCACCATCCTGCATAGGATGATCGTTGTCCTTCGCTTGGTCGCTTCTTCCTGATTGGTTTCGTCGTAAACATTCTGGGACCTTTTACGGCATAAGGATGCGTAAGCACAACCAAACATCAGGAGGAGGTATGATCAAATCAAAACCACCGCTCTCTCCGTTTGCGCCAGTGAAATTGCAAACGCTGCAAACAGTCAACGGAAATGCCAGTAGTCGCCAGGCTGTAATACTGGATCCGCTGGGCGAAGCAACTGAAGTCGGGGTCGTATCCCCCGATTATAAGCTCGTGAAAAACAGCGAAGTTGTGCAAGTGGCAGAAGATCTTTTGAACAGGTCAGGGGTGCCAGTTGAAAACCACCAGAAAACACTGGTAGCTGAAGCGGTCGAAATGCTGGAAAACTACCTGGGTAAGGACTACAACCACGCCGCGAACGTGATCCTATCCGAAGCCAAGTTCATGCTGAAGGTTGGTAGGAACATCTTCAGTGGAACCGTGGATCAGATCCGCCAGAACGATGACGGTGAATTCACACTGTTGGATTTCAAATCCAGCAAGTTTCCACCGAACCAGACGTTTCTGGACGTGGATTATCAACTGGGTCTCTACGCCCTTGCCTGCTGGAAAGGCGTGTTCAAGCTGCCAGACAGCACGATGAAGATGCTGGAAATCCCACCGGATAAGCTGAAAATCGTTTACTATCATTTGCGAGACCATTTGCTTTATAAGCGAAATGGCAAAGAATTCAAAGCTAGTGATGAAAAAGGTGATCCACGGCGTTTCACTTCACGATGAATGCCTTGAAGCGTTTGGAGTGATTAGCGTAAATGACTTTGCGGACCCTGGTGACAGAATTTCCGAGGAGGACAACTGATGTTCTTGGCAAGAATCCCGTGGCGGCAAGTTGGTCATTCTGTTGAGGCAGCACTAGAAGGTGCCAGTGTACTTTGGCATTGGTTGAAGTCAAAACGATGAATGAACAAGGGGACGAATGTGCTCGTCCCCCTTTTAGCCGTTCGAAAGAATATATCAGAACTTGCTCGTTATTCTACCGGCATCGCCATCTGAACTTGGTCGAAATATCCCGGTATGGTGACGCGGAGAGGTACAATCCTGACGGCAGTCCTTCAACGTTGAGTGTAAGTTGAGGTACTCCCTTTGTGAACTGACGATCCGCCAGGCAGGCATAGCGACCGTTGGCATCAACACCGAGACGCTACCATTGTATCGTAGTAGATCGTTTCCGCAGGTTCGGTTGGATCACTGGTATCGATCACACTCAACCCCCCGTGACGATCAACCAGTTACACGGAATGTCGCTGAAACCTGATATGGGAATGGACTGATTCCCACAGACGCGTTAAGGGAGACGCTGCTATAACTACAGGCATGAAGTTTGTCATGTCTCTGGTGATCTATACTGGTTCTTGAAAAGAATGCCTTATAATAAATCCGGCTTGTCCACACGAATCACTCAAGCCTGTGAGACGTGAGCTGTGAGCAAGAGAAAAGACAGGGTCGGTATGTTGACCGGAGGCTGCATTTGTATTTGTTTTCCGAGCCCCAACGGTGAACTGACTTCGCGAACATGAGGCAATAGTTTCGAGCATCACTACATAGTTAATGCATGTGGATAGCACTGAGCCCTTGATCGCCCCAAGTGAAGGATCGTCTACACTGTCTCCATTTTCGGTGTACCAACGACTAGCTCGAGCCAGAATACTCACTAAGATACACGTCAAAGTTTAAAAGCGGAGAAACCGATGTATCAAGCGTCAGAGCAGATTACGTCAACATTTTTCTATAGTGTCTTCGTCATACTTATTACAAGCTCGCTGTCTTTTGCCCAGCACGGAATGCCAACCGACCATCCGGCACCACAGCAGCAAACGGTTGTTGAAGAGACGAGCGTTTTACCGACGGTAGAAAGTGTTCTCCTGGCGATTAAGACGGCCTCAGGGGATACATTGCCGGAAATAGAAGTACTCTTTGGCATTCCAAAAACTATCCCGAACACTGAATATCAATTGAAAGTATCTGATTTTCACACTCATTGGAAATGGAAAGATCGCCCCATCAATAAATCATTCGAAGAACTGAATCCGGCTGTCAAAGTTGAGGTCTTCGATACAGATTCTCTTCTTTACTACCAATGGGCCTTCCAGAACATTCCATTCTTTGGCTTACAGAACGCACTAGGACACTCAGAAGACGTGGAAAAAGGATACGGATTCACATTAATTAATTACACAGGACTCGTTATACCTGAAGATTCAATAAGTGTTGATACTGAATGATACGAGGCTACCATCGTACTCGATCTTACAGCTAACGCATGAATCCAGAACTCTCATAAAATGGGTCATATAACCCATTTTATGGGCCAAATGCCATGATTTCAGACTTGGCAAATTGTTGCAAGTGTGTGTTGAGGTCATTAATTGGGATAGCATGATCGCTATCCAGATCAAATATTGGTCATTATTGAAATAGCTAAATAATTATCATGCCCGCAGTTATGCTACTTTGTGAGGTCTGTTGAGAGCTGATGCCACCTCCCTTTTCGAATTCACGGTCCCGCGAAACAAAGTTGATAGACCACAAATAATCCTTCATAGCATTATCAACCATTACAAGCCTATCATAGCTCTATAGGTATCGAGATTACCACTATCTCCGTTCCAACAGTTTCCACTACCTTCATGTGTTTCATCATCCCACCCATACCCATACTGCTCGGATAATGTGCCAATCAACTCATAATAAATATGATCACTATTCAGTGGCAGCTCCTGCACAAAGCAATCAGGCAAATACATCTGTCTCGTATGCCATTCCAGTGCCTGCCAGTCATCAATAGTACCATAGTATATCTCTTTCCCGGCATTTACTAATATAGCAATCTGATATTCATATTCACTGTATCTAAATGCAGTAAAATGGAGATCTGCAAATTCCATAGCCTCTTCTGTAATGTCAATATCACTATTATCCTCAACATCACCCATGCAAGAATATAATATACATATAATTACTATTAGCGTAATTATGCGGGGGATATTAGTTAACGTATTCTTGTTTATGAAAGCCAAACGAAACATAACCTGCTCCTAGAATTCTTGTGTGATCAATGTGGTCGATCGATAGCCATTTAGGCTATAGTAGTTCTTGAAAATCCGACTTGATCGAGGTCATTCTGAATGAAGATCGGTGTCTGTTTGCCGAACGGAATGAAGAAGATCCAGACTATCCAACGGTTTGTACAACCCATCACCGGTAGTGTGGTTCGACCTTCTTCAGCCGTCAAGAAGACGACAGCTTCAGAATGACATCCATCACGTCAAACTTACGAGAACTACTATATAGTAGTTCTTGAAAATCCGACTTGATCGAGGTCATTCTGAATGAAGATCGGTGTCTGTTTGCCGAACGGAATGAAGAAGATCCAGCTTATCAAACGGTCTGTGCAAATCGCAACAGATTGCGAAGTTCGATCTTTCCTTCACTTCGTTCAGGACATGCGTTCAAACGCGGATGGTAAAAGACTCCATCCTTGTTTTCAGAATGACACACATAGCGTTGAACTTTTGAGAATGACTATAGATTGATAAAAAGCATGTATTTCCAAATCTACATTCATATACGTGCGTCTATTGTCGGCGAGTCCTCACAACGACTGACTCGTGGGCTTGAATGGTCCCAGGTCATGGCACTACTATTGCAAGCAGGAGTTCCTTTAGAGTGAACTCGAGGCCGCGAACGATCAAGCTGAGCGAACCCTTTTCATCCATAAGGTATGCATGAGGCGTAAATCAATGATGCCCAGGAGACTTTGCAGCATAATTGCTGTCGCTACGTTGCTCACTCTTGTTCCAAAGTACTCACTCGCAGATTTATCCATTGCTTATCCGCCAGACAAATCACTCGTGACTCTTGCTGAAGTGGCAATTGTTGGCACAACCGATGAGTCTGGAACCATCCATGTCCGTGTTGACGGAGGCAAATCCCTCTCTGGTGACGCGATCGAGATTGTAAACGGTGGTTTCTCTGCAACCGTCCAGCTTTCTCCCGGGCAATCCTTGATCCAGTTTGCTGCGCCATCCGGGCAATCCGTAACCCTCACACTCGCTTTCAAAAATAATCCCTCGAATTATCCCGTGTGGCAGCTTCATGATTTACAGCCCGACTTCTCCGATTGCACAAACTGTCACCGGGTATCTGAGAGAAGAACGAATTACAAGCGGATGGCGATGGGGGTAGAATCATGCCGGTCCGATGTGTGTCACGGCGATGTAGGAACCGATGCTGAATTTATCCATGGTCCGGTTGCTGGTGGAGTCTGTATCTCGTGCCACAATCCACATGGGTCGCAAAAAGCCAACATGCTGACCAGGAGCGGTGCTGAACAGTGTTTTATCTGTCATGAAGACAAGCGATCGGCTTTCGACAAGACACACCAGCATACACCGGTGAAGGATGGCGAATGTACAGCCTGCCATGATCCACACCAGAGTGATCACCGTTATCAGCTTCGTGAAAGTGGAGAGAAACTGTGTTACAGTTGTCATGATCAGGCTGAGATATCAGGCGGTAACTTCACTCACAGCCCTGTGGAATCCGGCGACTGCAATGCCTGCCATAATCCTCATGCATCTGATTTCAGATATCAATTGATGGCAGAAGGAAATGATGTCTGCTTTGAGTGCCATGAGGGAAAATCTGATGAGATGGCTTTACGCCACATTCACCCTCCTGTCGAAGATGACTGTGGGAATTGTCATGATCCACATACCGGACCTGCGCCATCCCAACTCAGCGCGGAAGTGCCCCAACTCTGCTGGGAATGCCACTCAGATCTGCATGATTCAGTCAACCTTGCCGTCTTCACCCATCCGCCGGTAGAGAACGGTGATTGCGGCAAATGTCATAATTTCCATGCCTCAGAACAGGCGAAGCTGCTTCAACAGGACATGGTGTCAGTCTGTAGTTCATGTCATGTGGAGATGGGCGAGAAACTCGCTTCCAATCCCAATTTGCATGGCCCAGTCGCTGATAACGATTGTTCCGCGTGCCATGCTCTGCATGGTGGCGAATATCCAAAGCTGCTGGTCGAATATTTCCCCCCAGAGTTTTACAATCAATACCAGGAAGGTCTGTATGGTCTTTGCTTCGAATGCCACAACCCAGATATCGCTCGCGATCGTGAGACGACCACGTTGACTGATTTCAGGGATGGGAACCGGAATCTTCATTTTCTGCATATTAACAGTCGCAAGGGTCGGAGCTGCAAAGCGTGTCACGACATTCACGCTTCTGATCAGGAGAAACACATTCGCAGGTCAGTTCCCTTTGGACCGATGTATGAGTACCCGATTCAATTTACAAAAACACAAGACGGTGGAGGCTGTTTGGTAGGATGTCATAAACCACGCAAGTACTCAAGATCATCGACTTCAAACCGGTGACTATGATGCGAGGCCAGGACAGAAAAGTATTCCTGATGATCCTCACCGTAGGATTGATCTGCTGCTCTGTTGCCCAGGGCAGGCTCTCAATTGGTTCTAATCTCTCGGACTTTTCCGCCAGCGACACTGCTGGTGAACGGTTCACAATCGATGATCTGATCGGGCATCCGACACTTATTATTTACTTGCGAGCCGACCACGAACGATCAGAAAATCTCCTCTTCGATTCCTCTCAGTGGGTTGAACTCATCGGCATCCTGGATATCGTTGCCATATCAAACGAACCCATCCAGGGGAGTTACAATTTCCCCAATGACATTCGAATTCTGCTGGATACAGATCGGGAGATATACGGAGCGTGGAAAATTCGAGTGTTGCCAACTGCCGTTTTCGTTGATGAAAAGGGTATTGTTCAATCGATCTTTAAAGGCTATGGACTGAACACCGGCGACAAGATCCTGGCTGAAATTACGACATTCACAGGAATCGGCCAACCTATCGCTGCAACGCCGACTGAAGATGAATTCTCCGGAATCGAGGATGCTTCAATCAGACATTACAGGTTGGGGAATAAGCTCTGGGATGAAGGCTTTCAGGATCGGGCTCGCGAGCAATGGGAATTGTCAATTGAGAAAGACCCAAGTTTTACTCTCCCCTGGATATCTCTAACTCGGTTTTACCTTGCACTTGATGATGTTTCGTCAGCGAAGTCGAAAGTAGATAATGCCATGAAAATCGCAATATCTTATGAAGCCCTGATCTTATCGGCACGGTGCAATATTATCTTGGGAAACTTGGAGAACGCAGAAGAAAATTTGGAAGCCGCGTTAGATATAAATCGAATGTCTATTGAAGCGAAACTGGGTTTGGCAGAAGTCTACCTCGGTTATGGCGAGATCGCTGATGCTACCTCACTAGTAAATGAAGTATTATTAATGGAAAAGACAAATTCGCGAGCATATTACTTACTTGGACGAGCAGCCGAACTCCAAGGTGATATTGCCAAGGCCAATGAACTGTTTAAAATGGCGCTTGAAATAATATTTAAAACTCAATGAATTCAGGATCCTAATAGGTTTGGTTCCTTGTTTCTGGTCTTACACTGACTATAGTAGTTCTTGAAAGTCCATCTTGATCGAAGTCATTCTGATTGAAGTTCGGCGTTTGTTTGCCGAACGTAATGAAGAAGGTCCAAGCTTGGTAAGTGGTTATGTAAGTCACAAACGGTGGTGTAGTTCGATCTTTCCTTCACTTCGTTCAGGACATGCTTCAAACGTTGACGGTAAAAAGACTCCGTCCACGTTTTCAGAATGACTCACATCGTGCTGTACTTTTGAGAATAACTATAATTCTCTTTCTTTTGTGCTTTTACTTTAAGTACCACATGTAGCAACTGGACAAATATGATCAACTATCGTAGCATACGTTTTAAAATTCTGGCTACGCTATCAGTCGTTATGATAGTATCAGTGGTAGTCTCAAGTATCTTGTCTATCAGAATGCGTTATTCGCAGGTTATGAAGCATCAAGAAGATTTTCAGATATGCCACCTGCAACTTATCAGTAATGTAATAAATGAGTTAATGAATGATGCAAAACCTGAAGCTATCAGAACAATGCTTATTGGTTTTCAAAACAACACTGACATAGGCTATTTAAGAGTATTAGCTCTTGACGGGCAGATCAGGTTCAGTTCTGACAGCACAGAAGAGGGCACAATTGCTTCCGAATCGCTTATTGCCAACTTTCGCGACATCGATATTCCTGTTGAGTATATACATAGAGCTGATAAAGATGCACATCGTTTGGTTACTATTACTGGTATTGAAAATAATAACTCATGCCGTGTTTGCCATGGCGAAGAATCTGATCTTTTAGGGTATCTTGTCATAGAGAGTGATATATCAAAATATGAAAAAGAGATATATGCCAACGAAATAATATATATTGTTATTTCAGCGTCTGCTATCCTGTTGATCATGATTGTAATCTATTTAATTCATGTACGCTATGTAGCTAGGAATCTGAATAATATATTAGAGGCAATATATGAGGTCGAGAAAGGTAACTTCACTAGTCATCTTGAAGTTAGTACATCGGATGAAATGGGACGTCTGTCTTCAGCATTCAATGATATGATTGACAGATTGAATAAGATGAGAGATGGAATAAAGAGAGCGCATAGCAATGATATGGAGAGGGCTGATAAACTTGCTAGTGTTGGCGAATTGGCTGCTGGAATGGCACATGAGATTAAGAATCCAATAGCAGGAATATCAAATGCTATCCAGGTATTTCTGGATGATATGGATGATGATAGTATGGAGAAACCAATATTTGAAGAAATGTTAGTTCAGTTGAAAAGGGTTAATCAGGCCGTTAACAATCTGTTAAGCTATTCCAAGCCGCAAATACCTAAAAATGAGTGTGTCGATATAACACGTATAATTGAAAGAGCTATAACACTAACTAAACAGAGTGCGTTGCGAACACATGTTGCTATTCATCAAAGTGTTACGAGTAAAATACCGCCTGTATATGTCGATCCCAAACAAATAGAGCAGGTTCTTGTTAACATCATAATGAATGCAATACAGGCAACAGAAAAACACGGGAAAATATACGTTACAAAGACTATTGATGAGAGCAGAAATGAGATAGTGGTAAGTGTCACCGATAATGGTGTGGGGATAAGTGAAGAGAATATGAAACAAATCTTCAGACCGTTCTATACTTCCAAGCACAAGGGCACTGGATTGGGTCTTGCCATATGTGACAACATTATTAATCAGCATGGCGGAAGATTAGAGGTTCAAAGTAGAGAAGGAGACGGGTCTGTCTTTTCTATCGTTCTTCCTCTAGATGAGTCGACCCAGGTGTCAGATAGATGTTGAACACTTCCTGCAAAAATTCATCTTTAAACATTCCTGGGTTTAAGCCAGATGAAATTGCTTTTCAACTGTGTATTTGGAGGTAGACCGTGACTACAGGCAAAATCAGAATACTCATAATAGATGATGAGGAATTGATTGTATGGAGCCTTACGAAGCAGTTGGAAAAGGAAGGGTATGAATTATCCCAGGCTCTGTCCGGGGATGTGGGATATTCTCTATTCCTGAAGGAATCACCTGAAATTGTGATTTTAGATAATAAAATGCCCGGTTTGGATGGGATACAGGTGTTACGGAAGATTAAATCTCATTCTCCTGATACAATCGTGATTTTCATGACGGCTTACAGTAGCATCGATACTGCTGTAGAATCTATGAAACTGGGAGCATACGATTATATCAATAAACCTATTGAAATTGAAGAGCTTAAAATTCTTCTACAGCGAGCATTGGAGAAGAATAGAATTGAAAAAGAAGTGTCTGAGCATCGTCGGGAGCTAAAGGAGAAGTATGGCTTCAATAGCATTATTGGAGCCACGAGTCAGATAGATACGTTGCTGAACACTATCCGCAAGATCGCAAATTCTGAAGCCAATATGGTTCTGGTTCAGGGTGAATCCGGCACGGGAAAAGAACTGGTCGCCCGTGCAATACATTATGAGTCAAACCGCAATGACCAACCATTTGTTGCAATAAACTGCGCAGCTTTGCCTGAAACATTGCTTGAGAGTGAGCTGTTTGGGTATGAGCAGGGTGCGTTTACTGATGCTAAACGAATGAAGAAGGGACAGTTCGAACTCTCTGGTAAAGGAACCATTCTCTTGGATGAGATTGGTGAAATCAGTACTCATATGCAGGTTAAGTTGTTACGGTTGCTTGAAACTCGCCAGGTCATGAGGCTGGGTGGCACGAAACCGATTGAGATCAATTCGAGAATTATTGCGGCAACGAACCGCAATCTTGAAGAGGCTCTCAAGGAGGGTGCCTTCCGGCAGGATCTGTATTACAGGTTGAAAGTAATCAACATTGAAATCCCTCCCTTGCGCGAGCGCAGCCAAGACATATCTCTGCTCGTCCGCTATTTCATAGATAAGTACAACAAGGAGTTTGGGAAATCAGTTGAGTTAGTGGATCCTGCAGCAGAGAAAGCTATGATGCAATATGGTTGGCCGGGCAATGTTCGTGAATTAAGAAATGTAATTGAACGTGTCTTACTCCTGGAAAACGATCCGATCATCAAGCTGAATCATCTTCCAGATCGGAAGAGCGTCGTGTAGGGAAAGAGTGTAGATCTCGGTGGTCGCCGTATCATGAAAAAAAAAACTAAAAAAGAAAAAAAAAAAGATAGAAAGATT
>CAJVXH010000087.1 GCA_913009835.1 uncultured bacterium
AGTTGAGGCTCATCAGCGGTCCGAAAACCTGCTGGTTCGGCAAGGTCACGTATGTTTCGTAACCAAGACCTTGCAACGCCAGACCAATAGTGCTCACCACGGATGCGTCATAGACAACATCGCCGCCGGTGGCCGGAACGGTTGTAGTAGTACCGGTGAGGTTCAATGTGACCGGTGCCGGTGGTCCATGATCGCCCGTCGTGTAGACAAATGCGTTGTAAAGGATTGGTCCGGAAGAATAGCCGTTTGTATACGAGAACTCAAGTGGCATCGTCCACACGATAACATTACCGTTTCCGTAGGCATACTCGATAACGGTTGGGTCACCCGCAGTGTCTACGACGATAACCGAAGCTCCGCCCGGATAGACGGTAAAGGTACCATGACTTGCATAGTTGCCTTCGTACGGTTCAGCAACTCCATCCAGGAGAGGGTGTCCGGCTCCATCAGGGCCCATGTAATTGTTTTGATCAAGGCCCTCGATATAGGTAGTACCATCCCAGAGGGTCAGACGAGGAGCATGGGAATTTGTCGCCATGGAGAACTGCAACCAACCGCCGTTGCTGACGAAGGTTTCAATCTGGGCCATGTTGTCCAGAATGTTCTGGTTAAACGTTGCGCTCTGACCGCCCTCAGTCACAACCAGATCGTACAGAGATAAATCTGTAGCGGGTAGGCTTGATGAGTTGATGATGTCATAGGTGACATTATTCGGTGCCAACATAATCAGGATTTCTTCGTTGGCATTGGACCATCCCATGGCGTCGCGAATCAGCAGAACGTTCGCATCATCCAGTTCGCCGAAGCGTTCCTGGGCGGGTGCTCCGTTGATTGATGCCGGGTTGTCGCTTGAGATTGTTGGAGTTGTTGTTGCCCACGTACCAGCTTCATTGCTGGCAAATGCTGTGAACGCGAACAACGCACAGAGTAGAACTACCATCCCCTTTTTCATGCCGTTCTCCTTGAATAAGTTTGCACTACGTGTTGTGAAATCGCTATTCAATCAGGCGAAGCTGCTGAAGCGTTTCACATTACACCCCTTTTGTTTGCCGTAGCAAATCGATTAAAATTCTCCTACAGCAAGAGTGTTTGAATTGAAACATGATCGTACAATATACAAATAAGTTAGGAGGCGCTAACGCAGCATATCACATAAATCCGAAAATGAGAGCAGTTCATGGCTGTTCAATTATCTGGCTAACCCTAAAATTAATAAGATGTACAGGGTAAATACAGCCTGCTCTGTTCTCCAAAGTGAGAGAGCGTGTAACCAGAGTTCCACGCTCTCTCAGTTACTAAACATCTCTGAATCCTCTTTGAAAAGGACTCGAAATTCTCCTATTACTTCATCAGTGTGACCTTCTGAATCGCGTTCAGCTCACCTGGAACCTGTGCCTGGATGAAATACAGGCCACTGGAGAGGTTTGCAGCGTTAAACACGAAGCTGTGCTGGCCGGCGTTGTAGCGGCCGTTGGCCAAGGTCGCAACCTGCTGACCCATCACGTTGAACACGGACACTGTCAGATCGCTGGCGCTCGGAAGAACGATGGCGACTGAAGTAGTCGGGTTGAATGGGTTCGGATAGGCGGTCTGCATCTCGAATTGCGTCGGCATCTCGACGACATCAGCGTTATCACCAGTGATGAAGCTACCGCTGGCAACCCAATCTTCGGGATTGAATACTATCTCACCGTCGGCAGCAGCACCAATCTTAGTGAATGGGAAGCCATCGGTAAGCGTATAGGCCGGAATATTCAAGAAGCCAGCTCTACCTTCGAAGTAATAGTCACCCTCCGGAGCGTAGTCCGGAATGTACTGGCTCATACCGACGACAGTAACATTCATAAACGGTACCAGGTTCCAGTTAAGACTCATCAGCGGTCCGAAAACCTGGCTGTTCGGTAAGGTCACGTATGTTTCGTAACCAAGACCTTGCAACGCCAGACCAATAGTGCTCACCACAGAGACGTCATAGACAACATCGCCACCGGTGGACGGAACGGTTGTAGTAGTACCGGTGAGAGTTAATGTTACCGGACCCTCTGTCCAGTCGCGAAGCGAATAACCGTACCAGGTTCCAATGTCATATGAGCTATCAATGTTGTAGAAGATCATGTTGTTAGCAATTGACAGCGACAAGCCGTTGTCGCCAAACGGCAGGACGAACGTGCCAACGTAGTTACCATCGCTGATGTTATAAACAAACAGTTCGTTGGTGCCGGCGTCAATGGTGTACAGGTAGTCGGTATCAGCAATGATCGAGCATTCACCGCCGAAATTTCCGCCACCATACTGGAAACCAGTGTATGAATCGAGAAGGTCAAAGGTGAAGAAGTCGTGAACCTCAGTAACTCCCTGGTAGAAGTCATACAGCAGAGTTCCATCCCAGCTCATACCCATGCTGGCCTGGCCGTTCTGCATGATTCCCGTTCCTACCTGAGTTGTAGCATAGTCTGTGAAGGGATCGTCTATGCGAAAGATGTTTCCCTGGTAGGAAGAGATATACAGCAATCCATCAATGGGATTGAACACAATACCGCGACCGTCAATCGTGACATTAGTCACGCCAAGATAGTTTCCATCTTCGTCGAAACGATTCAACAGGCCGGTTGAGTTTCCACCGTTGATCGTCCAGTAGTACTGGCCATCCCATGCAATGCCGAAGGTGTGATTTTGCGGGCCTTCGTTAAACTGGAGCATAAGAACCGGATCGTGCAGAGCACCGAATTCATCAATCTCGTTGTCCTGTGGCGAGATAGATCGAATGTTCTGTTGAATTTTGTCTTGGCCTAGAGTCGCCGTGTCATCCTGATTCGCGAATGCTGCGATCGCGAACAACGCACAGAGTAAAATTACCATCCCCTTTTTCATGCTGTTCTCCTAGAAAGTAGTTGTACAACGTTTCTTGAAAGCGCGAGCAATGCGGGAAAACAGTGGAGTTATGCGCAGAAGGCGTAAGGTAAGACTATCTCCTTCACCATAAAAGTAGAATTTGGTATTTATTGAATATATGGAGAGACATCAATCACACTAATACATAAATAATGCGCATCACACTCACAATACATATCAGTAGTAATGAAAATATCGAAATTGGTGGAATTGGAATTTCTGCACACTTTTCCTGATTTATCCTGCTGTCCATATTGAACTCAACTCATGTTTGACACCGGTTGTTAATGGGGAGTTGAGACTGGAATCGTTTACCGCAGGATTCGAATTATGTGGCAATATAGTTCAATTTCAGGACAATCGATGTCCCGCATTTTCCAATACAATAACCTGCATCTGATCACGAAGTTCGTCGTGCTTACTTGGATGCCCCGCGCTCGGCAGAACAGATATTACTCTTTAGCTAGAGCCTTCACTTCGTTCAGGATGACTTCCCCAAAGCTCATAACCGGTTTTTCTTTTCCAGTCTTCTGCTCCAGTCTCCAGACCCCCGACTCCAGTGTCTTCATCTCACTAGTACAACCCTCTGTACCTGTTCAAACTGACCGGGAACTGTTGCCCGCACGAAGTAGATTCCACTGGACAACGCGCTGGCGTTGAAAAGCAAACGGTGATATCCGGGAACAACGTCCGCCTGGTGAATCGTTGCGACGCGTTGCCCCAGCACGTTATACAAAGTGACGTTCAACATTCCAGGTTCCGGTATCCCTATCACGACTTGAGTGGAGGCATTGAACGGATTCGGGAAGATTCGGGCAATAGAATACTCGGTTGGAAGCCCCGAGAACAATCCTTCATCTACCGACAGGAACGGTGCCACATAGAAGCAGAATGGTTCTTCGCAAACCACGGTATCTGTTCCTGAAATCGCCTGCACCTGCCAATTAACTTCCCAGAACTCGTCCCATTCCTGGATTCCGCTGATGTTGATCAGGTCAACTGAGATAGTTGTGTCGGGGATATCATAGACGATCCAGGTAGTATCCACCGTCTCACCAATAGTTATCTGAACTTCAATGGTGTAGCGGACTTCTTCCCCGGGGTCAGGATCATCTGACGGTTCCCAGACGAGCGGCAATTCATGGGCATTTGCTTCGTCTATAGTGTCGTTGAGTGCTGGTGCGAAAAGAGTGAACTGGTCGGGTGGTTCGGGAACCTGAACGAGGAAGCTCCAGGGTGAATCGCCATGGGCTGGCCAGGTTCGGTTCATCTCCTGATCCTGAGCCCGCACACGCCAGTAGACGGTAGCATCGTCCGGGAGTTCATCAATCTCGTTGCCTGGCTGAGGTTGTTTCGGACGCTCTTCCGATAAACCTGATAACGGTTGTTTCTTCGATGATTCCACACCTTTTCCAGCGTTCAAACGCTTGCTATTTGACATTTTCACTGGGGCAATGTCGTTGGGTACTTTCGTTCCGCTGATCACTGGTGGGGAAAGCAGCCCTGGCTGATCCAGATCTGTGATAGTGTAGAAGGTGTCTTCAACTGTCGCTGAATACCGTGGTGGTGTGAGGTCCGGGTTCGCTGACCACTCCACATAGTATGATATGATATCGAGCGGGTCGGGATCGATGGCAGTTTCCCATGATACGGTGACCGAATCGTTTTCTACGACCGCTCCATCAAAAGGACTCAGCATCTCAAAAGTGAACGGTGGCTCCTGCAAATAGACCATGAATGATCGCCCGCTGGCACCCGGAGTAGCCCACATTTTCTGACCGAATAGATTCATCGTATTGCATCGCCAGAAGATGGTTGTGTTATCTGGCAATTCATCCAATTCATCCAAAGTGAGGAGTTGGATCAGGTCTACATCGGTTATCAGGTACTCGTTTTCAAATGTGTAGGCGGAACTCGACCCCTGAAACTCTTCATCCGCCGACCATTCAACTTCATACAACCAATCCTCAAAGTCGAATGATATTGCAATTCGGTCAGCGACATATAACGCGTTAAACGCTATCAACAGGCCGTCATTTTCGGCGAGGTTTTCGATGCCGATGGTAGCGTGTGCGAGTCCACCAACCATATGCTTGTATTGGAATTTGATCCGTCCGGTGGGGTAGAGGATCACCTGGAAGGTATACCGCCAATTCGCATTGTTGTATTCACGGCAGTCGTCATATTGAACCACGAATATGTCGTCGTCACCGTAGTAGTAAATATCCCCGCCCTCATTGGGACGCAGGTCAATCCACCACGGGGCGATGATGCCAGCCGGTCCATCAGGGCTTGGGATGGTGTAATGATGAAAATCATTATCAGGTGTGCCGAAATGGATATTCCCATTGCTGCTGATGACGACCGTTGAATGTTCTCCCTCGAAATATGGGAAGGAAAAGGGGATATCTACAGTCTCTACTCCGTCATCAATGCCCGAGACGGTTGACAGGGTGCCGATCTCGCTGATTTCAATCCAATCGTAAGTCGGACCGCCAGCCTCTTTGTTGTCAATCCAGACATGTCCGAAATCGTCCGGCCCGCCCTGGTCGTCGATAACCGCCCAACCTTCTCCGCCACCGATGTTTGATCCCTTAGGGGCAACAGCCATCATTTGGGAGAGAGAGTTGAGATGGATGTTGTTAACATTGACCTGAGGAGATTGAACTTGTGGACCAGATGTCATAATGTCTTCTGGGGTTGACCAAGTGACAGTTACCTCGTCTTCACCAACGAACTCGCCATCGTCTGGCGTGAGCAGAGAGAATACCGGAGGGTCGTTTTCCCATATGTAGAACTTCCAAACGTCCTCACATTGGATAGTGTCACGTGTGTCATAGGCAAATACTTTCCACCAGTATGTCTGGTCCATCAGCAGGCCATCCAGCACGTAACTGGTGTCCGCCACATTAACGGTATCCGACTCGATTGTAAAATCAGAATCTTGTGCCGAGATCAAGATGTAATTGATCTCATCATCAGGGTAGTCGATACTATATGTGGAGTTCCAGCGGAGTGTTGTTGTCACAGCATCAAATAGAGTTGAACGGTCCATCGGTTCTGCGAGTTCAAATGGTGCAGGTGGGAATGGTTTCCAGGTTACCAGGCTGTTAGTCTCATTTGCCCACGTTCCCGGAGTGTTCCTGTCTGTCGCTCTCACCGTCCAATAGTATGTCTTGCGGTTCTTCAGGTTTGATACTGCAAAGGTGGTATCGGCTAAGCTGTCGGCATCTTCCGGCATCCAGGCAGTCGAGAAGTCTGAGAGCGTATCCAACCAGAAATCATAGTGTGGGACGTCATAGAGGTCTTCGTCAGTTGTTGATTCCCATATAAAAGTTGTATCCAGCAGAATACAGGTGTCACCGTCCAGGGGAGTGAGCAAGGAGAAGGGACGAGGATAATTGCTGCCTTCCTGGGTGAACGCACGTACGGTCCTATCTGAGAACTCTCCAGCATTTCCGAACCTGTCCACACCACGCAAGCGGAATCCATAGTCCAACCCGAATTCCAAACCAGATAGATGTGAAAACTGGATGTTCTGACCCACTAAATTGCCTTCGTTCTCGAAAGTCCAGACACTATCCTCTAATCCAATGGTCTCACTCGTATCGTAGTATACCTCATAGGTCGCGAAATTTGGGTCCAGAGAGGATTCGTTCCAAGTCAATTCGACGAAGTCATCTGCGGCGTAGAAAACATCTAATCCAGCCGGAGTAGTTGGCGGATCGATGTCTGCAGGATTTTCTACGTCGTCAAGATAGGCGATTAACGCGTCACTGGCAGCTTCATAGTAACGCAGCAGGGCATCCCAGTTCGATTCCGTAGGTGGGATGGTCCCGTTGAAAAAAACAAGCTCACTATATCCGGCAGCCTCAATAGGATTCGGGAGCTCGTCAAATTCGACGTGCAGCCATCGATCAAATGCCTCGTACCGGTTGTATCCCTGACTGGCTGTTGCCATTTGAGGGCTGTTTCCATAGCCGGACAGCTCAACATGGGTAGATATGTCAACCCCGCTGGCCAAATGAGTTAATCCGTACCCACGCCAGACCGCAAACATGTTCTGTACCAGAACTTCCGCCTGACCGAATAATGAGTAGTCTGCGGGTACAACTACGGTTGGAGCAAAGTTGACCCAATCATATCCCAGTCCTGATATGTCACGCGCCGGACGATTTGGATAGCCGTCTGTGCTCCCACCGCTTATTTGGACCGTGGCTTCAGCTTCGTGCGATTCACTATCATAGCTATGAATCTGTATGGTGATATCTCGTTGACCCTCTGACCGTACTTGGTCGACGAAGAATTCTGTGAACCATTGAAACGGTAGCTTTCCATTACGAGATGGATCGGATAGAGATCGTCCGTTGTTGTAATCCTCGCCTTCCTGCCACTGGACTTCACGCCCGGTCCCGTGAAATGCAAGAGCTCCCAGATCCCCGCGGAGAAATATATCTGTGACCATCGGGACAGCTATGAAATCATCGTTAATATGGGTAACCTGTATCTGAGCCCAGGGTATGCTCGCATCAGGATTAATAATGAACAGACCCCAGCCTTTGTCGAAACTGCCGACAACATCGTCCTCCGGACCGGCATAGAATCCAGTATCGACATAGGCTTCATTCAGTAGTTCACGCAGCATGCGGAAGGTTGTGCCAGTTTCAGTATCGGTGAAGTAGACGACTTCAAAGGGGAAACCAGAGATGTCCAGCAGGGTTTGAGCTTCGGCCGGTGAATCGTCCCAAAGATATGAGAATACCTGCTGCCAGATCACTTTATATCCTGGCGCATCAGCATCTGAAATCAGTTCAAAGTTGCCGAACCCATTTGTCTGGGGATCTAACTCAGGCGGCATGTAATGGTTGTATCCGCCCGGTTCAGACAGTCCCTCAACGGTATGTGAAAACCAATTGTCGTAGCTGGCAGCGGGCTCATCCCCCAGGATGAAGGATCGGAGAGAACCTGTTTCGTTGACCTGAGCGGCGGCGGTGGGAAGCAGTGTGAAAACGAATAATGCCAGACATCCTGCCAATATCTGGGTACGCATGAATCACC
Source organism: uncultured bacterium (assembly GCA_913009835.1). Taxonomy (GTDB): domain Bacteria; phylum Electryoneota; class Electryoneia; order Electryoneales; family Electryoneaceae; genus BMS3BBIN04. The sequence continues at coordinate 7,951 of CAJVXH010000087.1, forward strand.
ATCCTTGAAGTGAACAGTATCCTAATGATAATGTGTGCTTTCCTTCTATGGGGGACTCCATTACCCGATTATGAAAGATAGCACATAACCAACGCAAGGCAACCCTGTGGGACAAGAAAGAGTAATGTTTTTGGTATTAACCGAGTTTTTGCTGGGGTAGGATGATGAAGTGGCTGTCAATCAATGATGAGATCTACTACAGGCCCTTCTTTACAGCGTACAGTTTGTGCAAACCCTCAGTGCAGTTTGAGCACATTTCGGGTCGTTCTTCGGTCAGGATCCGTTGACGGAACATCCGATATTCAGATGACTTCCATACATCCGTGAAGCCATTTTCGATAGCATTGCCCAAGACGAAATCGCCATCCTTGTCAAAACAACAGGGGACAACGGTTCCATCCCACAATACCACAGCGCTCCCATAAATACGGGCACAAAAAGGACGTTCGACACGCTTCAAAACCCATTTATTGTCCTTAAGAACGTATCGTCTCAATCGCTCATCATCCGGCAGCCATTGCTCGCCATCCTCACGTTCAAATGATTCCAGTTGGACGGTTTTGAATACGATCTCATCTGCGCCCCATTCTTTCGCGAGTTTCATAGCTTCGTCGCGCTCATGCAGGTTATGCTTGAACAGGAGGAACTGCCACTGGAGAACGGGATATTTCAGGCCAAGCCCGGCTTTGGCCTCGGCGACATTTCGAACACCCCTTTCAACTCGATCCCACTTTCCACCAACGCGGTACTTCACATGACTTTCAGCCGAAGCACCGTCCAGCGACAGTATCAAAGTGTGCAGTCCTGATCGAACAATAGCCTCAGCAGTACGTTGATTTGCGAGGGCTTCCACGTTCGTCGATAGAACAACTCGGCTACCAGCTGTGGTTGCATGTCGAATGATTCCGTGAATTTCCGGATGCACCAGAGGTTCGCCTTGATTCCAGAGTTGGAGACGGATTGGGGCGGGATTCAGGCTGTCATACAGTGCGCGGAAGTTCTCGAGCGGCATTCGACCATCAGGGCGTGACAGATCACCCCGTCCAGTTGGGCAATGGGGGCATTTTAACTGGCAAGCAGTAGTCGGTTCGACCATCAGCATGGTGGGCAGACCCAACGTCCAAGGTCTACGAGTGATAAGGCTTAGCAGCACAGCAACAGCGATTTTGATTGTATTTAGTACTTGTGCGAGCGTAGGCAGGGTGAGAGGACGGACTGGCGGTAATTCATGCCAGCGAATACGCTGTTTTCCTGTATCTATTGAGGATGTCGCCGAACTCTCATTGTGTCCGAATGAATCACTCCCGTTCTCACTCAATGATCTCGACCTCGTACAATCGTGGCCAGTATTTCCCGGTCAGGTACATTTTTCCGGTAGCGGAATCATAGGCGATGCCATTCAGAACTTCAGCTCGACCATCGGGCGATTCTGCGTCGAGCAGACCTTCCAGATATAGCCAAGCCTTTACTTCTCCTGAAATTGGATCAATTCGAGCGATCAAATCGGTGGGGTAGAGGTTGGCGTAGATAAAGCCGTCAATGTACTCCAGTTCGTTGAGCCCATTAACAGAACCATTTGTATCCCAGACAGGAATTGTTGATTCGACACTAAAGGTTTCGGGATCACGAATTGTGAGGTTTGCACTACCATCGCTGGTGATAAGATGCTCTCCATCATGGGTGATGCCCCAGCCCTCACCTGAGTAGTGAAATTGGCCGATACGCTCAAATGAATCGAGATCGTACACGTACGCCTCACCAGCGCGCCAAGTCAATTGATAGATACGCGAGTTGAAAATTGCAATTCCTTCACCAAATCGATTACTGGTCAGGTCAATTTTGTTCAGCACTTCGCCTGTTTCCAGATCAACTTTGCGCAGACTGGATTTACCATAGCGGCCAGTACCTTCAAATAACTGCCCATCATGAATCACCAGCCCCTGGGTGTATGCAGTATAGTCATGAGGATAGGAGTTGATTACATCGCAGTGATAAACCGGCGATCCCCGATACAAAGTGGTGACCTGCCCCAGGGTGAAGGTCCCGACCGGCAGCAGCAATGCCGCAACGATCAGTAAGCTCAGAATACGGGTGCGCTCATGTGTAAACAGTATCATCATCGTCTCATAGTAAAAACTATCTACTGGCGCTGATCTCTTTTCCATCGAGCAGCCAGTTGGGTCAATCGTTCGTCCGCATGATCAAAGAACATCTTCATGGACAGGCAGAAGTGATTGCTGCCATTATCAGCGGTATTGTTGATACGATCCTTTGTACACCCACCATAGCAATACTTCAGCCAGCGACAATCAGCGCACTCTTCTGGCATGTCAGATTTCAGCTTGCCGAAGCGCCGTTGCCTGGGAGAATTCAACATGTCTATCAGGTCGCCCTGCATGATATTCCCGAGCTTCCAATCAGCTTCAACGAAGAAGTCGCATGAATAGACATCACCGTTGTATTCTATTACCGTATATGTTCCACACTCCGGTTGAAGGTGACAGTCCGGTGCTTGCCTATCGACGTAACTGTGGAATACTGAGTCGAAAAAGCGAATACTTATCTGCCTGTTCCCACTTTCAAAATCACGATACCAAAGGTCAAACGTTGTCTTGAGGAACTCACCCATAGCATCAGCGCTGACCGAATAATCCGCGACTTTGGATGGATCGTTCGGATCGGTTTCAAGGCAAGGTATAAACTGCATGTTAACTAATCCAAGATCACGCAGATATGTGTAAATCTCCTCAGCGTGCTGAGATGAATAATCTGTAACCACAGCCAGAGCGTTTGTTGCCACTCCGCGATCAAGAAGTCGGTGTGCGGTATCTACCACCTTCTCCCATGATCCCTTTGTCGGACTCTGGTGACGGTAATGATCGTGAACGTGTTTCGGGCCATCCAAGGACAAGCCGACCAGAAATTTGTATCTGTCGAGTAATTGTACCCACTTTCGACCTATCAAGAGGCCATTTGTCTGTAGACCGTTGCCTACGGTCTGTCCTCTGCCATACTTCTGCTGAAACTCAACGACTTTCTGGAAGAAGGGGAGACCCATCAGCGTGGGCTCACCGCCTTGCCACCCGAAAGTGACCTGACGCCCGCCCTGCTGCATCACCTGCTTAATTAGCTCTTCTAGTATATCATCTCGCATCCGATGAATCGCGTGTTCTTTGAACAACTCGGCTTTTTTCAGATAGAAGCAGTAGCTACAGGCCATGTTGCAGTCCGGTCCCGCAGGTTTCACCAGAACAGTTTGCAGCGGACGCAGTATGGTCATGTTTCACCGGATAGTAGATATGAGCTCAGATTATACACCAAAAATCGGGTGGAGAGTTCCACCCGACTTGTGTTAAAGGCGATTATGCTGAGGTCATATCCAGCACAGAATTCGAACCTATTCCAATAATCCTGCAACAGCGCTCGCGGGCAGAATACACCTGAATCCGATGGTAGAGGCGTACCAGTTTGGAGGATAAGCAGTCTCAGGAACCGTATCCTCTATAATTTCCTTCGGGGTAGAGAAGGCACCACCAAGTGCATAGTGGCCATCCGGTGGTGCGGTGTCCTGCACCCATTCGGCAGCATTACCAATCAGGTGTACCATCGTAGTTGGATTGATAACCATGCCCAGGCCGGGTGCCATCCATCTGAACCCATCACGATTTCCCAGGAGGTTGGCAAATTTCTGCGAATTCTCAACGCCATCTCCGAAATTGTCAATCGAAAGAGCATAGATTTCCTTATCAGGAAGTCGGAACCCTCCTGATGCGTTTACTACTCGTCCGCTATCGTCATACGCTGGTTCAAGACCCAGCGATAATGAACGCCAGTTGCAGAATCTGACAGCATCATCCCACGACACCATCACTGCGGGTTGATTATTGCGAGAGTTCCAGAAATCTCCGGCTGAATAATCAGGTTCCTCCGGAAGTTCTGTGCCAGTTTCTTCACAGAAACGGGTATACTCAGCAGCACTCACTTCGTCCGCATCAACAAACCATGATTCGCCATTTGGCTTGTCCATTATCATCATGCCGTAAGCGACTGTGCGCACTGCCTGTGAAACCGCGTCTGATATTGCCTGGTCGCCCAGACTGTTGGCGCTGACAATGCGATAGGAAACGTTCAATCCCCGTCGCGGCAGGTAATCAGTGTATGTGTTGATATCTGAAGGCAACTCGGCGATTGTTTCGAAATCACTGCCGTTAATCGATCGTTGGACGAAATAGGTAGTCGTGATTGGCGCGGGTTCATCCCAAGTCAATAGCACCACCAGATCTTCAGTCTTGTCAACTTGCAGGTTTTCGACGGTGTTCATCTGCAAACGCGCGGGGATCACCTCGCTGAAATCACCGACATTGTCATCCTCAATGCCTCGTACTCTGTAGAAAGACGTACGGTCGAAATCAACGTTATTATCAACCCATGTGGTGTCACCGAAAGCCACATCAAAATAGAGCGTATCCTGGCCTTCCAGCTTCTGCACCTGATACTCGTGGTCCCAGATAGTCGGCGCTTTCCAATTCAACTCAATGCTATGGTCGCTGATCGCTTTAACGAAGAGTCGGGTCGGGGGAGGAAATGAAAGATATACGGTATCGGCGACAGAAGGCGCGCTCTTGTTGAAATCAGAGATGTAGAACATGCGGAACAGCTGGGGTTTAAATGTTTCCAACCCATTAACTGTTACAGTTGTATCCCCTCCGCCGATGAAGCCAACATCTTCGAACAGACCTTTCACTCGCATTTGTACGAGTAAACTTCCTTCCCACTGCAGGCTGTCCTGGGGGGCGGTAACAACGACCTCATCTACACCAGAACGTGTAACGATAGGCTGGTTGGGAGGAGGTAAATCAAAGCGCGCTTCGTGATGCGGGCCATATTCATCGAGATACCAGACCGGATCCGGGCGTAGTCGATAGAGATAGTTGGTGTTTACAGTCAGGCTATCATCAACGTATTCATTCTCGCGTTCAAATTCAGCGATCTGCTTGAAGTACTGCTCATCAGAGAGTTTCCTCTCCAGTATTAAAGGATAATTCTGGCGACTCCACTCGAGTAGCAGTTGGTGATCGGAAATCCACTCCGAACGGAGAGTCAATGATTTGCTGGCAACCCGTTGAGCTATGCCATCAACAGGTATCCACCAAAAGAGACTCAGACTCAGCAGCATTATTGTGCTGAACCGCCTCATTAGCGAGTGCCCTCACGCCTTACACAGCGGAAACCGACATACTGGTAGCGTTCATGCGGAAAACGTGTTATGCGTCGGTTAAGTTGTGTGTTTGATGGAGGATCGAGGTAGCTGCCACCTTTAACTACGAAGCGGATGGAAGTGTCCAGATCTTCCTCGGTATTCGCATCCGTTTGCTGGAAACCTGTGGCTGTCGAATCCATATTTGTCTCGACGGGTGAGACGTCTGGATTGTCAAACTCACCAACATCTTCAGTGTTTGCAGGCTGACGTTGGGCGAAGTTAGTAATCGTCCATTCGGCAACGTTCCCAGCCATATCATACAAACCCGTCAAGGTTGAGGATCCAGGGTACGATCCTACATATGTCGGGGATCCAATGATGTCCGTGTTCAGCAGGTTCGCTTGTATGGAATCAGGGTTAGCCTGTCCCCAGGGATACCACCTGGTCAGATTCTCATCGTTGTATGATCCGAGGCAGGCGAGTATCCATTCCTCTTCGGTGGGGAGGCTTTTACCTGACCACTGAGCAAACGCGAATGCCCCAAACCAGCTGACGAAAGTAACCGGCATGTCCTGGCGGCCTTCGTCCGCCTGGTAGAGATAATCGGTGATCTTTGTGATGTACATGCGCTCATCGAAATAGACGCTATTCTCAGTACCATCGGACAGGAAGTTTGCGAAATCCTCATTCGTGACTTCATACTCATCAATGAAGAAACCGTTTGACCAGGCAACTTCGACCGATTCATTATGGAATTGGCGCAAGGGGTCCGGCAGAGCTCCAGCATCAATCCAGACCATGTTCTCAGGCGCGTTGTATTGGAAGGATGGGGGAGGTGGTGGTGGCGTAAATATATCCTCACTCATAATGTCAGCACCAATGCCCAGACTGTCTACTCCCATCATACTGCTGTCAGCGACGAGGCTATCCTGAAATGCCGCAGACATATCGATGGGTTGTTCCTCGAACATAATGGTGGTGTCAGCAGCCATATCGTCCTGAATGGCGCTATCCAGACTGGCATCCATCAATACGACAGGCTCATCCATCAAGGTCGTGTCGGCTTCGATCACATCCATATCGAGAACACCTTCAGGCGTTATCTCGGTAATGGTTGTATCCAGTTCGGCCGCTGTTGTATCAGCTTCCTGTGCCATGACGGGTGTTCCGATGGACAGCAGGATAATGACCGTCAGCAATGAGATTAATCTCATCGCTGAGGTCAGCGTTTTGTTTCGGCTCATGCGCATGAATCGACTCTCTACCATCTTCATGGGCGTAAAGGGCTTCGTTCGCATCACTCTGCGGGTTCTCCTTCGCCACCATCTGGATCAGTAATAGTTGTGTCAGGTATGGCGGCGCCTACCGGTGCAGGTTGGTCGCTATTCTCGAAATCGGAAATGAGTCCCGCCTCGATCGGTCCGGCTTGCAAGTCGCCTGAAATCACATCAGATGAATCAGCTTCTTCAACAGGGTATAACGGATTACCAACACCAGCAAATGGTCTGGCTTCCAACTGATCTTCGGTGACCAGAATTGGAACGAATACAGTGTCCGTCGTCAGCTCTCGGATATACACTTTGAGCAGATCATAATTGAGCATTGTATCAGCAATGCCTGACGGCGATCCTTGTTGATATACCATTCCCTCTGTTTCATAATTCCACAGGGTCAGCGTGGCGAGATCCCTTTCCCTGTCCATACGAAATATTCCCTGGATGTAGTTACCGTCATAGTAGTACTGTACACCTTTGATAACGGTGCTGAGAATCCCCGCGAACGGTGATTCCAGAATGCGTGCATCTTCCTGTATCTGGGTCACATCTATTGATGGTGCCGAATAGGTCTTGTTTTCCTCGAATTGGTACAGATTGAGGATTGACCGTTCTGTCTCGTTTATCTCGAGCAACGGAAAGACGCGTTCCTGAGGATAAATAATCATCAGGTCACCTTGTCCGAATCCATTGCGTGTCACATCAATAAACTCGACAGAGTCGATTGCGATTGTGGGACTGATCAGCTGGCCACGACGAAACGTCTCGATGACCTCGGCGTCACTGATCTTGACTGCGTACACTTCCTTCGGCTTCACTTCTTCATACTGTGCCAGCACGAAAGAGGAGAAGCC
>CAJVXH010000088.1 GCA_913009835.1 uncultured bacterium
TATCACTTACCATGTTCACCTCTTTTTTTCTTTTTTTTCTTTTTTCTGTTTTGTTTTCTTTTTTGTTTGTGTTTCTTTTTTTTTTTTTCAAGCAGAAGACGGCATACGAGATATATCAGTGTGACTGGAGTTCAGACGTGTGCTCTTCCGATCTTCCGTTGTGGTTCGATTCGCCGGAGATCATCAGCAGCCCGAATCCGCTGAACGGGTCGCTGTGACCTGTTTGATGAACCGACTAGCAGCCGTTGCACCCCAACCAGTAACGCTTTTCCGGCGAGTCGGAGCAAGGGTAGTGCCAATGTGGACGCCACCTTTATGGCATCTGGACTGACTCGGCGACGGTTGCCAGACAGTGTTGATCCGCCCTGACAGGATCCATCGCGCAGACGGTTCATTCCACCACCACCGCGCCCCCGACCACCGAAACCTCGTCCCAATCCTCTGCCTCTTGGACTCATATGCGATCCTTCAAGTCAGAATACAGGGGTGGAACTTGATCACCTCTTCCACCCCATCCCGGCTTATTTATCTTTCTCCATGGCATCCACACGGCGGCGAATCTCATCGAGACTATCCGTATGCATCTGGACCTGTTCCTTCAGGAACTCCAACTCATTTTCCTGAGAGGGTTCTTGTACTCCCTGATCCCAGGGCGGCATACCCATCGCACCGCGTTGCCGACCAGGCATCCCGGTTGCACCGTGGCGATACCCATAACCTCCGAATCCGCGGCCACCTCCCCTGCCGAAACCACCTCCACTACCCTGTCCAGGATTCATGTAACCCGGAGTATTAAATCCGGCGCAGTAGCCCATACCACGGCCGGTTTTCGGCCCCTGGTTCTGCGGTCCTCGCTTGTTTCCGTTAGCCATCGTTCAAATCCTCCATATCGATAAGTTTCTAACGATTCCATCCATGTCTGCGTTGTCGCTGGTGTTGCTGCCGGTGCTGGGAACCGGGCATGCTGAATTTAGAGTCTGCCAGACGATCATTAAGACAGGCTTCTATCACAGTCTCAACATCGCCACAGATATTTGCCTGGATCTGGATCCCGGCCGCTTCTAACGCACGGCGTAAACACTGAGACACCGTGCCACAGATCACCTTTTCCACACCGAGTTGATGCAGTGCGTCGACACGTGTTCCGGGATCTGTATCCGCGAGCAGGATGTCTTCGCGAACCACAGTGCCACGGTCGGTTCGTTCACACAGAACGAGACGGTTTGCGGCATCCAGAACAGGGGACACACGTCCCCGCCAATGTGGAATCGCTACTTTCATGTCTGTCATAGTGCAGAAAACAGGCCAATAACTTCCGATCTTCACAATAATCCGGGATCGAGTTACTACAACAGGAATTACAGAGCGAGACCTGGTTGAAGTCGATGGTTGTATTATTGTATATTGCAACAGTTGCGATGCAGTATTCATGCAGACTGCATTACTAGTGTCCGGCGTAATGAACGAATCGGCAGCGAGAGGTTAGCATGGCAACTAGCGATACAATCAACCGAGAACAGGTCATCCTCAATTCGATCAACGAGGGCGTGTTTACCGTTGACCTGAACTGGCACATCACCTCTTTCAATCGCACAGCGGAGCAGTTGACCGGCGTAAGCCGCGAGGAGGCGCTGGGCAAACCGTGCAGTGATGTTTTCCACACCGACATCTGCGAAACAGCCTGCGCATTGCGTCGAACATTCGATACCGGGAAGCCGGTGATGAATGCCGTCGCTCACATTGTCAATCGAGATGGCGACCGTTTACCGGTGCGTCTTTCCACGGCTCTGCTGCGAGATGATGCGGGAGAGGTTATAGGTGGGGTGGAAACCATGCAGGACTTGAGCCGGATTGAACAGTTACGTAAGGAACTCGAAGCCCGCTACACTTTTGAAGACATCGTGGGCCGTAGTGCGCCGATGCAGAAGCTGTTCGACATTCTTCCCCAAATTGCGGAGAGCTCGAGCACGGTGGTGCTTGAGGGTGAGAGTGGAACAGGTAAAGAATTATTCGCTCGAGCTATTCATAGTCTATCGCCCCGCAAGAACGGTCCCTTTGTCGCGGTTAATTGTGCGGCACTTCCGGACACCTTGCTGGAGAGTGAACTCTTCGGACATGTCAGGGGTGCGTTCACAGATGCCCGCCGTGACAAGCCAGGGCGTTTTGAACGAGCCAACAACGGCACGATTTTCCTCGACGAAATCGGCGACATCTCTCCGGCAATGCAAGTGCGTCTACTACGGGTATTACAGGAACGAGAGGTCGAACCGCTGGGTTCAGTGAAACCGAGGAACATCAACGTTCGCGTAGTTGCTGCGACTCACCACGATTTGAAACATGACGTTAAGACAGGCAGTTTTCGAGAAGATCTCTATTATCGTATCCGGGTAGTACACTTGGAGTTGCCCCCTCTACGGGAGCGTCGGAAAGACATTCCTCTGCTCATCAATCACCTGCTGTCAAAGATTGCACGTCTACAGGATCGCAACTCAATGGATGTCAGCGAGGCTGTATTGGCTCAACTGCTTGAGTATGACTATCCGGGCAATGTTCGCGAGCTGGAAAATATTCTCGAACAGGCGTTTGTACTCAGCCGGGGAAGCATGATCGAATTGCAACACCTGCCTTTGGAAATACGAGGTGAATCGGAACACACCTTTGCAGCTTTTGAAGGTATGTCGTTGCGGGAAATGGAGCGTGGTTTGATCGAAAATGCCCTCCGCCGGTTCAATGGGCATCGCGGTAAAACCGCAACTCAGCTGGGTATTGATCCCAGTACTCTCTACCGGAAAATGAAATTGCTGACCATTGATAATATTGAGGGGGATGGAAGAGGAAAATAGCTTATTCCCAGGGAAGTATTTTACTAAGGGTTTATCCCTAAATAGGTTTTGTTGGAAGAGCTGAGCATTTGTATACTACAGTCGAACTTCGATGGAGGCAACATGCGAACTCGACCGTGGGAACTGTCAGATGATCAGTGGGAGCACTTCGGTCCCTTGATCCCGGAACGTCCGGGGCGTGATCCCAACAAGGAGTATCAGCGAAAGCCCGGCGGCGGTCGCAGAGCGGCCGACCCACGCAGGACGCTGGAAGGAATTCTAGATTTAATTAGGGACAGACCCCTATTATTAGATTTAATTAGGGACAGACCCCTATTATAGATTTAATAGATTTAATTAGGGACAGACCCCTATTATACGCACCATATGTCACAAATAATAGGGGTCTGTCCCTAATTTATTTGTCCCTAATTTATTGACGGCTTCTCTCCATCCGCGCTTGCGAGCAAGCACGGGCCTATCCATGATCCTATATTCACGCTTCGATATTGAAACTGTATTCCGGAGGATAGACCCATGGCTGCAAAGCCTAAAAGCAAGATGGATCTGATCGTTGCCCTCGCTAAACGGCGCGGTTTTGTCATGCCCACCAGCGAAATCTACGGCGGCATCGGCTCGAGCTACGATTACGGTCCGTTGGGTATAGAGATGAAACGGAAACTCGCTGACCTCTGGTGGCGAGAAATGATTCGGAAACACGATAACATCGTCGGCATCGACTCCGCCATCATCTATCACCCCAAGACATGGGTAGCATCCGGGCACGTAGACGGTTTCACCGATCCATTGGTCGATTGCAAAAAGTGTAAAGCACGTTTTCGTGAAGATGAACTGGTTAAACGTATCGTCAAAGGAATCAAGGGCATTGACGAAGCTCCGCTCAAGAATGACGGACAGAATCTGGACGCCGACCACGCCTCCTATGCCCTCATTCCATGCCCGAAATGCGGGACCAAAGGCGAATTAACCGCCCCGCGCAGCTTCAACCTGATGTTCAAAACGCATATAGGACCGGTAGAAGATTCTGGAGACGCTGTGTACCTGCGTCCGGAAACAGCCCAGGGGATTTACGTTGACTATCCGCAAGTTCAAACCACTTCTCGCCTGAAACCACCGTTCGGAATCGCGCAGATCGGCAAGGCATTCCGAAATGAGATCACGCCGGGCAATTTCATCTTCAGAACCCGTGAGTTCGAACAGATGGAGATGCAATATTTCATCAAGCCAGGTAGTGAAGAAGAAGCGATGGAGTTTTGGAAGGGCGAGCGTCTGGCATTCTGGCGCGATGTGTGTGGAATCAAAGAAGAGAACCTGCGCCTCCATCAGCATACCAAAGATGAGCTGGCGCATTATGCCGCTGACGCCTACGACATCGAGTATAACTTCCCCTTCGGATGGGACGAGTTTGAAGGCATTCACAGCCGCACCGATTACGATCTGCAACGTCACGCCGAACACTCCGGCAAACGGAAAGATCTTGAGTACTTTGACGATCAAACACGGGAACGTTACCTGCCGTACATCGTTGAAACTTCAGCGGGGCTTAACCGTGGAATGTTGGCGATTCTGCTGGATGCCTATCATGAAGACAGCGTCGAGGGAAATGAACGTGTGGTGATGCGTCTAGATCCGAAGCTTGCACCTATAACCGCCGGGATATTCCCCTTGACAAAGAAGGATGGATTGCCGGAACTGGCCCGCAAGTTGCAAGATGACTTGCGTCTGGATTTAGATGTGTTCTACGATGAGACAGGTAATATCGGACGCCGTTACCGTCGTCAGGATGAAGCAGGAACGCCGTTCTGTATAACCATTGACCACCAAACTCTCGAAGATCAAACAGTGACCATCCGTGACCGTGACACCCTGGAACAACAGGAGCGTCCGAAACTGGATCAGGTGGCAGCGGTGTTAAGTGACAAGCTGCGTGGCTAGTGTGATTGGGTCATTATTTTTGACTTAAACTTCGGATTATTGACCTGTGACTAGTCAATAACCTGACGGACAGAAGACTGGTAACTTGAGCTATCGGTATTCCGTCTAAAAGTCGATTCGTCTCTGACACCCTTGTTCCGTAAGGAGTCAGCTCATAAATTGGTATTTCATGATATACTATTATGACTTCATGATTTAAGAAGTCTCTTGGCATTAAGATATCAAGGCAAATATGCTTCGACGTTTCCTAAAAGCCAAACTGCATCAGGCGCGTGTTACACAGACAGATCTGCACTATTCGGGCAGCCTCACAGTGGATAAAGATCTGTTGGATCTGATGGACATGCTCCCAGATGAGCGAGTTGAGATATACAATATCACCAACGGCCACCGCTTCAACACCTACATCCTGGAAGGTGAAGCAGGCTCAGGAATTATAGGGGTAAACGGTGCCGCTGCACACCTCGCCAATGTTGGTGATCTGATCATCGCTGCAACATATTGCGACCTGTATCCCGAAGAAATCGAAGGCCACAAAGCTAAAGTTGTCGTCCTCGATGAACACAACCGTCCAGCAACATAGCCCCTCACCCAGAACAGGAGTTTTACCGTGAACATCCAGATCTCGGATGCTTCAGCACATAGCGTGACAACACGGGGATTATTTGTAGGCCTGTATGAAAACGAGAAGCCGTCAGAATGCGGTCTTGGTCGTCTTGATGCTACTCTCGGCAATAGAATTGAAGCCGCCATCAGCGCTGGTGATTTCAGCGCTCGATTCAACAGGGTTCTGGAGCTGTACGGAGGTCATCAGGATGGACCACGCCATATAGTTGTCGTTGGCCTCGGTGAAAGAGAAAGGAGTACCACGGAAAGCGTGCGTCGAGCCTTTGGCACACTGGGTAAACGTGCTCGCGGTGCTTCCTGCAATGACGTCACCGTACTCCCACCATTGACTGGATTTGACGAGACAGCGCAACGAAACAACACCATAGCCGCTCTGGAGGGTACTGCACTTGCCATGTATCGGTACGTGCGTCGCACTCATAACGTCGACCGTTTCCCGATACTCGAATCACTGAACGTTGTCGCCGGAGAAGACATTAACGACGATGTATTTCACCAGGCCGTTGAGTATGCGTCCGCTACAATAAATGGCGTGAATTTCGCTCGCGACCTAGTGTGTATGCCCGCCGCGGATCTCTACCCGGAGACCTACGCTCAAATCGCACTGGGAATGGGCAATGAGACGATCAGTGTAGAAGTATTAGACCACGAAAAACTCGTAGAATTGAAGATGAGAGCCATACTCGCGGTCGGTCAAGGCAGCACACATCCGCCGTGCGTCATCCATCTCAGCTACGAACCGAAGAGCGTCAACGACAAAACCAAGACCTTTGCCCTCGTGGGAAAGGGAGTCACCTTCGATTCCGGTGGTCTCGATATAAAGACAGCAGCCGGGATGCGTGACATGAAGGCTGATATGGGCGGATCAGCTACCGTCATGGGAGTTTTCCGCGCCCTGAATCAAGTTCGTCCGAATTGCCGGGTGCACGGCTTCGTTGCAGCGGTCGAGAATATGACCGATGGAAACGCTTACCACCCGGGCGACATCATCACAGCCTTCAATGGCCGCACGATTGAGATCGACAACACTGACGCTGAAGGAAGATTAGCCTTAGCCGATGTATTGGCTTACGCTGTTAAGTCAGTTGAGCCAGACGCAATTGTTGACCTCGCAACATTGACCGGAGCATGCGTCATCGCTTTAGGACATTGGTGTACGGGTGTTATGAGCAATAACGATGAGCTTGTCGAACTACTCCAGGCTGCCAGTGATGCCTCTGGTGAACGGATCTGGCGTCTTCCGCTGTGGAGTGACTACAAGCAGCAAATCAAAAGCGAAATCGCCGATATGAAGAACACCGGTGGACGACCTGCCGGAACCATTACCGCGGGCAAATTCCTCGAGGCCTTCGTCGACAAAACGCCCTGGGCACATATGGACATCGCCGGCACTGCCACCGAAGGACAATTCAGCTACACACCGCATAAGGAGCTGGGGACTGGCGTAGCGGTTCGTCTACTCCTGGACGCTCTATTGCGATGGGAATAAAGAACACACCGACACAGCTTCCGACGGCCCCGGTGAACGATTCACACCGGGGCCGTCGTCTTAAAGCCTCGCTTATGCTCGTTCTACTCTGCATGATCTGGGGAATGACCTTCCCCATTACCAAACTCTCCGTGGCCGATACTGACCCTATTCAGTTTGTCGCCCTGCGCTTCGGATTAGCTTCACCAATACTGTACATGTTCCTCATGCTGCGTTTCCGTGGCCGAATTTGTCCAGTTGGAGAGGACTACGACGATCACAACAGCTCAGAGAAATTCGGGTTGTCGAAGGTGTGGATCGCCTTGCGAAACGGGCCACTGAGAAACGTTTGGCTGCGGGGAATGCTGATCGGACTGCTGCTGTTCGCCGGATTCGCACTGCAAGTGCTGGGAATTGAACATACAACTGCCTCAAGGAGTGGGTTTTTCACCGGATTGCTGGTAGTGTTTACCCCACCACTGGCAATGCTGATGCGAACCAGCCATACTCCGCCCCTGGCCTGGCTGGCGCTAATTCCTGCATTTGTCGGTACCTACATGATCGCAGATCCGGAAACCGGGGGAATGAACATCGGCGACTGGTTGACGATAGGCTGCGCGGTGATATTCGCCCTGCAGATGGTCATGCTGGAAGCCCTGTCCAGATCCGAACAAGAGAGCAAAGCGCTTACCCTGGCACAAATTATTACAGTCGGGGCGCTGGCCATCATCTGGAGTGTGATGGAAGGAAACTCGCTTCATATCACCCAAATCGGGTGGATCGGAATTGCATATACCGCCGTGTTCGGGTCTGTAATTGCAGTTTGGATGCAAACTCGTTACCAGCCTGATGTACCCGCCGCACATGCCGGCTTCATCTTCTCCGCAGAACCCGTATTCGCCGCCCTGTTTGCCTGGATGATCATAGGGGATGTATGGACAAAACGCGGCCTGTTTGGTGCGGCGCTTATTCTGGTCGCTATGGGAATTTCCAGCCTCGCCATTGCTTACTCTGGTGAGAAACGCGTTGAACTGCAAGCCTGACTCGTCGCATAGTTAATTCTTACTGATGACAAGTGTTCCGAAGTGGGGATTATCCCTGCGAACACCTTCGATGGTCACAGGGGTATGCCTCAAATGTTCCAGCGTCGGACAATCCACGACATAAATGTCGTGGGCATGTGACAGCCGATTCAGCGGTGGATCATCCCAGACATAAATGTCTGGGGCATGTGACAGCCGATTCAGCGGTGGATCATCCCAGACATAAATGTCTGGGGCAAGAAGCGACCGTAACTGACTCGGCGGATGACCCGATGACCGGTTGACCGGATGGATTGTATTATCAAGTAGTTATGCTCAGGTGTATATCCATACATGTTGTTATGCGTATCTCGCGATACGGGCAACCGCTCGCTATTTCTCAAATGAAGATCAGTGGATGAGATAGATGATCGTATAATACGAGACAATTTCAGGGGATAGATAAGTTTGCGCCGATTGTCCAGTTGACTGAACTATATCACATGCCCCTGTGAACCCAGAAACGGTGATTCACCGGAGTATGCATCAACCGTTTCAGCGGTGGATCATCCCAGACATAAATGTCTGGGGCAAGAAACTACCCCAGTTGAGTTAACTGGATGACCGGAAGCTAGCAATCGAAGCGTCGCACGCAAATACACCAACCCTAAACAAACTTGCTGCCTTTGCGCCAGCCAAAAACCTGCAACCTGTAGAACGAATTCGGCGCCAAAGCAAACCACCATTTGAATATCTTGAAGGAAAACGGTTCCTTGTAAGTGCCGATCCACTCATTTCCATCTATCCAGCGGGCGATGGTCCGGGCTACCTCATTGGCCTCAGGTGCTGATTCACACCGCTTCGCGCGAATCTTGTAACCCTTGTCATTCAAGCGGTTGACTGGTGCCCAACTCAACGGTCCCTTGATCGCGCCCGGTCGGTACAGACGCATCCGAACGTTTTTATTCGCATTGTAGACAATCGGCCCGACACCGCTGAAGAAGTAATGCAGGGCGATCTTGGACGCATGATACACCGGGCCAAAGGCCGAGGGACTACCATCGGCAATCGAGCCTATAGCAACAATATCCAGTATTCGGTCATGACTCAGTTTCGACGCTTCAAGTGCCAAAAGGGCGGGAAACAGATAGTTGATGCGAGTGATGGATTCCGTCATTTCGGTCAGAGGGATGCCCTTCGGATCAATCTCAGTTTCTATCTGGCCTGCATTGAGAATGACCAGGTCAGGATTATACTTCAATAACGCCTGGGCATCTTCACCCGATTGCTGCTCGTTGGTACACAATTCACTCAGAAACTCCCCTGACAACTGTGACTTGCGACTTACGCCTACCACATGCCAACCACGCCGGATATATTCACGACCCAGGGCCGAACCCAATGTCCCGGAGATTCCAGTAATAACCACGGTGCGTTGCAAAATCCCTCCCGAAGAATATGGTCACTAACGCGAAGAGCATTCGCGATAATGGTTAACGCCGGGCCGACGCCCAGCGAAGTAGGCATGAAACTGCCGTCCACGACGTAGCAATTATCCGTGCCGAAGATGCGACAATTTGGATCGAGAACTGCAATCTCCGGATCTTTGCCGAAGCGCGCCGTCCCCACCTGGTGAGCGGTGTGTGTTTCGTCCGCCTCAGCCGTTGCACCAAACGCAAGCTGTGCACCGGATGCGAGCATCACTTTGGTGAGGACCGCTTTGAAAAATTTCGAGCGGAATGTGTCGAAAGGATGAAAGCGGTGCCGTATGTCAATGCCGCCATCGTTGCGAAGTTGAACCCGATTGTCGGATTGTGGCAAATCCTCGACAGCACCGGCTAGTGTGACGATACGGGCGTGCATCCAGCGAGCTAAACTGTCCGGTATCGGAAGGGGTAAATTATCTTTCAGCGACAACGGACCCGGAATTGGTAACGCTTGAGCATATCCAAGTTTGAAGGGAAACTCGTCAGTGCCGAAATACAAATCGGTGAAGCCGATCTGTTTGGCAAATATATCCGCCGCACCGGTCGGATGGTAGAAGACACCCGCACCCAGGGCGCCGTCATGGTACATGTAATTACGTCCCAGTTGCCCGGATTCTAATCCAAGACCGGAACGTTGCAACAACACCGGCGTCCCTATCGCACCAGCCGCGACAAAAACTTTATCCGCGCTGACCTCAACGGTTGAGTCGTCTCTCTCAACACGAACTGAGGTAACGGTTCGATCCGTTTGGGTGTTGCTATTTGTGAGGAGATGAGTAGCTTCGCAAGCTGTCCATACGTCCAGCCCATGGTCGCGAACTGCGGGTTCAACACAACGGTTCAGCGACGACGCACGCGCGTCGGTGGGACACATGTAGCCTGGACAACTCGGACAACGGAGGCATTTCGCCCTGTCCACCGCTAAAGGCAGCCGGAAGGGCTGCAATCCTGATTTTCTGATGCCGCTCGCAATTCGTTTGGAAATGGGAACCAGTTCTTCCGGCTTCTGCGGATAAGACTTGCTGCGTTTTCCTATGTGGGGCATTGGGTCTGCGGTTGAGCCAGCGACATGATACAGATTCTCAGCCTGCTCATAGAACGGTTCGAGAGAATCATACGATATCGGCCAATCCCATTGTTCACGGGACATATACCGATCATACCATTTTCCGGGATGGAAGTCTTCGGGAGATGGGCGCAACAACACTGCACCATAAAGCGATGTTCCGCCTCCGGTTACACCACCAACGTAGAGACACCGCCGCTTCTCATTCATCCATATATCTCGATCCTCGTATGGACGCATACGGATCAGCATCTCCGCCTCGTCCTGCTTTGCCTCAGGATCGTCGAATGTTTTACCACGCTCCAGCAATAGCACGCGCTTACCAGCTCGAGAGAGCGCCCAAGCCGCTGTACCGCCGCCCGCACCACTTCCGATAACTATTGCGTCATAGTCCGCCATCGGTCCCTCAATCCGTATGAACCTGAGGACGAGGGATCAGTTCCTCGCTGGTCAAACCCTTCAACACCGCGTCAAAGCCATAACGATCACGAGCAACGCGGCCCGCTTCTTTGCGCATGCTAGCAGTTTCCTCACCGGATTGCGACATCAAATCAATGAAATGGACAAGCGATTGGGTCCAAACATCCATATTGGAAGCTGGTAGAACCCAGCCAGTTTTCTCATGTCTGACAATCTCTTTCGGGCCTCCAATATCAGAGACAAAGGCCGGAAGCTCACAACATTGAGCTTCAAGAACGACCATGCCGAAAGTGTCAGTGGTACTGGGGAAAACCAGCGCGTCCGCCTGGGAATACAGCTTGGGTAAATCGTCATGGGGTACTCTTCCAAAGAAATGCACCCTTTTACCTTTGCCAGCCAGACGCTTCTCCATCTCCTTACGATATGGACCGTCACCGATAAAGGAAAAATTCACATCCGGCCGCTGCTCCCAGATAGCCTCGATTACATCCAGGAGAAACTCGAGATTTTTGTCCTTGGAAACACGTCCGGCGTAGATAAAATTCACCCCACTACCAGAAGGAAGACTGTAGTCACCCCATTCCGGCGACTCAAGACGATGGAATACGTTGTGATCTATAAAACGCGGGAACACCGACATCTTGGCAGGTGAAACTCCACGTCGACTCAGTATATCGATGTATGACTGGGTCGGAACCTTGATTTCATCCATCTGATTGTAAAACCAACGTACTCCCTCTTCAACTATCTGGGCCGAGTTGTCATCCATGTCCTCCATTATTTCGCTCAGCTCGTTGGTGAAATCAGTGTGATAGATGCCTATCGCGGGAACGGACAACAATTTGGAGAGCATCAATCCGAGTGCACCGATCGGACCGGGCGTTGAAATCAAAACCTCGTCCGGTTCAAACGAATGCAGCTCCTTCATTGCCTTCAACACTGATGGCAAACGCATCTTATAGGCGTCATAGTATGGCAGATCAAATTTATAGATATAAGGGAGGTTTACGGTGTTTGGAGGTAAATCATCAGTCATTTCTTCAGGTTCGAGACAGGCCACAATACGTAAATCTATACCGTGCCTGTAAAACGCCCAACCCAAAGTCCTCAGGGTAACAGACGGACCATTCATATCTATCAAGGTGTCCGTGAACCAGAGAATGCGACGGTTTCGATGTCCCGGAACCTCTTTACGCAGGCTGGCCAACAAGGGAGTGTTGTGGGTGATCAATTTCAAGCTGGTGAAGAATGGAAGCAACAGGAACACCCCAGGTAATGCCGCCGACAGCTCTTTCGCCAGGGAGAACAGATCACCAGTGGTGAACTTTGCCAGCACATTGTCTATCATGCCCGAAATCACATTGTCCACGATATCCGCGATTCGGTCGTAAACCAGGTCGATATTACCCTCGACCGTTGGATCTTTCTTGCGACGAAGCTCATCCACAAGCTCGGCGATACTTCTACGATATCCACTCTCCGCCTTCATCCCCAGAACCAGCAGACTATCGATCAGACTTGGCTTGCCATTGCCGAAAATCATATCCGGAACGCTGGCCAGGGGAGTGTAACTGAGTGGGCGGCTTTTGGCCTTTGAAAACTCATGGCCAATCTTGTAAACAGTGAATGCGAGAGTCTGGAAATCATTGCTGCGACCCCGAGCAAAGGATCGCTTGCTACGGATGGCTTTCAGGAATTCTTCTGGATTGCCAGCGTTGGACATCGTGTAGGTGCCGCCAATAAACAGATTGGCGTGATCATCCGATCCACCGGTGAAGCCCTTGACCCAGGGATCTGAGCCTGACGGTTGAATCTGATGGCGTTCTGATAACTCGACTAGTTTTACTTCCGTCAGGTGTTTGAGATAATCAAACCAGGTGCTGTTGCTGACCTTGTTCTGCGAACCGTTTAACGATTCGAACACATCAAACATCAGCACCAGCTTTTCCAGATGCTCCAGTGACAGCTTGCTGTTCAGGTCGTAAGTAGCGTGCGCAACACTATAGGTAATCTTCTGGTCAAAAATGTATTCACGCAGTTTCCAGATAGATTTACGCAACTTCACCATCTCTTCAAACTGATCTGGCGTGAATCCCCATACCAGGATGTGAATCTTGCATCCATCCTCGAAATATGATGTGAGTTGGCAACCAGTAAAGGCGTCCTCGTATTTCTCTGACAAGATCCCCGACCCCTCAAAGGTGTTGTGATCGGTGATCGTCACATAGGTCATCCCTGCGGCTTTGGCCCGCTCATAAACGTCCTCCGGATTGGTGTAGCTCTGGGATGCACCTAAACGTTGGAGTACCCATTCCGACGGCCGGTTGGAAAATTTTGAGTGAACATGAAGCTCTGCTTTGGCCATAATACAGTCCTGTCAATGAGTTCGGACGGTATAATCTCAACTTGTGACAAAAGTTTCAAAGGATGCTACATTCATGGTTCTTGTGACATCACAGAAGTTAGGATTGATCTCCTGGCAAACCCGCATTTACATCATGTATTTCGTCGAATGTGAGAACTTTCAGGGGAGGTATGCCAATGCACCTGAGCCTTTTGCGGCGTTGGAGATAGAGCCTTACATTTGCCTTCCCGGAAGCATGAATGGTAATGTTTTGACTACCAGCTTCCCTACCCTGAGTTCTTCTAAAAAATGCGTTCACGACAGCCTCGAGGCAACACATGGGCAAAACATTCAGTGAGAAAGTTCTGGCAAAATACAGCGGCAAGAGCGAAGTAGTTCCCGGACAGATTGTGGAAGTAGCACCAGATGTTGCCATGAGCCATGACAACACCGCCGCCATCTCCAAAACTTTTGAAAAAATCGGAGTGGAACACCTGCACAATCCGGACACTCATTTGATCGCACTGGATCACTGCGTCCCTCCGGCGAATGCCACCTTCGCCAACAACCATAAGACGATCCGTGAATTCGTGCGAAAGCACGGGATAAAGAATTTCTACGATATCAACAACGGCATCTGCCACCAGGTTGTCGTTGAAAACGGTCACTGCCTGCCGGGCACGATTATGACCGGATCTGACTCCCATACTACTACCTACGGTGCCCTGGGAGCATTCGGGACAGGAGTGACTCGCTCAGAAACCGCTGTAATCATGGCTACCGGACGGGTCTGGTTCCGTGTCCCGGAAACCATGCGGATCAACATCAACGGTGAATTTCCCCAAGGCACATACGTTAAAGATATCACGTTGAAGATTGCCGGAAAGATCCGTTCGGATGGCGCACTTTACCGTGCGCTAGAGTATTCTGGATCAGCGACGGACAAATTCAGCGTGTCTGAACGTATGACTATCTGCAATCTCGCTGTGGAGATGGGCGCAAAAGTCGGGTATGTCCCGCCCAATCAGATAGCATATGACTACCTGGAAGGCCGTGCAAGAGCGGAATATACCCCGATCTTTTCTGACGAAGATTGTAAATATGAAGAAGTACTGGATTTCGACCTCAGCGGTCTCGAACCACAAATCGCCTGTCCGCACACAGTCGACAATGTCAAGCCAATAGGCGAAGTAGCCGGTGAGTCGATTGAACAGGTATTCGTTGGATCATGTAACAATGCACGTCTCGACGACCTCGCAATCCTAGCGGAGGTGCTCGATCGTAAACGCATTGCCAACACCACACGTCTCATCGTTATACCGGCCAGCAGCAGAGTTATGATGGACGCAACGAACCTCGGCATCTTCTCCAGGCTGATCGCTGCAGGTGCAACTATGGCAACGCCTGGTTGTGGACCATGTATGGGCAACCATATGGGTGTACCGGCTGACTCGGAGAAGACGCTGTCAACCTCGAACCGTAATTTCCGGGGACGTATGGGCAATCCCGAGAGCGAAGTGTTCCTCGCCAGCCCCCACACAGCAGCCGCCTCAGCGCTCACCGGAAAGATCACTGATCCGCGTGAATTCCCAGTGGACATGGAGAAGATTCATGACCTGCTGAAAGATGCGAAGTTCTCCCCACAAACGTCGATGGCTTAGGCTGGAATAGTGAGTTGGAATCATCCGGTTATCCAGTTGCTTCAGCTGCGGTTGCATCATGCCCACGACATTTATGTCGTGGATTATCCGACGATGAATATGCCCCTGTTACCGCCGCAGGCGATAACAGGGTTGATCCGCAAGTTACAAGGTGCCTGTCTGTTTTCTCAGAACTCAGGATTGTCGTTTGATAATCCCTGCGAACCGCCAAAAAAACGGCGGGTCACAGGGGCATATATCATAGCTGAGTTATCTGTATTATTAGGGACAGACCCACAGCTGTCCCATTAAAAGTTGAGGAAATTCAACTGGTTAGATTTGGCATCGACATGTAGCGGTGTTGTGTTTGTGCTAAGTAGTTGTTTTATAGGCATGCGTTCGAACAGGGAGATGCCCAGG
>CAJVXH010000089.1 GCA_913009835.1 uncultured bacterium
GTTACAAGGTGCCTGTTTGATTTATCAGGACTCAGGACAGTCGTTAAATGATCCCTGCGAACCGCCAAAAAGACGGCGGGTCACAGGGGCATATATCATAGCTGAGTTATCTGGATAACCGGATGCAAGTAAATCGGGGCAGACTCATCTTTTCCCGAGTCCCGAGAGACGAATCCCGAGAGACGAGTTACATGTCAGAAAAACCTATTATCGCAATTGTCGGCCGTCCGAACGTCGGCAAATCGACCCTGTTCAACCGTCTCCTTCGCAAACGTATCGCGATCGAGCACGATGAGCCGGGCGTAACCCGTGACCGTCTGTATGGCGAAATCGAGTGGAACGGAGTAGCGTTCACCTTGATCGACACCGGTGGCCTGATGACCAAAGCCCAGGAGGAGATGGACGCACTCGTCTCAGCTGCCGCTGAGGTTGCGATTGAACAGTCGGACCGGGTCGTGTTCGTCGTCGATGGCAAACTGGGGATCAGCGAGCTTGACACCCAGATTGCGCGAAAAGTTCAGCGTCATGGGAAAGATGTCATCCTGGCGGTGACCAAGGTTGACACCGTCACCGACAAACAGGTTATCTACGAATACTATTCACTCGGACTGGGTGATCCGATCCCGGTCAGTGGTACCTCCGGCCTGAACACCGGCAACCTTCTGGACGCCATGACCGATAAGTTGGAAAGACGTCTATACGAAGAAGAGGAAGACGAGATTCGTCTGGCGATTCTCGGTCGTCCCAATGTTGGCAAATCTTCCCTTGTCAACAAGCTTCTCGGTCAGGATCTGCAGATTGTAAGCGACATTCCGGGCACCACCCGTGACGCCATCGACCATCGTCTTGAGTATAAAGGCAAGAGAATTGTGTTGGTGGATACTGCGGGCTTGCGTCGTACGCATATGACTGGCCGTGCGGAGGAGCTGGACTATTACACCGCTCTGCGCACCATTCGAGTGCTTGAACGATGCCATGTCGCCGCAATCCTCATAGACTCCCAGGACGGTCTGACTCAATATGAGCGGCGCTTGTTTGACGATATCCGTCAAAAGGGTAAGGGCATGCTCGCCCTATATAACAAGTGGGATCTGGTCGAAAAGGACGAGATGACCTACAAGCAGGTGCTGGATGAATTCCGTTTTCAATTACCCGACCTCAGTTACGTTCCGATGGAGTTCATCTCGGCGTTAACCGGCAAACGCACCAATATTGTGCTGGATCGTGCGGTGGAGATCGCCGAGCGTCGTGCGCAACGTATCTCAACCTCCGAGCTGAACAGTTTCTTCGAGCGGGTGTTTGAACGCACTCCTCCCCCATCGATAAAAGGCAAGTGGTTGCGGATGAAATACCTGACCCAGGTGTCGTCCAACCCACCGGTCATCTCTTGCTTCTTGAACTATCCTGAATTGGTGCCGGACGCTTATAAACGTTTCCTCGAGCGGCGCTTACGTGAAGAATACGGGTTTGAAGGGGTTCCGGTTCGTGTTGTGCTCAGGAAGAAGTAATCCGAGTCCGTTGAGCCACGATTATCTGCCCCAGACATTTATGTCTGGGATTATCCAATGTTGAAAAGCACTTGCCCCAGACATTTATGTCTGGGATCGTCCATCAGATTCAACTGTTGCCAGGCCCAGACATAAATGTCTGGGGTACATTTGCTACCCCTTTATCGTGGCAACCTAGTCTGTCCAGCACTACCTTCCATCCATGCCAACTCTCCCCGCGAAACGTCAACTAGTCAACGTCGCCATTCCCTCGATGCCGGGAGATCCTCTGCTCTATCGTGTACCGGAAGGGTGGCCCGACTTGCTACGCAAGTCGGGTGTCACCGGCTCATCATCGTTCGCATCCCAACTCCTCGGACGGCGGGTGTTGGTTCCGTTGAGCAATCGAACAAGAGTCGGCATAGTTGTCCCGCCATTTTCGTCCATCGATGAAGGAGCACTTGAACCGGGCAAGCTGAAATATGTTGAAGCGCTCCTCGATCAGGATTCAGCTGCCCTGTCGCCTGAGCTGGTTCTCTTATGTGCTCATGTGGTCCGGCGTTATCTCTGCGACTGGGGAGAAGTTATTCAGGCGGCGTTACCTAAGGAACTGCTCAGTCCGCCCAATGTGATCGTTCGCTGGATCGGTCCGGAGCTGGAAGGCATGTGGCCCGAGGAAGTTACGAGTAAACGTTCTCACATCACATTAAGTCGATTCCTCGCAGGTGAAGGCAGGGTGTCAGCGTCTGTATTGCGGAAGCGATTCCCTCGGCTATCCGTGGACAGCGTTCTGATTGAGCTCGCCGATCAGGGTCTCATCGAACGTGAAGAGCGGATATCTGACATTGAAACTGTCGCGACAGCAGATTGGGTGATCGTGGAGGGTGATGCCTCAATCGAGACCATTCCCGCTAATGCTACCGCTCGCCGTCGCATCTTTGATGCGCTGCTGGATCTTGGTGGCGAATGCTCCTGGTTGGAACTCCGCAAACTAACAAGAGTTACCCGTGACCAGGTAAACAAGATGGCTGACGCTGGACTGGTACGCTGGGATAAGCGTACTCGTGATGTGATCGGCCTCGGTTTTGACCCTCGAACTCAGGAGGGTCCCCCTCCCCCACTCACTGATGAGCAGAACCACGCCGTCGAGGAAGTCGCGAAACGGATCGAGTCTGGCAAACGTGAGGTGTTCCTGCTCGATGGTCTTCCGGGGACGGGAAAGACCCGCGTATATGTGGAACTTATCGCGAAAGCACGGGAACTGGGCAAGGGCGTGCTGGTATTGGTCCCGGAGATCTCGTTAACCCCCCAGGTTGTCGCACGAATCCGCCAGGTGATCCACGAACCAGTAGTTGTTATGCACTCCGGTATGCAGAGTGTTCAGAGAACAGCGTCCTGGCGGGCGTTGCACCGTGGTGAAGCTGGGATCGTGGTCGGCCCACGCAGCGCGGTATTCGCACCGGTGCGCGACCTCGGGCTGGTCATCGTTGACGAGGAGCACGAGGAAGCATATAAACAGCAGGATCCGGCTCCACGTTATCACGGTCGTGATCTTGCCGCTGCCCGGGGTTGGATGACGAATGCCCCGGTGCTGCTCGCGTCCGCAACTCCCAGCCTGGAGACGATGTACCTGGTGAACGAGCGAAAACGGGCTATCCGGCTGCCACTGACTCAGCGTTTCGGGGCGAGTTGGCCAAAGGTTCGAGTTCTGGATCGACGTCGCGAAGCTGAGGACGCCCCCTACATCGGGCCAGAACTCGCGGAAGCGATCGCATCCTGCACCGGTAGAGGTGAAGGCGTCATCCTCCTGATCACTCGCCGTGGCTATGCGCCAATTTTGCAATGCCACAACTGCGGCGACACTCAATCCTGCCCGAATTGCGACATATCACTGACCTTCCATACTAAAGGCAGCAGGAAGAATGAAGCTGTCCTGCGTTGCCATTTGTGCGGCTATAACCGTCGCGTCCCAAACACCTGTGGCATTTGTAACGCTGATGATTTGCGGGTTCTGGGAGTTGGTACTCAGCGTATCGAAGAGGAGATTCTGCAACGTTTTCCCGATCTGATTCCGACCAGGATGGATCGAGATACTCTGCGGCGTGTCGGTGAGCAGGAACGCATCCTCCGTGAGTTTGCGGCTGGCGAGTCGCACATCCTGCTGGGAACACAACTGGTTGCCAAGGGACATGACTTCTCGCACGTTACCCTGGTTGGTGTCATAAACGCTGACCCAGCTCTGAATCAACCGGATTTCCGTGCATCTGAGAGGACCTTTCGCTTGCTGGTGCAAGCTGCTGGACGTGCTGGACGCGGTGACAAACCCGGTGAAGTAATCATTCAGACCTTGCGTCCCGAGCACACTCTCTTCGGATACCTGGCGAAACCTGCACGCGATTCGTTTATCGAAATGGAGATGAATCGCCGTCTGGCGCTCGAATATCCGCCATATGCGCACCTCACCGTGCTGACTTTGTCTGGAAATGATGATGAGGCGGTGCGGAGCTCAGCTTTTATTGTCGCTGACTATATCAGGCACTATCCGGGCGAGTTATCTTTACTGGGGCCGGAACCTGCGTTCATTAAGCGGGTGAAACGCAAGTATCGTTGGCGATTGATGGTTAAGTCGAGCAAATCGGTGGATGGCAGCGGAGAGCAGATGCGATCTGTGTTGCGGGCAATGATGAAAGCTGTGAATTTGGAAACTGGTGTGCGTTTAAGCGTGGATGTGGATGCCCTGGAGGTGGCCTGATGAGGGCAAACCCATTCGCAAAGCTCATTTTTATCTTATTGTTGTTGTGCTGTGTCATCCCTCTGTACGGACAGTCAGTTCCAGCACCGGCCAGTCAATCTCTACCGCCGGGCGAATGGCAGGTACTCTCCGAAGATGGATACATCATCTATCATGAGGCCGCCGATCAATCCGCGGCTAATGATCTGCTCGAGTTGTTCCAACGGTTCGATGACGATTTTGCGGAGAAGCTGGGGGTTGAACGTCCTAGCTCAATGCGAATCTTTATCGCTCCGAATGAAGGACGCTTCCGTTTGTTAACCAATGGTATGCCCCATTGGACAGGCGGTCTGGCGAAACCATCACAGCGATTGATCATCTTGAAATCGCCACGGATCATGCCCAGCCGTGGCCAGTTTTCGGTGACAGCCTTACATGAGCTGGTACACATTCTGACCAGCCATAAGCGAGCCGGGTACCTCCCGCGTTGGTTCAGTGAAGGTTTGGCGATGTATCTAAGTGGCGAGACCATGTACAAGAACCGGACCTCGCTGGGACGTGCGGTGGTGTTCAAGAAGACCTACACCCTCGACGGAATTGATGACATGATGCGCCTTGGTCCGGAACAGGCGCGGGTGGCATATCTACAGTCGATCAGCTTCATTGAGTTCCTAGTCGATCACTATGGCTGGGAATCTGTTGCCGCCCTGTTGCATGGTTACCAGGCAGGACTGGATCCGAACGATGTGTTTCTCGATCAGGTCGGGCGATCCTTTTACGATATCGAGGTCGCCTATCATCAGGATCTGGCACATCAATACCGCTGGTTCAACATTCTGGCCTGGTTGAATTTCACCAACCTCCTGTGGAGCGGTGCTTCGATACTTGTGATGGTGGTGGGAATGTCGGCGATTATTCGGCGGAGGCGTGAATTGCATTCGGGTGATGGCGAACGAATTGACGAGTCATTGGCCGACCCGAAGCTGTATGAAGGCGATCCGTTGTGGGATGAGGATGAGGGTATTTCCCCGGCGGAATACTACGAGGGTGAGGACGAGCCCTGGAAGGGTCATTGACCCGTTCACGTCGCGGAGGGGTGAACGTGCCCCAGACATTCATGTCTGGGATCATCCACCAGATGCAAGCGTCGGTAACTCCAGACATGAATGTCTGGGATCACCCACCAGATGCAAGCGTCGGTAACTCCAGACATTCATGTCTGGGATCATCCACCAGATGCAAGCGTCGGTAACCCCAGACATGAATGTCTGGGGCAGGTTGCTGGTTTGTCAGAGGTTCGTTTCAAGTTGTTGTTGTCCTTTTACCATTTATGGAGATCACATTCCACTTGTTCACGGTCGAAAGCTTGCATATGTCGGGCTGCACTGGCATGTTATACTGGTGTACTTAAACTTCTGACGGGAATACCCATGAATTGCTCACTCTACAGCCGTGAGTTTCGCTGGATAGCTATTCTCACGCTCTCCCTGTTGATTTCTTCCCCATCTCTGGCGAACACGACTTACGACTTCCTCCGCATTGACCCATCACCACGTGGGGCCGCGCTGGCAGGAAACAGCATTGCCCTGCTGGCAGGCGATTTGAACGCTATCACCATTCACCCCGCCGGGCTGGCATTCCTTGATGATCAACGGGCCAGTGTGTCCTACGCGAATCATCCTCTTGACGTCAGCGGCGGACAGTTGAGCTACGGCTTCCCCACCGACTATGGGTATGCGGCCTTCGCGTTGAACTATCTGAGTTACGGTTCATTCGACAGACGGCAAAACCTGGATGATGAAGTAAACGGTACCTTCACCCCCACCGACATACTGCTGGTGGGCGGCTTTGGCCGTCAGGTTGTAGAGGATGTCGGCGTCGGGGTGTCGTTGAAGTTCATCCGTAGTGAGATTGATACCTATTCGTCTACCGCTATTGCTGCCGACATCTCGGCGCACTGGGATACCAGGTTCCGCATGATTCAACTCGCGGCTGGTATCAGCAACCTCGGCACCCAGCTGGAGAGTTATGGTGATACTGCCGAAGACTTGCCCACCGAAGCGCATATCGGGTTCGCCAAGTATCTCGAGCATCTACCGCTTGAACTGAGCCTTACCGCGCACTATGGGCTTGATCAACAGTTCTGGGGAGCGCTGGCGGGGGAGTTCATGGTTTCTGAACTGTTGATGTTGCGTGCTGGCTACACAACCCTCGGTCCGGACTACCATGTCGGCGGGTCACAGGACGCCATCGCTGGTGTATCGGCGGGAATCGGAATCAGCTATATGGATCTCAAGCTGGACTATGCGTTGTATTCGCAAGGCGCGTTGGGTGAGGTTCACCGTCTCGGGGTGACGTACTTGTTTTAGGGGTTCGGGGTTCGGGATCAACTCTAGCCCGGACGTGGCTCAACCAACGCGTCTAATCTGACCTGAGTGTGTTGTCGCTAAAGAAAAGGCCAGTGCTTGGAGTGTCAGACGCGGATTATCCGGAGCTGAATCGAGTGGAACATGCCCACGACATTCATGTCGTGGATTACCCGACGTTGGTCTGCCCCTACTTGCTCGTCAAGTAGGGATTATCAAGCAATTACGACCTGTATATCACTCTTGGTATCCTTTCCTGTTTCTTGAGTGGTGAATCCCCATCAGTCCCCCTTTCCCATAGCCCACAGCCTGTCTTTTCCTCGGTCTCAAGTTCGTCTTTTCCTCCAGACTCCAGACTCTCAACTCCAGCCTAAAGGATTAAACTATGTCATGTTTGGTGCGTCCAATTGTTGAAGGTTATTGAAGAAGCTGTATCTTCCAGGCAGCGTCTGAAGACGGGCTGCTGATTATTGACTGCGGTGTTATGGTTTCCGTATATGCAGCAGCCTGTAGGCCGCAGGCCGCAGCCTTCTGAAGGGGAGTGTGAGTGGCTGAACTGACCGGAGAACAGCTTTTCGAGCTCGCAAAGCTCGACCGCGACCGGGCGCTGGAAAGGCTGGTCAGCGACTATCGGCAGGAGATTTATGATCTCTGTGTCCGAATCTCCGGCAGTGTGAGTGACGCGGAGGATCTAGCGCAGGAAACTTTTATCAGGGCATATGAGAATATGGGCGGTTTCCGTGGGAATGCGTCCCCCAAGACCTGGCTGTATCGGATAGCGTTTAACCAGAGTGTGTCATTTACCAGGCGGCTGAAGCGTTGGAGAATGACTCGTGTCGGTGACGATATTGATGTCTTTGAAACCGAGCTGGCGTTAAGCGTAGAATCGAGTGAGAATTCGCTCGAACGCAAGGATCTCGCGGCTCATGCGTATCGTGAGCTGAAGACTTTGCCCGTACGTCAGCGTACAGCAGTGATTCTGCGTATGGTTAAGGAGCTACCTTACGCCGAGATCGCGAAGGTAATGGGTATCTCGGTTGGTGGAGCGAAAGCAAATGTGTTCCAGGGAATTCGTAAATTACGTGAAGCCCTGGGCGACGAACTACCGGGATCAGGCGCGTTGAACTAGCTAACGTTCCTGTAAATCCGGGGGAGTGTTTACATGGATCACGACAAAAGTCAGGACGTGGAATTCGCATCAGAGTTGAAGAGCGGTCGTTTTGCGCCCTCTTCCGATGATGCAGCGTTCCTCGAGACCGTGAAGCGCGGTGTGAAGGTGCGCCGCCGCAATCGCGTGGTGCGTAACAGCGTCATATCATCGTTGGCGGTAGTGGTGTTGGTTGTAGCGTTGATCAATGGCGGCTCCCTGTTTGGGCCAGACTACAAACCGCTGATTACGGATGACAACTGGACAGCGTCCGGACTCACCTCAGAAGATCTGGAATTGCTGCTTACGCAGAATGTTGAGGAGTTCTTTTCGTTTGAGTCAGACGGCAATTCCACCGTGGAGCAGTTGACCCAGGATCTGGAATTTCTGTTTGATTCGGGTGATTTTTACGATCCTGTAGAGTTCTTCGCATCTTACGATGAAGATTTGCAGGAGCGAGTGCTGGCACAGATGAAAGACCTCGATGTTCTAGATGTTGATGGTCTTGATCAATGGGGAGAAATCTGATGAAGAGAATACCGTTTGGAACTTGGGCCATGATAGCCATTTCCATCCTGATGCTTATCCCGGCGCTGGTAGCTGCCCAACCGCCTCCCGGTAATCTGGATGAACAGCAGACTGAAGTCTTCCGGCAACGGATGGAGATGATGCGCATTTGGAAGCTGACTGAATTGCTCAGCCTTGACGAGGAAAAGGCTGCGGTTTTCTTCCCCCGCTACCAGAAGTATTTAGCTCAGATGGATACTCTGAACTCTCGCGCCCTTGAACTTGACGTACTGATTGAGCGTGGACTCCGCGGCGAGAATGTGGATTATGGTGAACTACTTGATAGCTCATTCGAGCTTGAAGAGCAACGATTCAAGTTGAGTATCGAACTGGTCAAGAATTCAACCGATATCTTGAATGAACAGGAACAGGTCGCGCTGATGCTTTTTGAAAGGCGTTATCATCAGCGTCTACGTGAGATGATGAACGAAATACAACATGAGCAGGGACCGCCAGGTCGGCCGCGTCGTGGATGGCAGGATGGACCGCCTAAGGATTCTGTCGGTGTAACGAATCCGGGAAGCCGCGGTGGTCGCGGTCGTTAGAGATCGGTATATTAAACGGGCTTCGGGCTTCGGGCTTGGGTTTTCATATTTTCAGCAGCCTGTAGTCCGCAGCCAGCATCCCATCCGGACAACTCACACTTGTTTTTCCTGTCTTTTCCTATAGCCTATGGCCTGCTTTTCCTATGGCCTATGGCCTGCTTTTCCTATAGCCTATGGCCTGCTTTTCCTATAGCCTATGGCCTGCTTTTCCTATAGCCTATGGCCTGCTTTTCCTATGGCCTGAATCTTTACCGCGGCAGGAACGTTTCGATGGAACGGAACAAATGCACCATCGAGTCTTGCTGGGTTGACATATCAGCGGGTGAGACGATCAATGTAGTTTGAATATCACGTGTGGGCTGGTAAAAGGCAACCTTTTGCAGGCTTTGCAGATGCGAGAACAGCACTTCTGGAAATGGATCGCGTGTAACCGGCAACAGGACACAGGTAGTACTGGCCATTCTCCTGACACGTTGACGAAAAGATGCCGTTGGCAATCCGAGTCGGCTGATCTGTTCTGGTCCGTAAGGCAGGCAAGTCATGTTTGCGGGCAGGTTGTCGAGCGCGTTCCAGGCAACGGTAGGAGTAATACAGGATACTGAGAGATATTTTGCCATGATGGGTTTGTTACGAACAAACCGCAGTTCCTGCATTGCGACCGCCGGATCACTGCTGGTCACCAGCACCAGGTGGCTGGGAGAATCAGCACTCGGTTGGAAACTGAGGCTGTAGCTCCTGGCCTGACGCAACTGCCTGTTATAGGCAGGTTTCTGGAACAATCTGAAGATATTGTCAGGTTCTATACGACTCATGTTGTTATAGTAGTTTGTTGAGTGGGCATGAGCAATGCATAGGGCGAGACATAACACGGGTTCTCTTGGAGATTATTTAGTTGTTCTTTCAAATAATCGTGAGCGACTAGTTTCCTCTGTTGGTTGTTGATAAATGTCAACCTATCTTATTCCGCCGTTCCAAGATTCGATATTGCTTTTTAGCCTGTCGAACGGAGAACTAAGACATTGATAATTCATGATAGTGGACAGGACAACTGGCAGGAGGTACCGATGAAATTTGCACGCACTTTGTTGATTCTAGCCTTGCTCTTAACCTTGGTTAGCAGCGGACAGGCTTTTGAGAAAACAGTTCTCGTTGAGTATTTCACGAATGTGAATTGCGGACCGTGCGCAGGACAGCATGATCCGATCGAGAACATGCTTAACAACTACACCCGTGATGAGATCACCTACATCTGTTACCACACCAGCTGGCCCAGTTCGCAGGATGGGTATTACGTTGGAAATATTTCAGAGAACTCAGGGCGCTGGAATTACTACGGTGTTGGCTATGTCCCCTGGTTCCAGGTTGAGGGTATGTTCGATGATATTAATGCCACGCTGGCTGCTGTTCTTCCGAGTGGCATTGCCCGCATCGGTGAATACACTCCATACCAGATTGAATTTGGCGCGTGGCCGGAAGCTGGCGCCACAGTCCCGATCACAGCGACTCTGACCTGCGCGGAACCGGCATTCGTCAACATGCGCTTCAACATGGTTCTCATCGATAGGTCGATGGTTGTACCTCCCGGCTCGAACGGTGTAGACGACTACAAATACAACATGCTTGATATGGCGTATACGGCTGCGGGTCAGACTTTCACTACAACCGGCGGAAACGAAGAGTTGGTCTTCGAATACACTTTCAACATCCCGGCAAATAACTCATTCGGCAACTTGGCTGTTGTCGCATTTGTACAGGATTACGCTACGTCAGAGATTTATCAGTCCGCTTTCATCTCCTCACCGGAAGTAATAATCCAAGGTAACGTACAGCATGCGATTACCGAGGATCCGATGTGGTTTGCAGTTGTTCAGCTGAATGGTGGAGATGACGGTCAGGCACTCACCGACCAGGATGGTTACTTCAGTATTGGAGGTCTCGATGAAAGTGACTATGTCATCGACGTTTTCTTGACTGGGTACGAACAGCTCACCACCGAATCCGAGTTCTTTGCTTATGGAACTCATCAGGTGACGCTCGCGGTGACCAACGAACACGAAAATATAGACATGATCGGTGGAATGGGTGCTGGCGGCCCTGTCAACAATGCGTTCGAGGTTGATGATATCGCCTATGTCGCCGCCGGTTTTGACGGTCTATCCATTTACAACATTTCCGATTATGCTAGTCCTCAGGAACTATCAACTCTGAACATCGGCGATGAGATTTTCGACGTTATTGTTGATGGTGACTATGCTTTCGCCAGCGGTGCCAGCGGCGTGTACTCGGTTGATATTTCAACTCCGGGATCACCTTCGCTTGAGTCAACAGTCACCACATCTTCAAGCGTGTTTAACCTCGCCATGGATGGAACCTATCTCTACGGTGCAGGTGCCAGTGCGGGTCTGGTGGTGATAAACGCAGCCAGTCCCGGTGACCTGAGTCTCGTCACCGAATACGACACTCCTGGATATGCCCGTGACATCGTTATTGCTGATGGCTATGCTCTTCTGGCGGATGGCGCTTCGGGTCTGACAGTTCTTGACATTGGCACTCCAGGGTCACCGGTTGTTGAGGGTAGTTACGATACCGATGGATATGCCAGCGGTATCGCGATGGAAGGGATCAAGGTGTATATAGCGGATGATCAGCAGGGCGTGAAGATCATTAACGTGGATAATCCAGACGCTCCGCAGTTTGTCGCTCAATTTGACTGTACAGGCCGTGCCAAGCAGGTTGAAGTCAATAACGACACTCTCGTCGTTGCCGAGGACATTGGCGGTTTCTTCATGTACGACGTCTCGGCTCCAGCCAACGTTCAACAACTAGGTTACTCGTTAACACCGGGGACAAGCAGCAGTGTCGCCTTGTTCGGTATTCATGCTTATGTCGCTGACAGCGACTGGATGCTGATCTTTGACATTTCTGGCAACTACACCTCGATCGAAGAGGGTGTTGAAACTGAAGCTCTCCCAACCGCTTATGAGATGGAAAGTGCCTATCCGAATCCATTCAACCCATCAACCACGGTTGGCATCAACCTTCCGAATCCGGCCGACTTGAGCGTTTCTGTTTATAACGTAATCGGTCAACAGGTTGCAGTTCTGGCCAATGGACGTATGAACGCCGGGCACCATGAGTTTACTTTTGACGCTCACGGTTTAACCAGCGGTCTGTATTTCATTCGAGCGACTGTGCCGGGTCAGATGAACAACGTTCAGAAGGTTATGCTGGTCAGGTAACATTCATCCCATTGCATTTGTTTTCACAGAGCCGTCCGGTCATTCGGGCGGCTCTTTTTCTTTCTTGGCGACGCAGCTTATCTCCTGATATAGTGATGCTCGAAACTATTGCCTCATGTTCGCGAAGTCAGTTCACCGTTGGGGCTCGGGGCTCGGGGCTCGGGGCTCGGGGCTCGGAAAACAAATACAAATGCAGCCTCCGGTCAACATACTGACCCTGTCTTTTCTCTTGCTCATAGCTCACAGCTCACAGCTCACAGCTCACAGGCTTGAGTGATTCGTGTGGTAAGCCGGATTTATTATGAGGCATTCTCTTCAAGAACCAGTATAAGGACTGCCTCTGATCTGAAGTGAATCCCCGCGTTGCGTCTCGCTGTCTCGTGAAAATATCTGAGTTGATTTCTTATATTAGTTGATTGTTGATCTATGGCAGACTACTTTAAAAGCCATTCCAATAATCGGAACCTATAGATTTAGTTCGACTTACGATAAGCTAAGATGTTGAGTTTCTTGAGACTTGGATTGACAACCAAAAAGGGAGATGGACGATGAGGTTTATTAACGCGCTGTTGATTGTGGGTTTGCTCTTAACCCTCGTAACTAGCGGGCAAGCCTTTGAAAAGACGGTTCTGGTTGAGTATTTCACGAATGTGAATTGCGGACCGTGCGCAGGGCAGCATGATCCTATCGAGAACATGCTGAACACCTACACCCGCGATGAGATCACCTACATCTGTTATCACACCAGTTGGCCCAGTTCGCAGGATGGTTATTACGTTGGAAATATTTCAGAGAACTCAGGGCGCTGGAATTACTATGGGGTCACCTATGTCCCCTGGTTCCAGATTGAAGGTTTGTGGGGAGACAGCTCTTCTCTGAACGCTATTCTTCCGAATGGTGTCGCTCGTATCGGAACCTACACTCCATACCAGATTGAATTCAATGAATGGCCGGAACCTGGTGCCACTGTCCCGATTACCGCGACTGTGACCTGCGCGGAACCAACTAACCCCAATATGCGTTTCAACATCGTTCTCATCGATAAGGAAATGGTTATACCTCCTGGCTCAAACGGGGTTGATGACTACAAATACAACATGCTTGACATGGCCTATTCGTATACTGGCCAGGCCTTCACATCAACCGGTGGAAACGAAGAATTGGTGTTCAATTACACCTTCGACATCCCGGGAAACAACACCTTCGGCAACCTTGCCGTTGTGGCATTTGTTCAGGATTATTCAACCAAGGAGATCTATCAATCTGCTTTCATAGCCGGACCGGAAGTTATCATTCACGGTACGATCGAACATGCGGTTACCGGTGTTCCGATGTGGATGGCAGTTGTTCAGTTGAACGGTGGAAATGACGGGCAGGATATAACCGGCCAAGATGGTAATTACCATTTCAGCGGTCTGGTTGAAGGTGACTACGCCCTTGATGTATTCCTGGCCGGATACGACGGCACCAGTACACCGTCTACCTTCTTTGAATATGGCACTCATGAAGTAAATCTGGAGATGATAAACGAACACGAAAACATGGCCATGATGAGCGGCGCTGGTGCCGATAATGATGTCCACGACGCCTTTGAAGTTGGCAACTACGCTTATATTGCCGCTGGTCTTGACGGTCTCTATATCTACGACATTTCCGATTTCTCCAATATTGTTCAGCTTTCATCGTTGAATGTTGGCGCTGAAGTCATGGACGTGATCGTCGTTGGTGACTACGCTTTTGTTGGTACTACCGCCGGTGTGACTTCGATCAATGTTTCAGATCCTTCGAACCCGTCAGTCGCATCATCCGTCACCACAGCATCCCGGGTGTTCAGCGTGGATGTGTCCGGTTCCTACGTCTATGGTGCCGGAGCCAGCGCGGGTCTTGTCGTCGTTAACATTTCAAATCCGAATGCCTTGAATCTTGTTACAGAGTTTGATACTCCGGGATATGCGCGTGATGTTGCTGTGACTGGCAACTTTGCATTTGTGGCGGATGGCGTTTCTGGTCTGACCGTTGTGAACATCAGCACCCCAGGGACACCTGTTGTTGCTGGCGATTACAATACCCCAGGATACGCCAATGGCGTCGCTCTGGAAGGTACGACTGCCTATGTTGCAGATGACCAACTCGGTGTGAGCATCATAAACGTTGCTAACCCGAACAATCCGCAACTAATCTCTGATTTTGACTGCAATGATCGGGCAAAGCGTTTGTCGGTCAATGGCGACTATCTGTTCGTTGCTGAATATGACGCCGGTGTCTACGCTTATGACGTTTCGAACCCGAACAATGTTGTCGATGCAGGTTACTCGCTGACACCAGATAGAACCAACAACGTTTCCGTGTTTGGCGACCATGCTTATGTGGCTGACGGCGACTGGGTACTGATGTTTGACGTATCCGGCGTTGGAAGTGCCGTTCCGGCGACACTCGACCTGATTGGTGTCAACACACAAATCCCGCCAGGTGGTGGAACCCTCAGCTACCAGGTTCATTTCACCTACAGCCTCCCCTTCCCGACGAACAATGTGGATTATTGGGCAACAGTGATCCTTCCAAATGGTCAGGAAACCGGCACGGTGATGACTCAGACATTCAACGCGATGCCCGGGATGGATGTAACGGTACCGATTTCACACGATGCTCCGGGAACGCTTCCAGCAGGAGGCTACACCTACATCGGTCATGTTGGTTTCTTCCCGAACGCAGTGTTGACAGATTCCTTCACTTTCACCAAAGAAGGCAACAACACTGACGGTGAAATTAATTTGGGCGGTTGGAACACTGCTGGTGGCTTCGACACCTTGAACGAGGGTCTTGTTGCTAATGCTATCCCCGCTGAATACGAGCTGGAAACTGCCTATCCGAATCCGTTCAACCCGAGCACCTCAGTTGCCATCTCTCTTCC
>CAJVXH010000090.1 GCA_913009835.1 uncultured bacterium
AAACTGCAACCTGCTCGAGGGTGTCTTGAAGGTGCACAAGCCGAGGATTGGAAAACCCGTGTAACAGGTCTCCATCCGGACTGAGCAGACTGATAGAGGGCCATTCACCCTGGTTGTATCGTTCGAACACGTCGGGTCGGTGAAGCGCATTCACCTTCACCGTGACATATGATGACTCGAGGGTCTTGATGACCTGTTCATCGGTGAGCACATCCTGCTCAAATCCGTGAATCGCAGTGCTCCAGGGAACGTACAGATAGAGAAAGATCGGTCGATCACTCTCTTGAGCGAGCAAAAATGCAGACCCATCCCACGCCAGCCAGCGTAGAGAGGAGGACTTATCTCCATTGGTACGTGATGAACTCATGGCACTCGTCTTTGTCTCCCCGATCAGCTCTCAGCTGAACTTCGTTTCTCGCATGTTTTGCCGAGAGATGAGTTTCTCACAACAATAATAAGTTGGCATTCAGGAATTGGACAAGCAAGCGGTAATTGAGTTTTGAGAAAATAAACCACGGAGGTACAATAAAGCTAGGGACTATGCCTCCTGAAAGACCGCTGCTGCATGGCTAACCATAGTCAAACGATCCTCGCTCAAGGCTTGCTGATAATCAAGAATGCGTCCTTTGCGGCCTTTCAGCATTGAGAGAGCCAGGTAAGTCGCGTTTATTCCGCAAACTCGCCGTGCATTGCCATCAGACATCAATTCTTTCCACCAACCCTCAGCATCCGCATTCTGAATATAATCCAGAGCCTTCATATCCCTACGCTCAACGGCAGAACAATCTTTGTCGCTGATCTTGTCAGGATCGCCGAACGAGGGGCCGATATGTGCGAAGTCCACACTCGCCAGCCATAACACCGGACCATCATGCGCCTTTTCAACTGAGCGCAAGGCAGCGAGGGCTTTGTCAACACCGTCAATGTTGTGGGGAGTGTTACCATTGGAAGTAGAATCCAGGAGACCTGCCAGGAGAGGCAGGATGGTGACTTCACGATCCTTCAAAAGATGCTGCAACCAGGGTATCTGGATCTCAACTGAGTGTTCGGACTTGTGAACGTACTCCTCATGGAACACAGATTCACCCAGATGTTCACGCAATACCTTGACAGCCTGACGATCATATTTCATCAGGCCAAACGGTGTCCTGAAATCCTTTGCACAGGCGACAACAGGTTCCACGGCTCCGTTATGAGCAACTCCAATAATGGCAACCAGCAGCGGGCCATCCTCGGCCGGTGGTAGCATCGTTGACAATTGCTTGTACAGTCTGCCGTAACTCTTTCCACCACGTTGGTAATCAATGTGCGGCGCGAGCATTCCGAGCAGCCGTTTGTTGGCCAGGGGTTTGGCTGGAGCAAAGTCCTGCGGCGGTGCACTCTCTTCATACAATCGAAGCACAGCGGTCAGATCGGCGGGATTATCAGGATAACCACTGCCCGCCATGATCGATTCTCGGATGGTTTCCTGACGATATTTCTCCTCAATCTCAGTTCGATGTTGGAGGAATGAATCGCTATGCAAGAGGCTGGCATTCTCGAGCATTTCAGCCATTGAGAGGATCTGGGTCGGCTCAACTTTCAACGCGTGATTACGCTCTACGATTTCAGAGATTTCGACAGCATTGAGTTGCCCATCTAAATTCGCCAGAATCGGCAAGGCACCCATCGCTACTGCAATCAGGCTATCCGAGAATCCAAGCGGGTCACGCAGGACGATATAGTCTTCGCCGTCCTGTTTGACCGGGATAGTCTCTACTGCGCGTAATGCTGGTATTGGACTCTCAGCCGTCATGCTCAACCTGCCAGTGTGACCATAATTGCTTTTTGGGCGTGCAGACGGTTTTCCGCTTCGTCGAAAACCACTGCGCGGGGTCCGTCCATCACTTCATCTGTTATCTCGCGACCACGTTCTGCGGGAAGGCAATGCATCACGATTGCGCTGTCGTCGGCGTGCGTCAGAAGTTCATTGTTGATCTGGAATGCTTTGAGGGCATCAGTCTTTTCGCCGAGTTTGTCCTTCTCGCCCATGCTCGCCCAAACGTCGGTGTAGACTACATGCGTTCCACTAACAGCTTCGATTGGGTCGTATAGAACCTCGACCCTGGCACCTTCGGACTTGGCAATATCCACCAATTCGCCGGGATGGGTGTCTTTGCTGGTACCGATACGAAGGCTGAAGTCGAGACGGCGGGCGGCGTTGATCCACGAACGCGCCATGTTGTTTCCGTCCCCAAGGTAAGTAATAGTCTTACCCTCAAATGTCCCCAGATGCTCTTGAATAGTGAGCAGGTCGGAGATCACCTGGCAGGGATGCGTGAAATCGGTGAGGGCGTTGATGACCGGAACCGATGCCCATTCGGCCAACTCTTCCACGTCCTTGTGGTTGTAAGTGCGGATCACGATACCGCCAACATATCGACTCAGCACACGCGCTACATCCGGGATGCTCTCCCGTTTGCCCAGTTCGATTTCTTTGTTGGTGATGTACAGGCTTCCACCGCCCAACTGCTGAAGGCCGACCTCGAAGCTGATACGGGTACGGAGACTGGC
This sequence comes from uncultured bacterium, assembly GCA_913009835.1. Lineage (GTDB taxonomy): Bacteria > Electryoneota > Electryoneia > Electryoneales > Electryoneaceae > BMS3BBIN04. The sequence continues at coordinate 2,554 of CAJVXH010000090.1, forward strand.
CTTGTGGAAGATGCAGGCCCATGATTGACCCGCCAGGGGAGTAGGGCATTCACCTCTGCGAGTCTGAGCTTTAATCTCGACTGCCAGGTCAAACATTGTCTTCAGTTCGTCTGTGCTGAAGTCAGTAATCTGCAAGAAATCACGCTTGGTCATGGTGTTCGTTTCTCCTTCTTGTTGAAACTCGGATAATCTACGAGTGAGTTACGACCTGGACAACTCGAAGCTCACGGCTCAAAGCTCAGTAACCAGGGACAGACCCCCTATTATATTTAGTGATTTATGTGATAGGTATAAGAACGGTAGAGCACAATAGGAATACTTACAAGTAACACAAAAACAACGTAAATTAATAGGGGCTCTGTCCCTGTATTGATTACAGAGCGCCTGCCAGCCGACGCGACCAGTGCGTTTTGAGTCAGTCCATCCGCCGAGTCGGCCCAGTGCCTGGTAGGCCCATTGTAGCGTAGGGGGGGTGGATGGCAGTCGTCTCTTTTTCGACGAGCTCAGCCACAGCAATCGCCATTCTTCACCTGTCAGCAGGTCTTCGCACGACTGCTCCGGGGTGTCGTTGGCAGCATCGCGCAACTGTAGCAAATACACTCCCACAAATGCCATGATCTGCAGCGTTCGACGCAGGTTGTCGGCAAACGGTTATCCAGATAACTCAGCTATGATATATGCCCCTGTGACCCGCCGTCTTTTTGGCGGTTCGCAGGGATTCTCAACCAGTTGGACACTCGATGATGGACAATGACAAACGTTCCGAAGTGTAGGAATAACCCTGTGAACCCCATAACGGTGATTCACAGGGGCATGACAGCACACGTCATCCTGACGTCGCAGACGGAAGGATCTCGGTTTTGAACTTTTGGTCATCCCAGACATAAATGTCTGGGGCAAGAAGCGACCCCGGCTGAGTTAACTGGATAATCGGATGCTTGCAAGTAGGGGCTTTGTATGGACTTGACCCCCTAAGAGATCGCATCTGAATAGCTCCGGGTGCAAGCCACGCCATAGCGAAGCGAAGGCTGGTCAACCCGGAGAAACGAGCGCCCCCCCCCCCCAACGACCAGTCTCCATCTCCGCACACCCTGATAGAGAGTTAGTCAGAGTCATAGGTATCGCTAACGTTTTCAATTTCAACACACTACAGTCACCCAACAATTTGGAATATCTCAATATATCTGCCTTATTGACTTGACACCCCCCGTCGTCGATGTAGGTTATATTTGGCGTCAAAGGGGCGCTATTTTAATCACTTCTCTTGAAAGGAAAAAACATGAGAGTTCTAATGCCAGTCTTACTGCTCGCTACGGTTATCCTCATCATGGTGGCGGCGCCGTCTGCGAGTATTGCGGACGAACCAAGCCCTTCGTATCCATATTACGATCTTCCGTGGGATGACCTCATCTTTGTCCTTGACACTGAGGACACATCTGGGGAGATATGGGTACCTTACTTCTATGACGAAGCCAGCAGCGACCCCAGAGACATCCGTGTGACAGGAACCATGATGATTAGAAACAGCATCTACTCAAATAGAGCGACTACGGCAACGCTCCATTTTGAACTGCAACAATCATATTTAATGCATCGAGTTCTCGTCTTGTCCAACAACCAAGGATTCGGTGTGCCACACACTTTTCCTGAGGAGACCGGTATGACAACTGTCTGGGACGGTCATTCCGAAGTATATTGGGGCGGTCGTAATGGTAACTGTGACGGTAGATCCGGCTTTGTTATTCATGCCGACTAATTACTCTATTTGAAATCCAGCGGCCCCGACAGTCGGGGCCGCTACCTGTCATTGTGAGGAAGATTCATGTCACGATCCTTAGCTATTCTTGCTGTCTTACTGCTCATCGCCGGGATCTCTCCTGCTGAGTGGCAACTGACAACACACGGTGTCTGCTCCCCCTCGACCATTGCAACAGATTCCACGGGAAACAGAATTCTGCTCGGTGTGTTTCGGGGAGGATACTGGTTGACAGAGAATGGTGGTCAGGATTGGACCCAGCTGAGCAGCAGAATCACCGACTCCGATCTGTTGCAGGTTATTAGCCAACGCAATGCTGAGGCTGTTGATCCTCAAGCAGATACCCTGATGATCAACATCAAAGCTCGTCAACCATACGTAAGTGGTACGCAATATCACACACTTGATGGCGGAGAGACTTTTTCACGACTGGAGGATATCGCTGATTTGCCAGGTTATGTCACGAGTTGGACTTTCACTACACCTGCCACAATTCTCAGGCACCGGCCGGGCCGGGCATACCTGCTAGGGGGGATTGACTTCGCGATACTGGAGAATGAAGAGTGGACGATTGTCAACCTCCAGCCTTGGTGCCGAGGCGTTCAAGACATGTTTGTCGAACAAGTCAGACCAGACACGATCTACGCATTTGGACGGTGGGGACAAGATCAAGGCGAACATTTCGGAGGTGTTATCTCCTCGTATGATGGTGGTCACAATTGGACGCGATTAACCCATATGGAAGAACTGACTGAAGAGGAAGGTTTTGTAATGGCGCTGAGACGACTTAATGGCGACACATTGATCGCGATGACTCTATGGCAACAGGACTATGATGACCACCCCCCATTCCTGTGGTCCACAGATGGGGGAACGAATTGGGAGTGGATTGAATCGAGTGGTCTACCCGATTGGATGGCATCTTCGACATTCGAAGTGTGCCCTGGGCGACCCGGTCGAATTCTCTTCGGTGGAGGGACACCCTTAGGTATCTGGGAATCCAACGATTATGGACAGACCTGGGACAGGCTGTTGCGCGGTTTGCCGGAGGTGCCCGCTATAAGCGGAGCTATTTACCGGAATCCCTACAGCGACCATCTGTATATCCTCTTGAATGGGCAGGGAGTGTACCGTTCCACCGATTTGGGAGATTCATGGCAGCAGGTTCCTCTACCGCCAATAGGTGTCTCCGCTTGGGCTTATGATGGTTTGATAGTTCATGAGGATGGCATTTTTGAAATGACAAACAACAGTGATCTATTCTTCAACCTGGACGATTCTGATGTCTTCGCTCAGATTCCTCGCCCTGTCGCAGACACCGATGTTAGCTGGCTTTTCCCGATTTCCCTGACACCTGATGAAATTGTTATCACTTGCCTTCGCGCACCATTCTGGCAGGACGAACCACTGGAATATTTCTCCATCTGGCGTTCCTACAATCAGGGAGAGACGTGGGAGGAAGGACCGGAGACAGAATGGGCAACCGGAACATCTCCCATAGTGTGGTTCACAATTGCAGATAGTGTTCTGATCTCGGGACGGTTTGGGCCTACATACAAAATCTCCCATGATGATGGAGAGAGCTGGGAAACTCATGATCCGGGCTTTATCTACCAATACATGCGCCCCAAGGGAGAGATTCTCTACCTGGTAAAACAGTACCCTCAAGGCGACGTCATGCGGAGCGTCGATCTCGGTGAGACCTGGGAATCGATGAGTTTTCCTCAGCCGAATATGCTTATTGCCCCGGACGCGGAGATCCTTGACTTAAACGACACGCTGTACGTGAACGCTCGTGGTCAGACCTGGAGCTATTATCCACCATGGGACATCTGGCAGCCTCGGGGAGAACTCCCAACTGAAACCTGGGATCTGTTCACCCTGAACTGGGATATGTTAGCCGGACCCAGCGACACACTTATGATCGCAGGAGCGAATCAGCGTCACCAGTTGTTCATCTCTGAGGACTGCGGCTGGAGTTGGTACGAACAACCAATTGAGCTACCGGGCGATTATCACGGCGAGACGTGCTGGCAACTCAAGTACGATAAATGGCGTGACAGACTGTGGATAGACACGGGTTACGGACTCGCCTACAAGGATAATCCGACCCTCTCGGTCGGCGAGGAGGTCTGGACATTCATCCCAGCTGACTACGTCACTCTCGATGCTTACCCCAACCCATTCAACATCAGTTCAACCATCCGTTACAGTCTGCAACGTCCGGCTGAGATCAAGCTGGATGTATTTGACGTCCTCGGACGTCAGGTGGCGACATTGGCGGAGGGTTTGGTAGAACCAGGAGAACATCGTGCGACTTTCGACGCCTCACAGCTCGCGTCCGGAGTCTATTTCGTACAGCTGAATACGGGCAGCGAAACCATCCGCCATAAAATTGTTCTGACGAAATGATGCTGAGGACCGAACAGTGACAAGAGGGCAACGCACAAGTATACGTTGCCCTCTTCTATTCAGATCATGGCTAGCGCATGAAACATCCGCTAGCAGGTATAGATCACATTCGTGCCATAGACTTCGCCCGGGAATCCCGGTACTTTTACCGCTTTCTTTCGCCACCATAGACGTTTCAACGAAACGTCATCTGGACGGTGTTTTCTTAGACCATCCAGCATACGTCCGCTGACGAGGATCGGTTCGATCCTTCCTGGTTCAGGATCCAGTCGTGCCAGTTGAAATTTTGGTCCGGTATATTTGTTTGCGGCGCTGACCCCGAGCATGTTCATCATGTTCGCATATTCATCAGCGACACGCCATCCCCATTCCCTGATCTCATGGAATGCACGCCCCACCTGCCCGACGCCATCATCAGCGGCCAGGGCACCGTTGGCTGTTGCCATCAGCTTTGAAGCGTTGTGTGCTGGCTTGCCCTGCCAGACGATGTCATGATGTGTGGGTACTGAATCTCCCCGATGAGTAACCGGGATACGGGAAACCAGCAGGCTGCCATAATCAATACCGATGCCGCAGCGGATTGCGCGATGGGGAAATAGGGGGGCGAAAATATTCTGTGCTGCAGTGTTCAGCAAATATGCGGTGTTCACGGCCTCAGTGAAGCAATCTTCATCGTCAAAAACCACCATCATGCGGTCGCTGGCCTGATTGACAACCACTCCGCCATAAAACTCCGCAGCATTGGCGATCACCCGGAGAAAAGCGAAATAGACCTTGGTCTTGTCACGTGACCGCCCGTGTACTTCCGGGAGAACAGACCTTCGGATATCGATGTAGAGCACGCATGTCTTCATCCGGAATGCGGTGAACTCGTCGTCCTTGGTCTTCTTTTTCTCGCAGGCTTCGACTATCTTCGACACCTGCGAATATTTCTTCACCTTGCTCTGGAAATCACTGGAAACAATACCGGAAATTTCCTCGCTCAGGTGTTCCAGGTATTCTGGTAACTTCATATTTTCCTCATTCAATCGTTAATGCCAATTTAGAAAATTTCATCATGGCATCAAAAAGGATCAGGGAGCTCTCAATCCATCGCCGAATTCGACGCGGTCGGGGTTCACAGCTAAAACAGGCTGACTCACTCGGTCGGATCTACTTCTCCGTCATCACGAAAACACCATCCCAGTCTTCATCTGGCGGTGATTCCTGGTATCTTTCGCAACGTTCGATATATGCCTGGCTCGGGGCATCGTCCGGGTCTGACATCAGCGCCAATTCAAAGTAGTCGATGGCGTCTGCGAAGCGATGGTTACGATAATTCCGCCATCCACGGTTGAACTCATCAATAGCTCGACGTTTCGCGTCACTGACCGCATCCCACGATTCCGCGACCAGCTCATAGACGTCGACCGGATCGTCCTTGCCTTTGACTCGAATAACGTCCAGCGCTCGTGTGGCGAAAACGTCCTTGACATCCTCATACGTTTCCGGCCCGATCATGATCATGGTGCCGTACATCTTGTTCGCACCTTCCATACGACTGGCCAGGTTTACCGCATCACCCATCACGGTGTAATCGAACACTTCCTTGCAACCCATGTTGCCGACTACCATCTCGCCGGTGTTGATTCCGACGCGACTTTTCAGCAACGGCAATCCCCGACGGTCGAATTCTTTGCGCATCTCCGCCAGTTTTTCCTGCATTTGAAGAGCTGCCCGGCAGGCCAGGCTGGCGTGTTTCTCGTTTCTCAATGGCGCACCCCACTCCGCCATGATGAGGTCTCCCTCGTATTTATCGATGATGCCATCATTCTTCAGGACAATCTGTGACATCGCCGAGAGGTATTCGTTGAGCAAGCTTACCAGCTCTTCCGGTGAGAGTCGTTCTGATACGGATGTGAACCCCTCTACATCGGTGAACAGGCAGGTCATTCTGCGGAGTTCCCCACCCAGACGCATCATCTCTGGATTCTCGATCAACTCATCAACGACTCTTTTGGGTACATATTGGCTGAACATACCGCGAATTGCCGCTTTATCACGTTGCTCAAGATAGTAGCGATACACAGTGGTGAACCCGAACATCAGTATCATGGTCATCAACGGCACGACGTACGCCAGCCACAGATTATGTGCGGCAAATGCGTAGTATGTGAGGCCGCCGTAAATCAGGGCCAGAACCACCGTGACGGGAGCAGCGATAATCAGGCCCAACACGTTGCTGATGAAGAACACCAGTAATGCAAGAACTAGAGTGATGGTTAGTTCAGCAGCTAATGGTGTGTTCTTAAGCCACGATTGGTCAACCAGGGTCTGGTAGGCGTGAGCGTGGACTTCAACTCCCGGCATTTCAGTGTTCTCTGTGGCAATCTCGCCTGGGGCTGAATAGGTGAAAAAGGGCGTTTTTTTCGTGTCACCCAATGCCGCAGCGGCGGCTCCGATAAAGACTACTTTGTCGTGGAACGGATTCTCCGCACGCATATCCCGGAAAATATTCGCCGCATCCTCCGGCATCATTGATACCATCACTTCGAACTGTTCATCCTGCATGGTGAACCACTGCATGTAATCGGTGTCACCATCCGCGAGCGTGAAATCCTGGTCATCCAGAACGCTGGAGAATGTGTATACCGGAAACGATCCCGCTGGCCCCACATAATTGATGAGGAAGGAGTTCTCGGTCATGCGGGGAATCTTCAACCCGGCAAAATTGACATACTTCGGGTCGTCGCGAACGAGTTGAACGGCTTCCGGGTGTTCACGTGTCAATTGGTAGGCTTTCATCCCCAACGGCAACCAGTTGAGATCATTGACCTCGAAGCCGAACGGGTATTGACGAGTGAACCCGTCACGATCGGGAATCTCGTTTACTACCCCAACGTTCAGACTTGGAAGCTGGAGGCGGCGAGTGGGCAAAACGACGCGTGTCATCACACCATCGAGCTGATATATGTCGGTAAAGGAGAGTTTTGCAGCGTGAACAACTCGCTCAGGATCAAGGAAAGTTGCTTCCGCGAGGGCCACATCCTGCGTGGTGTCGAACGAGGACTCAAAGAACTGGACGTCAATTACCACCAGCTTTGCCCCGGCATCGAGCAGATTCTCAATCGCTTGGGCGTAATAACTGCGAGGAAATGGCCAGCGTGTGTCCAGCGCCGTAAAATCTTCGTCATCAATTGTTACGACCACTGCGTTGCTACTGCTGATATCCAGAGGACCGCGCATCAGGAAGCGCTGATCGTAGGTTTTCAGTTCCAGTTCATGCAATAGCGCAGTTCGGCCCAGCAGCATGGTAAGTGCCGTGAGCAGCAGACTGGCGGCTATCCCTATCCACCAGTTTACCCTGATACGTTTGCGACTCGTCGTCAAATCCCTCTCCCATCCTGAATAACCCTATGGAATTAGCGCAATCGAAGCTGGACAATCAATGCTTTGTATCAGGTGAATTGATAGAACGGGGTGTCATTCTGAAAGAAGTTCGGCGTCTGTTTGCCGAACGGAATGAAGAAGGTTCAACTAATCCGACGGTCGGTGCAAATCAACACGGGTAGTGATACTCGACCTTCTTCAAACACGGACGAACCAAAATATATCGTCCGTGTTTTCAGAATGACACACTACCATCAATCCATCAGATATCAGCCTCTAAAATTTATACATGTAACTGAACATGAACGAATAGTCGCCACGGTCAATCAAGTCAGAATCGATCGGATCAGTGTGTCCATCGAAGTACTCGATCTCACCGTTCTCGCTGTAGGAAGACACGCTTGCACGACCCATCACGGTGTGATTCTGCATGAATCGCCACTCAAATCCGCCTACCAGGTCAAACCGGTTGAAGTCAATCTTCTGGAGTCTAGGTGTTCCCGCCAGATCAGTAGGTACAGTGTCATCAAACACCAGCGAATAATCGCCGGAACCCTTTGTTATCTTCGGGTTTATGTACGGCACGAAAGTCCGGTTGAACATGTAGTAGCTGACACGAACCATAAGGATGGTGTAAGTGAGTTCGGTCAGATCATTCATCGATGCCTGCGATGTTTGCGAGAAACTCAGGCGTGACGACAATGGGGCGTAATGCGAGTAGTCGGTGGACGCGTTGAACCCGATCAGGTTGGTTTGTGAATCGCCGAAGTCCTGGTACTCGTCCTTCCGGTTCGCCACCATGTAGTTCAGGCTGAGATTATTCATCGTGTTCATATACATCAGGCGATGTGAAAGCCCGACGCCATAGCTGCCGGTGTTGCTCGAAGAACGATCGTCAAATATCTCCGATCCATCAGGGTCGCCGAGGTTATAAGCAGTGGTATCCGTAATGACCTCGGTCAGCGAACCATCATTTTCGTTCAGCTGCTGCCGGAAACTGAAATTCACATCCGGCATCGTGGTGCCGGTGTACACGTTAAACCCAAATATGATTTCGCTGCGATTGAGCGTGGTCTCGCTGTTGCCCTGAACGTTGTTGTGGAAGTTTCGATAGCCAGCATTCAAGTACAGCCGGTTGTCCCAGACCCGGAAGCGGTCGTAGAGGTAGAAACCAGCGTCATCGTTTGCCAGGCTGGGATTGCCAAGGGAGACATAGCTACGGTTGAGGAATTTATATCCGGTGCGCACATCATGACCGAAATACCTCAGGCGCACTTTTCCCTGCCATGACAGCGCATTCTTAATCACGCTGGACGCTACCTCGCCGATCTTTATGTCCGAGTCGCTCGAATTGCCCGACAGACCCTCACTTGGCAGCGGTTCGAAGTACTGGTTGACCCAGATAATATCCTGAACATTTTCAAGATCACCGAGAGCGCGTTCGCTGATATTAGCATTATATAGCGACAACGCCGCTTCAGCGGTAACCTGAACACGCTTACGGTCGAACTGCATCCTCAGATCGGAACCAATTACCAGGTTATCCTTAGGAGTGGAGATATAGTTTACGTCAACATCCAGTGAGTCGAGCAAGCGCTGTTCGAGTTCACTCGGACGTTCATTGGCGACTGAAGTCGTATCATCACGAACTTTCATCACCGTGAAGCCCCATTGCGTCCCGTTCGGGTTGCCAATACCCATCCGAACAGCCGCCAGCCAGCGTTTGTATGTTCCCGGATCGTAGTTGTAGGTGTTGTAATCTATGCCGAATGGGTCTGTGTTACTGCCTGTAACCGTGTAGCCCATCCCATCAATGCCGCGCCGCAATTCACCGTATATACTCTTTATTGCGAAATTACCTGCCCGGAACTTCATCTCGGCACCACGTACCCGGTTGCCGTATAGAATCATCTGGCTGTACTTTGGACTCAGGTCGCCCAAGCCGATCTGGAACATGGGCCAACCAGCGGTCACCCGGAAACGGTGCTGCGGTTGCATGAGCCCGGATTCCTCACTCGTTGTACGTACATAGGCCTGCGCTCTAAAATCATCCTTTTTCAAGCGCAAGTTCACAGTTTCTCGCATCACATTCTGCCTGATGCCGCTGTATTGTTGAGCGCGCCCATCCAATCCCACTGAACCAGTCAATTTATAGTCTTCACCTAATCCACCAGACTCCATCATATCCAGCGGTGATATGTAGTCAAACACCCAGTTTCGGAGCAGCTTCTCGCGGTTTCCATCCTTGACCAACAGATCGATACGGTGACCGCCGGGTTCTGCATCATCGATCATAGCGATGAGAATGTCGCTGGTGATAGTCGCTTTTCCGGAAATGTCCTTACCATCCAGACGCAGGATGACGTCCTTCGGATCCACCTCGTACACAGTCGGATTGAATGTGACCGCGATCATCAGCTCCATCTCTTCATTGACTACGTTCGGTTCCGGGCTGATGATCACCACTCCCGATTCAATGGCGGCTTCCTCATCTCCGGCGCGAACGGTTATCATGATCGGATTGGATTCCGGCCCATTGGGCGGATATGTAATCCTTGACTGGTCATCCATCGCCACTTCGATGTAGTATTCCAATCCCTCACTGCTCACCGCATCCGCAGGAATCTCTGCGATGAGACGATCGGCTTCGACGTCCATCATCACGAAATCATACTCGCCATTGCCCTGTGTTCTGAAACGAACATTCGCCTCGAACACATTGTTAATGTCCTGCATCCCCTCGACCCTCGCTTCGATGGTGATCGGCGCGTTGGGAATCGCAGAACTGACTGGGTCATGAACGATGATGGTTGGACCTTGTGCTATGATCGGTGAAACTCCGACCAACAGCATCAGGATGAGGGTGGAAACGAAAAACTGGCGTACAACTCTGGCATATCGCATAGTATTTCCCAAAACCTGTGGTAACGCGCCCCGGTACCGCCGTAGCGGCTCTCTCCCCGAAACGTCACCATGGAAGTGGACTATTGCTACTCCACCCGCAACCCCTGGCGGATGGAGTAGCCCTGTTACAGCATTCCCTTACGGGATAGTCGGCTTACTTATCTACTTTGATTTGAATGATCAACGATTTTTCGTTACCATTCTCGTCAATGAACTGAATTTCTATGTTCTCAACATCCATCTCATCGAGGAAGTCTGGTACTTCACCAGGATCGAAGGCATGAACCTCTATCTGACCATCACGATCAACCTCACCTTCGTTGCCGGCCGGAACATCCTCGCTTAAGTTTGTCAGCAAGCTGCGAAGGTCTACAATCCCCTCGAGAGTGATGTTTCGAGTAATGCCATCCTCAAATATCACCCAGAACTCTGTCCCCTTTACCGAGGCGACCGCGGTCGGTGTCGCAATCTGCAGCGACCCCTTCATCTGCTTCACTTCAGTGAACAACTGCCCTGCTTCCATGCTCACCCGTTTGGCTAGCGAGAAGTCAGCATTGCGATCTGCACTGAGAGTGATATCGGTGTTCGGGCGAATCTTCAGTTGTGACTTATCATCGGTGAAAACCAAGGCGCAAAACCCATTCTCACCGGTGATAATCTGGTCATCGGCGTTAAAGATGGTGGGAACGATTACTCTGGACGATTTACCATCGCGCAGGTAATCAACATCACCTTCAACCTTCGTCGCGATAGCAACGCCTTTTACCTGCTGCGCCATCACTGGTAAGGCAATCAGCATCATCATCAGACCGAGGGAAAGTATCCGCACGATCTGTCTGTTCCGCATTGTAGTATTCATAGTGATCACTCCTCTCCTTCGTAGTCTACAGCGATCACTTCAAGTCCGATGGTGTTCAGTTTCTGAGCGAGGGTTGGATAGGTTTGACCACTTTGGTCATCGAATCTTATGTCTCTGACATAGAATCCTTCAAATGCACGTATCATCGCATCCACCTGCTGCTGGGTGAATCCACTCTGCAGCAGAATCGTAAACACCGGGTCAGGGATTGGCTCATCGGAATCAGGTTCACGTGGTGGGTTGTTGATAAATCCATCGCCTGCAGCAACTCCGCCGAAACCATCGCCCTCACCACCCAGATCATCATCGTCGAACATTCCCCCTTCGTTAAATACGAAGCTCACAGGAGAACTGCTGTACTCATATATCTGTCCACCAGCCGAGGTAACTCCAACGGTAACCATCCAGACGTATGTCATACCGCTGGTAAGGGCCTGTTCATCGCCGGTAACACCGGTGTAGATGTGATAATCTGAGAACTGTGGCATACCGTAATAGCGGGTGTTGATGGCGTTACGGTTGTCTATCACAGTCTGCGGATCGTCGAAATTGTCCGGGTCAGATTCAACCACTACCAGGGTTACATCCATCGGCAGCACCTGGGCACCAACACCTGTCCATGATATGAATATCGGATAACCGTTCACATCATCATTGTCCATGGGTGTGATGGCCTGTGGGCGTGACGGGCTGGTAACCTGTATGGGCGCAATAGCCATTGCCAATGGCGCATCAATACCGTTAGGTAAATCTTCGAACACTTCAACTTTAATGATGTAGATACCACCGGCCAGATTTCCACCGTCGATGACTTCGGTCAACGTTTCGGCGTTGAAAAGATCGGAAGAGCGTCGTGTAGGGAAAGAGTGTAGATCTCGGTGGTCGCCGTATCATTAAAAAAAAAAAAAAAAAAAGAAACATTAGGTATCAGCACACATAAAACATGTCC
>CAJVXH010000091.1 GCA_913009835.1 uncultured bacterium
GTGGGTGGGACATGAGAGAGCAGAGACACATGAGAAGAAGTGATTGGAGATGGTTCGAGTGTATCTAACCAGACCTGTGCTCTTCCGATCTAAAGAAATGAACTTTTTCTTTTTTTTGTATTTTTTTTTGTTTTTTTTTTTTTTAATGATACGGCGACCACCGAGATCTACACTCTTTCCCTACACGACGCTCTTCCGATCTCAAGGCTTGTTGCGTTTCCGGTGTGATCAGATAGGGAGCCCGTTCCGTGGGTTGCGGCAGCTGCCAGATCACGGTCAACAGGATAGCGGCAACCAGGAGTGAGGATAGTTGATATGTGAGCGAGCGCATGAGACATCTCCGGCAGTCTTGTACTGGGTAGATGGGTGCAATCGTAGTTAGCCCATTGTTGGTGAGTATCCGGTTATCCAGATAACTCAGCTATGATATATGCCCCTGTGACCCGCCGTCTTTTTGGCGGTTCGCAGGGATTATCCAACGTTAGTCCTGAGTCCTGAGTCCTGAGAAAACAGACACGCACTTGATAACTTTCGGACCAGCCCTGCTATCGCCTTCGGAGGTAACAGGGGCATATTCATCGTCGGATAATCCACGACATAAATGTCGTGGGCATGATGCAACCCTAGCTGAAGCAACTGGATAACCGGATGCGAGTAATTCTCAATATAGGCGAAGGCGTTACGGCTGCGCGAGTCTTTATCGCAAATACAAAAAATAATCTAGATTGAACCGGTCTCTGTCTCGTTGACGGACAGTTTGGTAAAATGAAACGTCATGTGCTGGACGGGGCGCCATAGAAAATCGGATTCAGCAAATGTAGGATGTCGCATGAAAGAGAAAGGGGCTAGACCGAAGTCTAACCCCTTGATAAATATGGTACGCCTGCAGGGATTCGAACCCCGAACCTCCTGATCCGTAATCAGGTGCTCTATCCAGTTGAGCTACAGGCGCGTGTAACAGGCCGAGAAGTTAGATCGTTACGACAGTATTTGCAACACGAGATAATAATCGTCTCCTGGGAGATCTCGATCGTTGACCTGCTTGAACAAATGCGGTTCATTTGAGATCGAGCCAAATAATGTGAGTCCATTCTCCAGAACGCAGAATTAATGATTGGGTAGCACGCATTGATTCCCTCATGGCACTGTTGTAGTTTAATCAACAGAGGTATCCAAACTAATGGTGCATCTCAACTCTGACACTGTCCGATGGACACTGCCGGGAGGTTGATGCGTGCAACCATTGGGTCCAATCCAAAAAGCCGGGATTTGATCATGTTACGATTACATCGAGTTGTATGGATGATGGCGGCGATTGCATTTCTGTTGAATGCTACTCAGTCTAACTCCGCAGTTCCACAATCAGATTTTGAGAACAATCTCGCCCAACACCTTTCGGTTGCTGATGGGACTGAACTTGTCCCGGTGTTCATAGGTGTCAGGAATCCATACCCCTTGCAGGATTTGCTCGAAGAGGTGCAGGGTATGCCTCTGCCTCAGCGACGGCAATATACCATTGACGTTCTAAGCGACTATTTCGACCAACAAGCCGGCGAATTGTCTGTCTGGCTTCAGGCAGAAGTCGCACAGGGTAACGCGGCTCAGCTTCATTCGATCTGGCTGGCTCACGGTTTTCTCGTCAAGCTGCGCGCAGACCTGATTCCGGTAATAGCTGAGATGGACGAGGTCGCACGTCTGCGATATGATCCGCCTATTCCATTCGAGTCGCTAAATGATGAGATCGATCCTGACAGTCCAGAATGGTTCAGCTCAGAGCTCGACGAAACCTCCTGGGCCGCACCCATGATAGGCGCGGAGGAGTTGTGGGGTTTGGGCTATGAGGGTGAAGGGGTGCTGGTGGCGGTGATCGACTCCGGTGTCTACTATGAGCACGACGATCTGATCAACCGCGTCTGGACTAATGAAGACGAAATCCCCGACAACAATATCGACGATGATCTCAACGGATACATCGACGACATCCACGGCTGGAATTTCTACGATGATAACAACGATATTTCTGACATCCAGGGGCATGGGACGAAATGCTCGGGTGCGGTTCTCGGCGACGGTACAGATGGTACTTTAACCGGGATGGCTCCGGCGGCATCACTCATGGTGATTCGCAACTACCAGTCCGGCTGGAGCAGCGAGGGGACACGTGCGGCGGCGGTCCAATACGCTATCACGAATGGGGCGGATATAATCACCTGTTCGTTGAGTTATAAGCGTGTTGAGCCCTACATCCCCGATTATGTGACTCACCGCTACACTTATCTGGCACAGTTGGCATCAGGCACTATCAGCGTCAACTCGACCGGGAACAACAATAGTGCGCCTGTTCCTTGGAACATCGCCGCACCAGCGAACTGCCCCGCGCCATTCCTGCATCCAGATCAGACCTTGCGTGGTGGGGTTACGGCTGTCATGGCCATTGGCGCACACAACAGTGGTGGTTTCCTGGAGACGTTTACCGGTGATGGCCCTGCCTCATGGGAAGAAGAGGAATATCCGGAAGTTTTTCAGGACTATCCGTGGGATAACGGTAACCTGATGGGCTTGATGAAACCTGATATTCTCGCTCCGTCCGGTGTTCCAACCACAACCCGTACCGGCGGATACACCTCATTTTCCGGCACCTCAGCTTCGACACCGATTGCTGCCGGAGGGTTGGCATTGCTCCGTCAGATTCATCCACAGATATCACCCGAGCAGCTCGCTGGGAGTATAATCATGACCGCCATAGACGGCGGCGCTCCCGGCTTTGACAACCAGTGGGGATCGGGACGGATACAGGTCCAGGACGCGCACCAGTATCTCGATAATCTGCTGGACTACGGTTCGCTGGATGTGGTCATCGAAACCAGCGTAGGCACTCCCGATTCCTTCACGGTGATAGTCGGCGAGAATGAGATACGGAAGGTGTTCCGTGAGGTGGAGTTCGGTTCCATCGAACGTGTTTTTCCGGGCACCTATGACGTTGTCGTTGAACTGCCCGGAAATGATCGGCGCTTCTTCTCTGATGTAGTTATTGAAACGGATCAGACAACTGAGCTGATCGTCGAGGCTGATTTCACAACATTCTCTGTCTCGCCAGATGCGATTAATGACACGACATACACGACTGATGTACAACTTGCTTTTGAGATAGATCATGACAATTCAGTACCGATTGAACTTGATGTACACGCGATTCCATATGGCGGTCTGAACTGGGAATCTGATCAGGAAATGGATCTTGAGACGGATATCTTGCACTGTCTATTAATGACTAGTGATCGAGTCTTGGCAGGTGGTCTTACCGGAAATACTCCGATGTTCTGGAGATATGACATGGATGATCAGACCTATGTCTCAAACTGGCAACCGCAAAGATTTGGATTAACTGGAGTTGAAAGCATCTCATGGAAAGCACCTGGCTACAACTATGTGATGCTCTATGAGAATATGGTTTTCGACACGCAACTGAATCATTTTCTTGAGTTGACATTTGTTGATAGCCACTCTACCACTGGAAATCACTGAACCTGTTGGGCTGGCATATCAACCTGATGATGATAACCCTCACATTTTTGTAGCCGACAACGTTAGTCGCCTGATATATCAGCTAGACCCTGATGATGGGACTGTTCAGAACACGCTGGATGTGAATGGAATACTCGTAAAATCACTTTCCTTTGCTGAAGGATACGGTGATCAGACTGAAGACAGACTGATCATTCTCGCTGAGGATCTGACAGGTTCAAGCTATCTGACTGAATATAGTCTTACGACTGATGAGATCAACGTTCAGCCGTTACTCCGTCAGTTGATCGGCTACGATCCTGTATGTGCGGGGGCCGGGACGAGGTACGACCAGTTAGAATTCGGACCCGTTTTCGCAGATGAGAGCGGTATTTTGAATTACTATGCCCGCGAATATGACCCACAGTTGGTATATGATCTTAGCGGAGAGGTTATCCCGGTTGGTGGCGGGCAGATGAATGTTCATATTGCCGAGTGGTTGTTCATCAACATGGAGACTTATCGGTTTAATCTGCAATTTGACGAGTTGGGAGGAGGGTTCAGCCAATCTGCCATGGTAACGATATTCGTGCACTTAACGGATGTGTCTGAAAGTGATAATCAAACGGCTTTGCCTGATACCCCCGAACTTGAAAAAGTCTACCCCAACCCATTTAACGCATCTGTCACACTGCAATATGCGTTGCCTTCGCCTGGACAGGTGAAACTGACGGTATACGACATACTCGGCAGGGAGGTGGCGAAACTGGATGACGCTCACCATATCGCCGGACGTCACACCATCACCTGGACACCGGCGCAACTGGCATCGGGTGTATACTTCGCTGTCTTTGAGGCTGATGGAACCCGATCCGCTCGAAAGCTGCTATTAATGAAATAGGGGTGAGGCAGGTTACCCTGCTCCGTTGCGAAAGGCTCGTTCCATCATTATCCTGATACACTGTTTCAGACTGTTGATTTACTCAAGAACGATTGATGAATCGTCATTCTGAACCACCAGCCGACTGAGTCGGAAGGTGAGTGAAGAATCTCGTCTTGGATTATTCTAAGAGAAACTGCGAGATCCTTCACAAAAAGACGTTCAGGATGACGCGCTATTCGTTCAGGATGACGCGCTATTCGTTCAGGATGACGCGCTATTCGTTCAGGATGACGCGCTATTCGTTCAGGATGACGCGCTATTCGTTCAGGATGACGCGCTGTATAAACGACGGGATAACCGTTACGCGTTTGTAGTTGACATAGGAGGTTGGACTGTGATCCGAAAGACATTGTTTACCATGCTGATGGTAGTCGTGCTCGCTTCATCGGGTGTGGCGGACGACATGACCGGTCAGAAGGCTCCTGACTTCACCCTGAATAGTGTGGACGGCGGCAAAGTCCAGCTCAGCAAGTTGCTCGAAAACGGGCCTGTGTTGCTCGATTTCTGGGCGACCTGGTGCCAACCCTGCAAGCAGGCCTTGCCCCATCTTGATCGTCTGCACAAGACCTATAGGGATCAGGGTTTCACCATGCTGGGCGTCAGCGTTGATAACACTCGCAGCCTGTCGAAAGTGCGTCCTTATGTACGTGGACAGGGTTTCGAGTTCCCCGTAGCGCTGGACACCGATTCCCAGATTCTCCGCCAGTATTACGGAACCAATGTCCCGCACACCGTGCTTATCGGGCAGGACGGTCTGATCAAGAAGATCTGGATAGGATATCATCCGGGCGAAGAAGTGGAAATCGAGCAGGAATTGCAAGCATTACTGTCAGCCGGGGGGGAAGAGGAGTGAAAGCGCTCCGTTTCGTGATTCTGACCGCTATTGTCGCCGCATTAGGCTTGACTGCCGCTTCATCGTTCGCAGAAGATGTGAACATCCAGGGATCAAATGAGATGCGCTGGGCGGATGGCAGGGAAGTTCTGGGTGGCAACGATAGAGTCAAACGCTACTTCGAAGACCGTCTGAATCTCAACATGTATTACGGTAACCTCCGTGTTGGATCACGGTTCACGTTGCTCCAGCCATCCGAATTCGGTGAATACCAGACTGATGTTAATACGCTGGACAAGCGTTTCATCGAGTATTCGAATAGCGGCGTAGATTTGCGTGTCGGTAACTTTTACAGTGTCTGGGGACGTGGGCTCGGTCTGGCCTTGATCGAAGATATTTTGCAAGGATTCGACTCCGGTCTCGATGGTATGCATGGACACGTTGAACTCGCCGGTTTCGAAATTGACGGTCTAGCCGGACGTTCCGAAGCTGGTTACCTGGGGCAGGTTCGGGAAGCCCAGGTAAGTGCTGGCCAGGTGAGTTACCGGTATCCCGGCGGAACATCGGTGATTGGGTTGCAGGGTATGCTGGTGACGCCTGCCGAAGAAGGGATCCTCAGCTACGACGAATCGCGCACCTGGGCCGGTAATTATGGTTGGGACGGCCGTTCGGTTTCGCTGTGGGCTGAATATGCTGTTGAGGATATTGAAGGCATAGACGACAGGCATGACGCGGTGTACGCATCCGCCAGCTGGTTCGGTGGCAACCTTAGTCTGTTCGCGGATTTCAAACGATACCATTATTATCGGTATTCCGGCGGTACCTCCTCACCCGGAAGTGCATATGCGGCATCAATTGACATTTTACCGTTCCACAGTCCGCCGATTGTGCAACGTGAGTTTACCAGCCCACTGTTCAGCAAGCACCCGCACATTGTCCGTTTCGATGACGAAGTCGGCGCGCAGATTGAAGCCAGTTACAATATCAGCGGCTCGAACACGATTACCGCCAACTACAGCCAATCCTCGTCATTTTATGAAGAGGATCTATGGATCCCTTCGATTGACGAAGTGAACAGTCCGTATCGTCAGGTGTTTGTGGAATATACCGGCTATCCGACAATGGATTTATATGTGAGCGCCTGGGGTGGACTGGACGAAGATCTGGTCTACACTATCGAAGGCGATGGGGCAGTGCGAGCACGTACCAGCTGGCTGCGACGGTCGGTTCTCGGTGGGGGCGGAGACTATCAACTCGCTGACGACTGGTCGCTGAAAGTCCAGGCTGAAGGTGGTATTGTTGAGGATGTCATCAAGGAAGCCTCTTCAATTGAATCGATTACGATTATCGGTGC
This sequence comes from uncultured bacterium, assembly GCA_913009835.1. GTDB lineage: Bacteria > Electryoneota > Electryoneia > Electryoneales > Electryoneaceae > BMS3BBIN04. The sequence goes on from CAJVXH010000091.1 coordinate 6,634, forward strand.
TACTTTCCGCAGGCAGTATTCCGCATCGCTGGTGCTGGAAACCGCTGAAGATGATCCGAATCAGGACAAGTCTAGCTGGTTCAAGAGTGAGTTTGCGGCGTTCATAGACAATCGTCATGAACTGCTGGTGACCATCGGGGAAGAGCGTGGTGGTTTGGTCTGCACGAGTGGTAAATGCCGTGTGGTTGCGCCGTTCGATGGTGTGAAGGTGACATTTACGAGTATTTTCTAGCGACGTCTGCCCACGACATTTATGTCGTGAATAATCCGTACGATGAACATGCCCCTGTGAATCGCCGAAGGCGATAACAGGGTTGATCCGCGTAGATATAGGCCCGTGTTTGCTTGCAAACGCGGATAAACCGTCACTCTGACAAACTATCTTCATCCTTCATTGTGTGTCCCAACCGATGGATAATCCGCGTAGATATAGGCCCGTGTTTGCTTGCAAACGCGGATAAACCGTCACTCTGACAAACTATCTTCATCATTCATTGTGTGTCCCAACCGATGGATAATCTGCGTAGATATAGGCCCGTGTTTGCTTGCAAACGCGGATAAACCGTCACTCTGACAAACTATCTTCATCCTTCATTGCGTGTCCAAACCGATGGATAATCCGCGTAGATATAGGCCCGTGTTTGCTTGCAAACGCGGATAAACCGTCACTCTGACAAACTATCTTCATCCTTCATTGTGTGTCCAAACCGATGGATAATCCGCGCTTGACGAGCACTCCCCGGGCCTGTTCAGCTACTAATGACAAAACAGAATTTCGCCCCGCCAAGTTCATCCGACTGCTCTACCCACACCCGCCCGCCGTGCTGCTCGGCGGTCGTTCTCACGACCGGCAGACCGAGGCCGATTCCGTTGCTCTTGGTGGTCACATAGGGCTGAAAAATCGACTCCCATGAATCCTCCGGCACACCCGGCCCGCCATCCTCAACGGTGAAACGCAGTTCATGATCCATCATCTGGCAGGTGAGACGGACATGGGCGTTGTTTTCATCGGCATCTTCCGCAGCAGCGCTGGCGTTCTCGATCAGATTGACCAGCGCGCGTCGCACCTGTTCACGGTCAAAGCTCGCCTCGCCGGAACACTCAACAATCACTTCAAGTTTATCTCCGTACAAACCAGCCAGATCCGCCATGAATCCCGGGATGTTGATCGTCTCAGGCGTTGGTTCCGGAGCACGGGCAAAATCGCCGAAGTCGCGTACCAGTCGTCGTAGACGTTCGACCTCTTCATCAACAATCTCTCTAGTGGTGCTCAAGGTTTTCGCGAAATGTTCATCATCGCCGGTGTAGCTCTCTGCTACCTGCTGCACGGACAATTGGATCGGAGTCAACGGATTCTTGATCTCGTGTGCGAGGACAGGTGCCAACTCCCGCCAGGCCGCACGTTTCTCCATCTCTGCGGCATGGCTGCGACTCTCGACCAGCCGCTCGAGCATGAGATTGAATGTACGGGCCAGTCACTGAGTCTCACCACCGCCGGATTCCTCAGCGCGGATATCTTCATTACCGATTCGGATCGATTCGGCGACCTCAGTCAGATGCCTGATCCTTCTGGTCAAGGGAGAGAGGACGAACAATCCGGCCATAATGGCGAACAACATCGCACCGAGATAGGTAATTACGAAAGCGGTGGTCAGGCTGGCAATCAGACGTTCACGTTGTTCGCTGGACACCGCCCAGTCGGCAGCAGCCTGCTGTAATTGTTCGGCGGAAGCGCGGAATGATTCCGGGAGTTCATGGAGCAGAACCCACTCCCGATACATGGCGTCAGTCATCCGCTCCTGTACGAGATCGGGAAACTGACCGAACACCTTTTCTTCGGGTTCAGGTGGTGGTGAAGATGCTGACCAGTTACTCGAAGTCCATTGATACCATGTGGATCCGGCGTATATGTAGAGTGATTGGTGAGGTAGAAGGTGAGGGATGAATTTGGGCGAATGGTCTGGTGGGGCGACGGTTTCGATCAGGGTTGTCAGGTTGGATGGAAGGTCGGCACGAATCTCCTGTAGTTCGAGTCGTACCAGTTCCATTCCGCTCTGAATGGCCAAGCCGGTTTCTTCAGGTGCCAATGATTCGGCGCCCGTTTGAATGGCGCTCCGCACGCTGATAAACAGCGGGATCAACGGTAGCAGGCCAGCGATCAGCAGAGCTAAGATCAATCTGAAACGGAAGGTCATGGCGAGCTGTCCTCACGTTTAGACAACTTCACCAATTCAGACCACTCACCACGATCCTTGTTGCGATCAAATAATTGGAACAGCAGACGAGTCACTCCGCTCAGATCGTTCGCGACACCATGTTGGTTACCCGTCTCCTCGTCACCATCGTGGATTACCGCGCCTGAACGCACCTTGACAAACCACTCAGTGTGTGGATCAACTTCGTCGGGGCCGAATATCAACAGTAAGTCTTGCGCGAAAAGTTGCTCAACGGTCGCGTACTCCTTGATCGCGAATGGGGAGAGGGGAGTTGTAACGCGATACCACCCGGTCCAGACATCATATTCGATAATGATCCCAACAGACACTGTCTTGACGTATCCGGTTCTCGAGAACCGGATTTCCACATCCACCCGAACTGGCACACCGGATTCCAGGGTACGTCTCAGTGAAGTATCGAGGGGATCAATGATTTCCGGACGGATAATTGCCAGACTATCTTCCCAGAACGCCTCGACAATGCCGACGCGAGGATGCGACTGTGCCTGAGATGGCAGGACCATGGCCAAGGTAAGAAATAATCCTGCTAACCAGGGCAACGCCATCCGACACATGGCCGGATACCGAAAAATATTGAGACGTTTCAGATGATGCTTCGTACGCATGAGTCCATTCTTGATGTGAAAAAGCACCGGTTGCGATGTTTCCATGATAATTCATCGCCAACTCTCCAGTTGCCACAATATAGAGGATAGCTCAAGCTGGAGGCAGTGGTGAAAAGACTCTCTCACTCCCGGGGAAACTGCAAATAAAAGGCACACAGCGTTTGCGGTGTGCCTTGAGAATGCATATTCAGAGACGACTAATTACTTCAGCAAGACCATGCTTCTGGTCACCAGCTCGTCATTCACTTCCAGCCGATAGAAGTACATGCCAGATGCCACTTCCTGACCAAACGAAGACTTTCCATCCCACATGACTTCGTATTGTCCGGCGTTCAGTGCACGATTGACAAGGCGTATGACTTCACGTCCCAGAACATCGTAGATCACCAGTCTTACTGGGGCTGGCCTGTCAATAGTGAAGCCGATCATGGTGGATGGGTTGAATGGGTTCGGGTAGTTGTTCGCCAACTCCATGTTGATGGGAAGCGTGGCTGACTTCTCACCAACATCGAGGGGAAGATTGCAACGCTGAACGTATACGTTCTTCAGCTCTTCCTTACCGGTGGAGCGGTTATCGCGCCATAGCGCCACAAAACCTACGTCACCATCGCTTACCGCCGTGACGTCAGCCTGGATGTGGTATGCATCGGAGAGGATCTCGCCCTGATCAAGTTGGAATCCTCCAACCGGATCACCATTTATATCAATTTCTGTGTAGAGCAGGTCGCTGAAATCCTGATTATCTACGTTCTCCACCCACATGATAAACAGTCCATCGTCAGCATCCATTACTGTTGCGGGAGTTTGTTGAGGTGATGCTTCATCTCCAATCCCGATACCAGTTGAGGGTAATAGAAGTGGAGCGCCATCGAGGTCGAATCGCTGAGTCAAGATGTCATTGGTGATACCATCGGCTGCGCTCTTCCATGTCATCCAGAACCACTGAGCGTCACTGCCCGTAGAGTTCAGGCATACTTCATTCTGCCGGTTGTCATCCTCTACCAGCATAACACCGTTTGTAGTCCAGCCAAGATTACCGTCTTCGTCAATTATCTGACCATAAAGATCTCGGATGGAGATTCCACGACGAGCGTCTTCCCAGACGATCACAATGCCGCCATCGACGGTGATTGTCTTCCCTTCGTTCTGCATCCCCTCTGCCGAGCAGATGGATACAGGATCATCCCAGACAAATTCGCCATCTTCGTCAATGGCCATGGCAAACAGGTCGCGTCCACCTACATCGCTGTATTTGTACACCACGAGTATTGTGCCATTATCGAAGTAATGGACATCCATGATCTCGTGATCTTCATCCTGCGCGGTCAAAGCGATACCGTAATCTGGTTCGTTATTCCACAGGCCAACACCACTTGAGTTCAAACGCTGAGCGTGGATCTGGAGGTAGAGATCAAAATTGGTCTGGTTGTAAAAGACGAACGCACCTCCATCGTCAGTTGGCAGGATGCGTGGTTTCTCCTGACTATCAGGAACTTCAATTTGAGGATCGACGGCGACACTGACACCGATATCACCCCAGAGGACATTTCCTTGCGAATCCATCTTCTGAGCATAGAGGAGTGGGGCGCTTCCCTGTCGGCCATCCACCCATACGGATAGTAACCCAGCATCTGGACTCACTGCCTGGTCGAGATCCTCGATAGCAACGCTAATGGTATCACCGATCGGATATCCCGGGAGTAACGATATACCGTTTTCCTCGAAAACAAACTCCTTCTCCCTGGCATGCAGCGGCGCGCGGAGGAGCTGAACATAAGGATAGTTGCCCAAGATGCCATAGCGACCGTCGGTCCACGTCAAATAGTATTCGCTCTCTATAGTCGAGGAGAGGATTCGAGGCCAGATGGCGTTGGCATCAATACCGAACATTATTTTCTCACCGTCTTCCTGAAGGCTAGGTGTGCCCGAGCTCGCAAAGTTCTGAAAATACAATCCGGGGCTTCCCTCCCTGAAGTCCTGCCAGACGACTCCAAAACTGTTTCCGGCCATTCGGCGGACGATATTTCCATCCTGGGTGTTGGCAGCCAGCGAAACTGGTGTGCCGTTCATGTCCGGACCCCATTGCCAGTCACCGTCCTGATTGATACGCTGAGCGAACAGGTCGTTGTTCGGTGCCTGGCCATAACGCTCATCTTTCCAGGTGTACACAGCTCCACCGGCACCATCGTGCGTCAGACGTCCGCCCTGCTGGTTATTTACCTCATCAGCGAGCACCATTCCGTTATGACCCCAGTGAGTCATCAGAGAACCGTTATCATCGCTTATGCGCTGGGTATAAATATCAGAGTGGAATTCATCAACTCGGCTGTCATCCCACATCATGATGGCTTCACCGGGTACGGTGCTGATGATGCGTGGGGCACCCTGGGTGGAGGCAGCGTCGCAGATGACTACACCACCGGGCGTCCAGCTCATATTCCCGTCTGCATCAAGGTGATTTCCGTATAGGTTGATGTCCCCCAGTGTTCTGCTGTCTTCCCAGACGAAGAATGCTCCACCATTACCGTCCGGTGCCATACGGAAAGCATCCTGTTCACCATCAACCAAACACATCGCGAGGCCGGTTTCATCCGCCCACAGCAGGTCACCATTAATATCAACACGGTTACAATAAAGGTTGAGATTTACCGGGTCACGGTTATCCTGCCAGCCGTAAATCATGCCGCCGGCACCATCGGTGTCAGCTGTGTACTTTGCACCGCCTACACTTCCCTGGTCGCTGATACCACCTGCGAGCACAATACCCCACTCATTACCCGGGTGACCGGTGAGCCACTGCTTGTTACCGTCAGCATCCATGTGCTGTCCGTAGATGTCGGCATTCTGGTTGCGGCCATCTACCCAGATGCTGACACATCCGCCATTACCATCACTGAAAGATTGCACCCACAGCTGTTTTGCGGGAACACGTGCAATGGGAATACCGGTGCCTGAGTCTGGGGAGGTAGCTGCCCAGAGTTGATTTCCGTCGGAATCCAGCTTGGTGATATAGACATCGCCGGTGTCTTCGTTCGGACCGCTATCGCGATAATCGATCCAGGTGATGATCCAGTTACCATCAGAGGTCGCCATGAGGTGCGGATCTTCCTGACGATTAATTCCACCGGCAACCAACTTGCCCTCAGAATCACTCCAGAGCTCGGTACCATCAGCATCAGTGACCTGCATATACATGTCACGTCCACCGCTGCGGGCGTCGGACCAGATCATGCCCATATTTCCGTCGGCGTCCGATGCGACTGATCGGAACCACTCAATGTGAGAGCCCTGACGTACCGGGACTCCATCCAACGGACCCCATACCCTTATGTCGTATCCTTGTGCGGACAAAGAACTCGTTACTATCAGGAGCGCCAGCCCCGCTAAAAGAAACCGTGCCTTCTGCTTCATCATGCTCATCCTCTTGTTATCAATTCCCGATGCAAACTCTAACCGTCTTACATCGAAATCTATTGCACATCATTTAAACGTTGAAGAATCTCACCAATATCCGATAATTGCTCGGATACTTCACCGTCAGAGTATACCACAGCTTCAGCGACATCTAAATCGCAGTTATCGTAACGATCCAACGGTGTCCAGGGTGTTTTCTGAACCGGATCAAATGTACGAATCAAAGTTCCAGCTGGAGCCTCCAACAGGATCTGACGACGTAGAATACCCGTTTGACGACCGATCAGATCTACCATCACCGGTGGCTTCACGAGGGAACGTAACGCCCTGCCCAATGTCGCATCCGCCAGTCTGTACCGCAAGCGAATCTGGGCTAATGCGGTTGAAAGATCCAGGGCTCTGGTATGCCAGGATTCATTGCGAGTGTAAGCTGACAGCAGTGTGAAAGCGTGGAGGAGACGACTGTTTGCTTCGAATGGAGTAAAGCGATAACGGACCGCACCGTATTCCGTCTCACGTTCAAGATGGTCGAAATACCCAACACCATCCTCATCACCCAGCAGATCAACCGTTTCCCGTGCAAGTGTCACCGCTCTGAGCAGATCCGCAGCACGACCAGCAATTCTGTACAGTTCCAGGCAACCCAGTATCACTTCGGCACAATCCAGAAGGTAAACACTATCTCCGGTCTCACCAAATATGTGTTCTACACCGCCACCCTCGCGCCGACCCTTATCCCAGATCCTGTCGGAAATGTCAAAGGCACGCTTCAACGCCCAAGGCTTGTTCAGGACAATTGACGCTGTCGCCAATATTCCCAACACTCGTCCCTGGTCGGAGGCGTATTTCGTGCTATCAATAGCCGGATCGGGACGCGAATCTCGCTCTTTCTTCAAACCTTCGCGGGCTTTCGACAGCAGATGATGAATAGTCTCTTCATCACGAGCCAGCCGCATGGAGAGTTGCGAGGGCTGGACACGCTCTTCCAGGTAGCAACGTTCCAGCTCTCCCCGGATCACTGAATGAGGTGAGATGCCAAAGAACATCAATGTTGCGGTAATCAACGCTTCGTCGTCATCGAGAGCTTCAATGACATCTGCCTTCGACCAACCATAGTAGCTGCCGGGATCGCCTTTTTCTCCTTCTGAATCGACAGCAGCAAAGAACAGTCCGTCCTCAGAAGCCAGCATGGAGTCGAGGAATGTCAGGGTACCGTTTGCGACGTTGTAAAAACGTTCTTCAGCCGTCAAACGATACGCCTCAACATATGCTTCCAACAACGATGCGTTACCGTAGAGTATTTTTTCGAATCGGGGCTGACCCCAAGTCTCTAATTCCGCGAATCGGTGGAATCCTCCCCCAAGCACATCATGTAATGAGGATGCTCGCAGTGTTTCCAGTGTCGAAAATGCCAGCGAACGGTATTCATCATCCCGATCAGCAAGGAGAAACAGCAGGAGGTCCGCCATGGGAAATTTCGGTGCCCGTCCGAAACCTTGATATTTCACATCGAAATGTGCGATGGCATCGTGGCGGATTCCCTCCATCGGAGCGGGATCAGTCAACTCTTCCGGTGCAGGTAGTTTAAATCGAGGTAGATCGGGTGGACCAACCTGATGGATTCGCTCTCTAATCTTCTCTTTATGGAGATCGGAAGAGCGTCGTGTAGGGAAAGAGTGTAGATCTCGGTGGTCGCCGTATCATGAAAAAAAAAACAACAAGAAAAAAAAAAAAACACAACTATATCTTGACCACAACTCTCTTTGAACTACAGAGTCC
>CAJVXH010000092.1 GCA_913009835.1 uncultured bacterium
AAGTCGCTGAGAGTATATCCCACTATGATAAAGCCATCATCTTCTGTCTGTTGCACTGACTTGCCATAATCGTTGCGAACTCCACCATATGTGTGGTTCCACTCCTCATTTCCCTGGTGATCTGTTTTTAACAGCCAAACGTCCGAAAGACCTGCACCGAATGAGAGAGTTCCCCCCGCGATGACGTAGCCACCGTCAGTTGTCTGTTGAACACACCAGCCGTAGTCGTCCTCAGGCCCTCCGAAAGCTCGGTACCACTGAAGGTTTCCGTCTGAATCCGTCTTGACCAGAAACATGTCTAACATCCCCGCCCCGAATGAGGTGGTCATACCGGTGATGATGTATCCTCCGTCATCTGCTTGCTGAACGACCTTGCCATAATCGCTGCTATTGCCTCCGAAAGTTCTGTTCCATTCTTCATTTCCCTCAGAATCTGTTTTGATCAGCCACATGTCCGACAATCCCGCGCCGAAGGAGAATGTCCAACCCGTCACTATATATCCACCATCGGCAGTCTGTTGAACACTCTTACCGTAATCTTCACCATTTCCGCCGAAAGTCTTGTCCCATTCCTCGTTTCCATCAGAGTCCGTCTTGATCAGCCAGAGATCGTGATCAGCAGTGTCAGAAGAATAAGTGAATCCCGCGATTATATATCCGCCATCTGAGGTCTGTTGAACGCCTTCACCCCTATCCTCATACCCGTTACCAACCCCCCAATGCTGGGTCCACAAGGTATCGGGTGGTTGAGCAATCGAAGATGTTCCAATAAACGCCAATCCGATCAGCAGACAACGAACAGCAACTACTCGCTTCATCTTTCTTCTCCTTTTGGAGGAGGTGAGACAGAATAGCAACAATCACCTCTGGAAAACAGAATACCAAAATACAACAACCATGTCAATGAAAGATATTACGATTGAATAAAAAAGCGATTTTGTATTGAGGAAATGATACCTGGATGCAAGACAGCAAATACCATGGACTTAAATCCCGATTTAACTTGTTCTGAGGCAATTTTCATGTAATCGAGAGAACCTTGAACCGGCAGCTCGATTGAAACTCCGCCGCTGAAGTTGGATCTGGCACAAAAACAGTTGCCTCATTGTCGGCCAGTTCATTCAACCTCAAATCCCCGCCCATACGCCATTCCCGCTCGTTCTCCCAGTCTGACTGATCAGACGTCTGCTGGAAATACGGACGATCAGCCAATGGCAATTTCCCGCGTTCTTCGCGAATGCCGTAAACGACTTTTCGACCACCAAGAGCCCCCAGAGCAGAACGTTTCACCGCGATACCCCAGGGCTCGTAGTTCACCCGAGCATATCGCTTTCGCCAGCTCATCCGTTCGACCATATCCCAAGGTGGAAGCTCGGATAACGACACCATTTCCATGTTCATCGGCATTCGCCAGCTCGTCGCCCTGATAGTCTCTTCACGCAGTATTCGCAATAACGTCAATCGCGCCGAACGATAGGTTGTATCGCGAGCAGCCAGCAGGTCGCGGTAATACTCAACTCGAGTCTCACCCGGCCAGGGTCCATTCGACTGACGAGTCCAGTGTGCTACATGATCCCACTCAAGATCTTCCACTGAATCTCTCACATCTTCGGGATGGGGAATCGTCGGAACAGCCTGTTTGCAAGGTGAATACGCCACTCTGAAGTCAGGATCAATCTTGTTAACAATGCGTGGATCCACCAAACAACTCTCCAGAAAACCACCCTCCCGAATGGAGACCGGGATCAAAGTTTCGACATTCCGAAGGATGAGCCCGTCCCGAGCTTTCCAGAGTGTTTTCTCAGAACCACGCGAGGGTACAAAAAATGGGATCGCGAGCGCGTTCTGACGTGTTAATCCATAATCCTCGAATACTTTCTGTAACAGAAGAGGGGCGTCTTCAGGGATTGTACCTTCAGCCATCGGCACCAGAAGGACCACATTGTGCAACGATTGGGCTATTGCCCAGACTGTCAGCTCCCAGGTGATCAACCCTGATGAGGAAAACAACACCTTTCCGTCATCCATTATACGAGAAGTGGCGTTGATCGAGCTGCGAATCCACTCTTCGCCACCGTGACTGTGCCGTCCCTGACGACTGTTGAGAATTGCGGCGGCGGGACGCGCAACCAGCGATATATCGCCGTACCAGTACCGTTCTTCAGCCAGAGGTAGTTGTCGCGCCAGTTTCAGGACATCAATGCACATGTTATCATTTACCAATGGAGATGATCAGGAATTTCCTCACCAAACATACATTCTCTCAGCCCTCAATAGTAGCCTCCATTTACTCTAAGGACACTAAAACGCCCGCAGCCTTAGGGCTGCGGGCGAATAGCATCTACTTGGAAACATGGATACTACCCATGTTTCAGGAAAAACCTCATTACTTCATGAGGGTAATCTTCTGAATCGCGTTCATCTGACCTGGAACCTGCGCCTGGATGAAATACAGACCACTGGCGAGGTTTGCAGCATCAAACACGAAGCTGTGCTGACCAGCGTTGTACTGACCGTTGGCCAATGTGGCAACCTGCTGACCCATTACGTTGAACACGGTCACGGTCAGGTCACTGGCGCTCGGAAGAGCGATGGCGACTGAGGTGCTCGGGTTGAACGGGTTCGGATAAGCGGTACCCATTTCGAATTTGGTCGGGATAGTTACGACACTCGCATCACCAGCGATTAAGCTACCTGTGGCAACCCAATCTTCAGCGACAAATTCGAATTCGTCTACGATCTGACTGCTGCGATCAAATGCGACGCCCGGGGTGTAGAAATCATCCGGGTTGGTGATGATCTGACCCATGTGGTCACGAAGCACTGTTTCCGGGGTGCCAAGGCTGGCAGCCATGTTCGGAGCAGCTCCTCCTGGGGTGCACATGATATCGTCGAACCAAGTTTCGTTGGTGTATGCACATACAATACCGGAATAACCTGAAGCGTATGTTGCATCAGTCCAGCTACCAACATATCCACCGTTGCAGTAGAAATCGAAGTTGCTGCCAGTGGCAACAATTTCCATATCGTTGACTGCGCCAGTACCCTGGTTGATGTTCGCATCAGCAGTCCAACCAACGAGGTTGGTCGGTACACCACCGGTGTAGACCCAGGCGGAGTAGGAACCGTTGCTGAGGTACACTGCATAACCGGTCATGTCAGCATCCTGCGGGCCGTTGGTGCGCCACAGCAAACCGACGGAATAACCACCAGTAACGATCAGCTCATGGGTCGAGGTCATGGTGAAGTCACCAAAGCTCATGTCTTCGTATGCACCCGATGCCCATGTAGCAGTCGCGATCTCGTCAAACTTGCAGTATCCACCATCAATCGAATAAGTACCGGTACCAACATCAAAAGTGAAGCCCTGAGCGAGTCCATCATTGAAGTCTTCAGCCAGGCCAGCACCAACCTTCTGGAAATCAAAGTCGTCACGTACCTGCAATGCCGGGTTGCCTGCAACACCAGCTCTACCCTCTAAGTTATAAGTACCTTCTGGAGCGTAATCTGGTATCGCCTGGGTCATACCGGTTACGGTGACATCCATGAATGGTGACAGGTTCCAAGGAACGTTGAGGGTCGGTCCAACAACCTGCATGTTCGGCAGGGTGATGAAGGTCTGATAGGAAAGACCATTCATCGAAAGACCAATCATGCTGAGAAGATGCGCATCATAAACAATGTTTCCGCCACCTTCACCGACCGTTGTGGTGGTACCGGTGAGGTCGAGTGTCACAGCAACCCAATCAATGACGACTGGACCTGTTGCTGCTGATTCGCCTTCATCATACATGGCCGATACTGTATAGCTGTAGGTACCCGGAGACGGGAGCTGATCTGTGTAAGATTCCCCTGCGGGCTGGCCAACCAGGTTGCCATCACGGTAGACCTTGTAATACAGGAAATCATCCGCTACCGGCTCACCGAAACGATCGAATACGAGAGCGCCAGATTGTGGCATTGGCTGAGCAATCGAGTTGTGCATGTCATCGAAGTAACCAGCCTCCACAACACCCTGATCTGCTGGTGTCTGCGGAACTGAAGCTACGGCAGTGGTCGTGCACATGATGTCATCATACCAGGTGTTGGCGCCATAAGCAGTGATCAAACCTGCATAGCCCTGCGGGTAGGTTGCATCGGTGAAGGAGAGGATATACGTCCCGTTGATGTACACGTCGTACGTACCACCGGAAGCATCACATTGGAGGTTGTTGAGGGCACCGTCACCCTGGTTAATAGAAGCGGCGGCGGTCCAGGTTTGGATGACGGAGGCGACACCGGTGTCGTAACGCCAGATGGAATAGCTGCCACCACTGACATACATGCCATAGCCGTTGAAGTCAGCGTCGCGCGGGCCGTTGGTGCACCACATGTGACCACGAGAACTCGTCGAGGTGCCAACAATCTGGAAGTTCGTTTCCAGGAAGAAGTTACCAAACTCCATGTCTTCGTACGCGCCTGTACCCCAAGCTGTAGCGTTGGTCATGTCCATTTTGGCATAGCCGCCATCAATGGAGAACACGCCGCCTGTGGTCAACCAGTTGAAACCCTGGCCAATGCCGTCACTGAAGTCTTCCATAAGACCGGCTGATGGTACATTCCAGGTCAAATCTACCGAACCACCAGGATTCAAGGTAGCTTCCAGACCGCTGGGCGGATCTGTCTGAGCTGAAGCAACACACACCAGCATTAGAACAAGAATAATGCTTGACAGATACTTCATGGCAATCTCCTTGAAAATTTGTACTACGTTGAGTGAACGCGCGTGCAGTACAGATGTCCCGTGAATGCATACGCAAGGTCCGGGAAAATAAGAAACGAAAAATGGGAAGCAAAGTACTTTTTTGGTATATACAGAATTTTTGGAGAGACAGCAGGCTCTGAATAGGAATAATACTGTGTATAGTCTGCGCGATATTCATTCGTTTGAGCAGAATTACGGTAATTTGGTTATCGGTGGAGGTAGCTGAACGGTCGGGATACGAACTAGTCATAGAGATTGACTTGAAACCTGCGCTTTTCACCAGCCGAAATCGAGAAAGGAACGGTCTCTTCGCGCAGATTCGGGTGTGTGAAGACAAGTGTATGATTGCCGGGTAGTAAGAGAAGCGGATTGCCTATGGGAGTGTTACCGATGAACTCCCCATCGAGCGAAACCTCAGCCCAGGGAATGGCATTGATAAACTCTATGACACCTACCTCATTGTATAGATCCACCACATATGTTGCTGTGTCGGCGGTCGTCGGAACGCGAAACTCACGAACCACTCGCGGAAACTGAGGATTGATGAGCGCCAACTGAGTGTTCCCGGATGGTAAGTGCAGGGGCTCAAGCAATGGGGTAGTACCGACCTGCCGGTCATTGAAATACACGTGTGCCCAAGGTTGAACGCTGAGCATCACATAGCCTGAGTCATTGGATATCACTGGTTCAATAATTACGGCTGGAAGATCTACCAAAACTGGAACGTCATCCGCCTCCGTCGGTCCCGCTGAGTTCTCTCCGGAATCTGCTATATCCCGCTGAGTTGTTCCCCCTGATACATGATCCCCCTGACCCTCAGCGGGTGTTTGTGGTTCCGTCCCAGCTCGCGGATTTTCTATAATTTCCCCAATACCATTGCCTGGTTCGATTATAGCGAAGGAAGTGTCCTGAAACTCATTGCCCGGATTTTCCACTGTCTGAACAGTATCCAATTGCTGTGCATCATCGAAGAGGATATCTGTGGAGGTATACAGCAGTACTGTCGCAGTCACCAACACCATGACTGCCCAAGAAGCAATCACGATCGATAAAGAGGGTGTCGCGCGACGGGATGGACGAATCGAGTGCGTGGTGGTTGAACGAACAGGGACAGGATCGCCCTCTCCATTGTCGTTTTGTCGATCAAAAGAGGGCAGAGGGAGTTGCACTGCTTCCCACCCGGTATCCGCTCCCAGCTCCACCGCTAATGGTCTCAATTGATCAAGTATCAAGCTCACCGAATTGGGACGATGATTTGGATCTTTGGCCATCATGGAGAGCAGGAGACGGTTTGTGTCGTCGCGTACACCTTCCAACTTGGTGGGTTTAACAGTCAACACGCGCTGCAAGGTTTGAGAGATATTATCTGCCTGGAATGGATTATTGCCGGTCAGAAGCTCATAAAGGGTCACACCCAAGCTATAAATATCGCCCTTCGCACTGCCGGGTTCTCCATTGACCACCTCCGGCGGCATGTAGGCCGGAGTACCCATGATCGCGCCCTGTTGGGTCAGGGTGGGAGACCCTTCAAAATGCGCCAGCCCAAAATCAGTAATCTTTATCGAGTCAACGTTCGAGAGCATCAAATTGGAAGGTTTGATGTCGCGGTGAATAACTTTTGCCTCATGCGCGACATTAAGACCTTCCAACACATCGATCGCCAGGGCGACCGCTTCGCGCTCCGAAAACGGGCCATGACTGCGAATAAAATCGGCTACAGAACCGCCACTGATCCATTCCTGAACCAGTAACATCAGCTCATCGTCTGCTCGGAAATCATAGATGTGAACGATATTTTTATGCTTGATTCGAGCGAGGGCGTGCGCTTCCCGTTCAAAGCGAGACCGAATCTCCGGGTCGCTGACGAATTGGGGATGGAGACGCTTGATCAGCACCTTGCGTTGCAGGGACTCCTGATAACCCTGGTACACTGAGGTGATGGACGAGCGAGAAATCTCACGGTCGATGCGATAGCCGACTATTCGTTCGAGGTCTGCCACTCTTTTAACCGGTAATGCAACCAACGAAGGCTGACACCTAAAGCGTCCGCGGTGCGTGTTTTGTTGTCTTCGAATTTCTCGAGAGTGCTCATGACGACATCGCGCTCATGTTCTCGTAAGGTTTTCTGATGAGGGGCTTCCTCACCATCCCTGGTGATCAAGAGATCGTCGGGTAGTATTTCCTCATTTTCACCCGCAAGAACAACCGCACGTTGAATTGCATTTTCCAACTCGCGTACGTTGCCCGGCCACTCATACGCCTTGATCAGTTCCACTGCTTCACGGCTGATTACTTTCTTGGCCGTTTCAGAACGCTCAGAGGCACGTTTCAAAAAGTAATCGGCAAGAAGTAGGACATCGTCCCCACGCTCGCGCAACGGCGGTATGCTGATGGTGATAACATTCAAACGATAATACAGGTCTTCACGGAAACGACCCTCGTCCACTTCCTGCTTCAAATCCTTGTTGGTAGCTGAAAGTATTCGTAAATCAACACTCTTACTGTCCGTACCACCAACATGACGGATAACCCCGTCTTGTACCACTCGCAATAGTTTGGTCTGAATCGTCGGGCTGATGTCTGCAATTTCATCGAGGAAGAACGTACCACCATCGGCGACTTCCATCAAACCACGCTTGTCATGCAAGGCTCCTGTAAAAGCGCCTCGCTTGTGACCAAACAGCTCACTCTCAAGCAAATTCTCGCTCAGATTGCCGCAGAACTGGGCGATAATGGGCTTCTCACGGCGCGGACCATTATAATGCAATGCCTGCGCGACCAGCTCCTTACCGGTTCCGCTGTCACCGAGCAGCATTACGGATATATCTGAGTTGAGAATCTTCCGCATCAGGGTGAATACTTCCTGCATCTTAGGATGCACACCGATGATCGAGGGGAAACCATACATCTTCTGCATCTCAGTCTGCAAGCGTAACTTGTCTTCCTGCAAACGGTCAAATCGAGCAGCATTGACATATGCTAACCCGGCCTGAACTGCAAAGACACGGAAGAAATCGAGATTCTCCTCAGTGAATCTCGAACGATTCTGACGGCTGTCCACATATATGATGCCAATCAGCTCATCACGCACCATCATAGGAACGGCAATGGCAGCGGTAATCTGCTGCATGATGACCGATTCAGATCCCTCGAAACGGGGATCGGTCTGTGCGTCATGCACAAGTAAGGGAACACGTTCCGCCTGGACACGCCTGAGAATCTTGCTAGACGGCTGGGCGATACGTCCAGCCTCCTCGTCAGACAGATTCGCAGATGCACGGATTGACCATTCATTCCCCTCCTCGCCCACAACGACCACAAAACCACGTTGGGCATGAACGGTTTCCATCGCAATTTCCAACACCTTCCTCAGAAGAGCTGGACCCTCTTGAATGGTGCTGAGAACCTGGCTGATACGAAGCAAGGCTTCGAGGGTACCGGGGTTGTCCATCGGTCCCGGAGTGAGATCACTCTCATCAACACTGGGAATCAACGGACCCTTGTCAAACTCGTTTCCGGATTTACGGCTCATTGTCAATCACTCGCCTTGGATTTCATCCACATCAAAATATACCCGTTCACTCTGGACGTAGTTGCCAAACTTGTCAAACATGTACAGCTCCCACCAATATCGGAATCCACCCATGAGACCCTCAGTCTGAAGGATGTTGATACCTAACGTGTCTTCTTCCGGATTCTCGAAAGTCAATGTAGTGTCAACAATGCTTTCGCTGATGGTTTGTGAGCTAAAGATCCGAGCCCTGTAGGTCTTGGCAGGGACATCTAGTTTTTCGCTCGCCAGGTTTTCCCAAGTGAGATAAATAGCATCCAGATCGTATGTTTTACCTTCAGCCATATTATCCGTCAAACCACGGTAGTTTATCATATTTCGGATTTGAATCGTATACTGTGTTGTATCCTCAGCCTCATCGTAAAGGACGAAAAGGAAATCATTCCCCAGCAACTCGTAAAAATCACTAATGGCCGTAGCATAGTCTTCTTCAATCCTGATGTAGCCGCTGGCTATTTCAGTCCGGGGCGGACTACCATCAGGTCGATACATTAAAATGTCAGTCAGGTCCGTCTCGCCATCAGGATCGTCAGAGTAGATATCAAACTCATAGCCAATCTGATGCACGTTTTGTTCCCCATTATCAACATCGATCATACGGGTTCGAACATGGACGGAATCAATGGATGGCTTACCATTCAGTTTGATTAATTTCGTTGTTGTCGCACGAGGATCTACGTCCGCCTCACCCGATTGTGATACATAGTTATCCCGAGTTACTGTGAAATACTGCAACTCAGAGGGTACTATGAAGGTCGCTTTACCATCGGTGTTTGTGTATCGGGCTTCGCCATAACCCTGCAACCTGACTTCGGCACCCTCCAGGGGGTTGTCCGCACGGTCAATTACTTGGATCTCAAGACTACCATCATCGTTATGAAAATCGCTGTATGGATCAGCTGGATTATCTCGATCCGGTTCCCAGAGGCAACTCGTTAACATTCCAAGCAGAACGACTGAGAAAAATACAATACTTACTGTCCAGCGGACACGACTTCGACTGACTTCATTGGGCGGGTTCATCCAGACCTCCACACATTTCTCACAACTATATGAAAATGCTAGACTCCTAACACAGCAAAGTAGGGAGAAAAGCTATGGCAATGCAATTTTTGCAGGCTGCGGAATCTATCTTCTATTCGAGGTGACAAGGATTCAATCTCGGTAGGAGAAAAAGAGTTCCGGCAATCGCAAAGGAAGCGAGCCGGAACAGAATAGAGCGGATTGCAGACACCTTACTTCAAAAGAACTAACCTCTGCGAATGAGAATTGCCGTCTGCAATGACCTGTAGCAGATATATGCCAGACGCCATTTGCTGACTTCCCTGTGCGGGCCATGTAAAAGTGTGGTCACCAGCATCAAACTGCTGATCAGCCAGTTCGGTAACGGTGCGCCCCAACACATTTAACACACGCACCTGAACCTGAACACGCTGCTGTAGATGAATGCTGAAATGAGTTGCTGCGTTGAAAGGGTTAGGCCAAGCATGGCTAAGCTCAAAACTAGATACCGGTTCCGGATTGTTATCAGGGACAAGCAGGCCTTCAAAAACATAGGCTCCCAAGTCAGGAAGGCTGCCATCGGGATCCTGTTCGCCTGTCGGAGAGCCAGCATCAATGCATGGTGATTCCAGCAGCAAATGATAATTCTCAAGATCAGGGTTCGTCCAGAGAGGGTCTACCTCCAGGATCGAACCATCCAATTTCGTAAAGTAGTCCGTATCGTTGTCCAATTGCATATTGTCAACGCACACGTACTCGAAGTGAATCGAGCTGACGGTAGAGTTCGGGTCAACGAACGCCGCATAACGTTCTGATGTTGCACCTACATTTGTGGCGGCGATGATTGAGTTCATCAATCGAACGTCTGCACCGTCAGTCACATATATCCCGAACATCGAACCAGCGTCCGTCTCCATGTGGATACTCATCCGGTCAAGCGTGCGAAGATCTGATTGAGAACAATAGATTGCGGCGCAATCGACTGTTTCGAAACCGCCGGTGCGAACTGTATGAACTGCGGTCCTATTGAGGGTAACGTTGTTGTCACAATTCAGGAGACGGATAGCGTTCGCTCCGGATTGGCTTGATGCGGATATGCGGCACGATACAATACGGCTGCCTTCCCGAGATGAATAGATCTGAATTGCACCACCGGCTGGCGAGGCAGTAACATTTGAAATTGTCAGATTGAAGGTACAATCCTCGGCATCAATCTTCGAACGGAACACATAAGCCGTCTTGGCATCGGAAGTTGAAGACGTTACTGAAAACGTGCTCTCCCGTAACTCACCGAAAGATCCTTCTTGCAGAAATATGGCACTACGGTTCGATTGAATCTTGCTTGAACGAACGAGAACATCACCATCAATCGCTGTCAGACCAACGATGGTGTTAAATATATGAGCATACTCAAAAGTGCTGGTCAGATCCTGATTCAGCCCGTGAATGACTATACCCCACCAATCAGTGCCAGGTGTGTAAGATGTAAAAACAACGGGTGTGTTTTCTGATCCGAGGACGATCAGCTGCCCCCTCACGTCCAACCTGCAATTCTCCATAACGAGCACCTCGACCCCGGCAAGAATGGTCAAGGTTTGTCCCTCAGGGATCGTTGAGGATTCAAGCAGTTCAACCGGACTGTCAGCCAATGTCCAGGTGCCAGTCATAGGCGGCCCGGCCAGCGAGCAAAAGCTCACTGTCAGAAGGACTGAGAGTGTTAGAAGCAAAACGCGCATGCGAATAGACCCTTTAGTCGTTAACAAAGAGATTTTCGCGGGCGGGGGAACAATCATGTGGGCGGGTCGACGTTATCACCGTCCCCAATAAGGAAGTAGCAGCTCTATAACCATTATACTTGATCATGGGGAGGGACACAAATCATTTCGCCATATATTGTATTTTTATAACAATGATACCGTTTTGTCAATAAACACTGGGTGAGAGCGGGTTTCAACGATTTCCATATCTCCCGGCATACAGTTCAGGCTCCGGGAGGACATGAAACCAACCCGACCCATTCTTTCCTCTCTCTCGATGTTGATTTTATCTCGTGAAACACATTATCATTTTTTAGAAGATAGCTTCATCAGTACTCAACATCTGATCTTAACGCCAGGCAGCTTTCCACTTTTTTCGCCGTTCTTTCATCTGCCTTGATTTGTTAACGTGTGATTGCTGATTCTGGACTAACAAAAAAGCAAACTCAACTTATGGCTCGCAGCTTCGGTACTTATAGCACATCGATGGTTCCAAACGCCGTTCGTGGACTGCTGATCGCGAATGTTGTCGTGTACCTCATACAACAGATTTTCGATAGCACTCCCGTTCTTGTCCTGGGAGGAATGTATCCAGCTATCACAGGATATTTTGGCCTGATTCCTGCCGCTTTCTGGCATGGATACGTTTGGCAGGTCGTATCGTACATGTTCCTGCACGGCGGATTCTTCCATATCCTCTTCAATATGTTTGTGCTCTGGATGTTCGGACGGACGCTTGAAACCATCTGGGGACCTAAGAAATTCCTCAAATATTACTTTATCTGCGGAATTGGGGCAGGTCTATTGAATTCCGTCCTCACTCCGACTAGTCCCATCCCTATCATAGGCGCTTCTGGCGCTATCTACGGATTACTACTAGCGTTTGGAGTCCTGTTTCCGAACCAGCCGATCTACCTGTATTTCCTCTTCCCAATAAAAGCCAAGTACTTTGTCATTGGTTTGGTCGTCATTGAATTCTTCTCCGGTTTCAACCCAAACAGCCCGGTCGCCCACTTCGCACACCTCGGCGGAATGCTCTTCGGTTTTGTCTACCTGCAATGGCCAAAATGGAAATACAAACTCAAACGCGCTCAGGGTGACCAACAACGCAAGCAACATCTGAAAGTCGTCTACCGACGTGAGGACGAAGTCCGGAAATTGCAGAAGGAAGTGGATGATCTGCTGGACAAAATCAACCAGAGCGGACTGGATGCTCTGACCGCCAGTGATAAGAAACACCTCGAGGAAGCCAGCAGAAAGCTACGTGACTGGGAAAAACAGGGTGGAAGCCGAAGCTGACCGCTTGGCTGGGGTTGTTTCATTACCACGATATTCATGTCCTGGGCCGTAGATACGATGAACATGCCCCTGTTACCGCCGCAGGCGATAACAGGGTTGATATTAGATGATCCCTGCGAACCGCCAAAAAGACGGCGGGTCACAGGGGCATATTTCCTGGCTGAGATTACTTGACAACCACTCGCCCACGTTTCTCCAATATTATTCGCGAAATTCGCCCCTAGATAAGAACAGTTGAGTTCTTCATTGATACTTTCCACACTATTTTTTTCTCCTGTTTATCCGTATAAAGTCGTATCATCCAAGGAAGTCTGAGCTTTATGGCTCTTCCATAAATTGATGACAAGTGTAACCCTGAACGTGTCATTGTGTCCAATCAGTGAGACCCTGAAGCAGTCAGTCGGGGAAAACGCGAGTTGGGGACGGACGCCCGGTGGAGGGATGGCGGCTTTGGCCGACCAAAAAGGACAGAGTTTGGAATTCTGGCGCGAAGCGTACGAAGAGCACGGCGTAGCACTGTACGCGTTCTTGCGTCACCGAGTGAAGAACCGGCAGGATGCCGAGGATCTACTCCAGGATGTGTTCATCCGGGTGATCAAGGCAAACAGCGAGTTACGTGAACCCTCACGGGTAAAATCGTACCTGTTCAGCACCGCGTACAACTTGACAATCAATCATTTCCGCCGACGGAAGTTCGATGAATTGCCTTCCAGTAGCGATGATTCAACGGACCCGTTTGAACTGGTGGCGGATTTAGATCGAATGAGACCGGATGATGAGGCTGAGTTGATAGACTTGAACGAACAAGTGTTGAATTCGATGGAAACGCTGAATGAACGGTACCGTACCGCATTCCAGTACGGAGTTCTTGAGGGACGTGCCTACAGCGAAATCGCCCGGATGACAGGCTGGACCGATGCCCAGGTAAAGGTGAACGTTCACCGGGCACGCAAGGCAATGATCAAGGATCTTCGTGAACGAGGCATTCTTGAGATGGAATCAGCTTCCATGTAGTGAGATGCTCAAATCGCATGCAACGGTGTGTTTGTCATCCCAGGATGACGGACTGGAACGGATAAAGTGGGACGTCGGAATATTCCGGCGAAGGCAGCAAGAGTACTGACAAGGCTGACTGGGGAGAAGGCCTGTTGGGAAAGTGGTGGAGCTAAATCATGGTAGAGAAGATGCGAACATTTGAGGAAAACCTTTCGGCTGTTATGGATGGAGAGCTTACTGGCGAGGAATTGCTGGAAAGTATCGACGCCCTGGTCGAATCAGGTGAGCTCAGAGGATTCTGGCGAGACTCGAGATCGCTTCAGAAAACTCTGACTAAATCTCAAAATGTATTGGTGGAAACTCCACCTGATAGCGTTTGGGAAAACGTTCAGACTGCCACCCGGAAACAAAGAGCGAAAATATTCAAACTCAGTGGTGCTTCACCCCAGGTTTGGGCAGCTGCCGCCAGTATCCTGCTCATTTTCTCGCTGACCCTGGCTGGATTCCTGCGAGGTACCATCCCGGAACAAGCGAACGCGCGCACTGTTCAAATGGGCGCGCATGATGGTGAGATGTCAGAAGACAGGTTTATCGAATTGACCACAGAGTTGCTACAGGCGGACAGCCGCTACCACCGCAAAATGCTCGAAGTCATGCAGACTGTAAACAGTCAAGTGTATGGTATCAACGGCGATGTCCGCAGCGATGAGGGCAGAGCACAGAATGAATATAATTTGGACAATACTCAAGGCGCTGGGCAGGATGACATCTCGGACACCAACCCTGAAGTTCCCGATCAGGGCACAGAAGAACCAGCCCGGAACTCGTCAAACAGGGACGATCGCCCAATTCGTGTCAATCTCTGGTGAATCTTTGATTCAACTCAGTGTGTTGACAAACCCCTGTATTGGACACAGGGTGTCATTTTGAAGCCGTCGTTTGTTTGACGGCTGAAAAAGATCGAACTTGTAAACCGTTGGAAAAGCACGATCTTTCCTTCACTGCGTTCA
>CAJVXH010000093.1 GCA_913009835.1 uncultured bacterium
TGATGTAATCTCAGTTGGTCTAACTATGTTAGCTGTACGCTAACCAAATGGCTACTCTGTTTGTTTTTATTTTTTTTTTGTTTGTGTGAGTGTTAGTTGTTTGTTTTTTTTTTTTTAATGATACGGCGACCACCGAGATCTACACTCTTTCCCTACACGACGCTCTTCCGATCTGCTGACACCGCGCACCATTTCCTGCAACTCGTTTGGCATGTATGCTTTTTGGGCGCCGGTGTAGGACGACTCATCCAAGGTGATGAAGCTGGGTTTGTTGAATATGGCACCGAGACGTACCGAGGTGACGCCGCCGGGTAGCAGAAAGTGGCCGTAGAAGGCGTCCGCATTCATCTGGTTTCTGCGATAAACACGCTCAGCCACCTTCGCGAATGATTCGACTGTCCATTTGGTGGACAGTTGGGGCGAAAAATATTTGGAAGAGAGTGAGAGATAGAGGGGGAAGTGCTGTCGCAGACAGTTGCCCCCGGGCAAGACTACTTTCCGTTCGCCTGCCAGATGAAATCCGTTGCGCAGGTCGCTGATCGGGGCTGGGAATATGACCTGCCCGTCCTCATCCCAGAGATTTTGCACGCGTTTGATCAGATCCTGCACGAAGACGCCGTGATAGGGGCGGTTTGGTGTGGGATAAACGCTGGACATGTAAACGGGTTGCATCGAACTCAGTATCCTCGATAATAGTCTTCAGTTTGTCATTCTGAACAAAGTGAAGAATCTCGTTGTTATGTATTCTGCATGATGGTACGTAGAATACCGTTGAGCTCACCTTCAGTATTCAGTGTGTGTATTCCACGCCCACACCTACTTCTACGTACTATCTCACTCGATACTCATTAGCTAGATCCTTCGCTGCGCTCAGGATGACACCCTTTTGTCCACGGACTGAAGTCCGTGGCAAGATTGTTTTTCCGCAGTCAGCAGTCAGCAGCCAGCAGCCAGCAGCCAGCAGCCAGCAGCCAGCAATCTTGTTTACGTCCACGGCAGGTGATCGTGCGGGTTCGACTTGGTCAAGTCGGAAAGGCGCGACATTACCCGTTGGGCGAACGCCGACGTCAACCCGGTGAGATCCTCCTCATCAATTTTCTTTCTCAGCTCACGCCAGAGGTGACCGCCGTACCACATAGTCAACCGCAACCGATTGATCGGATCCATCAACTTCCGATCCCAGACATCCGCCACGCCCTGAAAGTACTGATCGCCAGTCATTCCGGCGAGTATGGTCAGCTGGCCAACATGCATCTGGTGATACCTGCTGACGAGCAGAGGAGGTTCACCGTATTCATGTCGCAGGTCATAGCTGGTGATGAATTGCAGATCGAAGGCGGGCAGGTTGGCCCGGATAGTCGCAGTTCCCTCGTCGAACAAACGCCTGGCAGTCTCATCGCCGCAAACCTTGTGCAGATCGTAGAGGCCAAACAATGCCGCCAGCATGCCATTCAGGGTATGATGCTGCTTGTTTGTTTCGACGAAAGCGTATTCTTCGTAAAACACCCCACGTTTCGCCTCGCAGCGCACGCCGCCGTCCTGAACATCACGGTCGAAGCAAATCATGGTCTTGCGGGCGAGTTCCAGATAACGTTCATCCCGGGTGGTTTCATAAGCCCGTGCCAGCACAGAGATTATTACCCCCTGCGCCATCGCGCTGATCCAGGGCACCTTCTGATTCGGGTAGTAGACCAAGGGATAGGGCCAGACCAACGCGCCGTGATCATCTTTTGCGTGCTCGATCAGGACTTCGCAGAGCGCGAGGAAATGTTCGCGGTGTTCATCGTTGCCGGTGTCGAGGTATTGACGATAGTGCTTGTTGGCGACATGACAAGTACGTACCGGGTGTAACCAGCGGACACCGTCGGTCTCCTGCCACACCGGATCGGTGGACAGATCTTCGACGGTGGATCTGTCGAGCTGATACGGCCCCAGCTGATCGCTGTCGAGATAGTCCAGCCGTATCGGAGTGACTTTTCGACGGGTATCGTTACGGAAATACAACGCCAGCATCGCACCGGCAATCAGCACTGGCGCGAGCACAATGAACAACAGCATACTGCGTATCAGTTTGACAAGCTTTCTCAAATCAACATCTCTCCTTCAGCTCGTATTTATCCCTGCGAACCGCAAAAAGACGCGGGTCACAGGGGCATATACAATCGTCTCAGCTTCGGATGCCCCACGGACTGAAGTCCGTGGCAAAATGTGATATGCCCACGACATTCATGTCGTGGATGATCCGCGTTTGCAAGCAAGCACGGGCCTATATCCCCAACTTTACTCCCGAACAAACTCACTAATCGCTTCTACAACTTCCTTCATCTGGTCCAGCGTCAGTTCTGGATAGATGGGGAGCGCGAGCGTGGTCGCAGCCGCACATTCACTGGCCGGGAAGTCGCCTTTTCTGTAGTTGAGGTAGGCGAAGCAATCCTGCATGTGGAATGGTACCGGGTAGTAAACTTCATGCCCGATTCCTTTTCCCTTCAACACTTCGCGCAGTTCATCGCGACGGTCCAGCCGGATCACGAACTGGTTATATATATGGCGACGGTCATCCAGATCATCCGGCAGGGTCAGCTTTCCCGAACTCTTGATCGAACAGTTCGACCAGGATTGGCAGCCACCGTGGAAATCTTCGCTGGCATCCATGACCAGTCCGGTTTCCATGAACAGCTTGCGATAAGTGTCGGCATTTTCCTGGCGACGTTTGGTCCAACCGTCCAGGTGCCGCAGTTTGACGATCAGAATTGCCGCCTGCAGGGCATCGAGACGGAAGTTTCCACCGATGAAGCGGTGATAGTACTTCGGCTTGCCGCCGTGTGCTCGCAAGATGCGTAGTTTGTCAGCACGTTCGTCGTCGTTGGTTACGACCATGCCGCCATCACCCGCACCGCCGAGGTTCTTCGAGGGGAAGAAGCTGAAGCAGCCGTAATGGCCAACGCTTCCCGCGCGCCGTCCCTTGTACTCCGCACCGATGGCTTGTGCCCCATCTTCAATGACCGCCAAGTTGTGACGGTTGGCGATGTCCATGATCGGGTCCATGTCGGCCATCTGGCCGTACAGGTGGATCGGGATGATAGCCTTGGTGCGCTCGTTGATCGCGGACTCGAGCTTATCCGGGTCCATGTTGAAGGTAACTGGATCAATGTCAACAAACACCGGGGTTGCGCCGACACGTGTGATGCAACCTGCGGTCGCGAAGAAGGAGAATGGGGTTGTTACGACTTCATCGCCGTGACCAATGCCTTCGGCCATCAGGCTTATCAACAGCGCATCGGTTCCGGAACTGACGCCGATAGCGTGCTTGGTCTGCGAATACTCTGCAACCTGCTTTTCGAGCTCTACCACTTTCGGGCCGAGAATGAAGTACTGCGACTCCATGACTTCGGCGATGGCTGGCACGACTTCATCTTTGATCGTGGCGTATTGCGCCTTGAGATCCAGCAGCGGCACACCCATGCGTTCCTCTTTACCTGTTTATGTGTAATGGTTGTTGTTATGTCTTGCCGTACTCTTACTGTGTTTATGTGTCTTGCCCCAGACATTTATGTCTGGGATCATCCAGCCTTTTGCCTGTGTTGGAACCGCAACGCAGGATGACACATTATAGGCCCGTGCTTGCTCGTCAAGCGCGGATTATCCGAAAGTCAACACCGAGATCCTTCGCTTCGCTCAGGATGACGCGCTTTTTCCGTACGTCTCAACTAAAATATCCGCCAGTCTCACGGACGCGTTCCCGTCGCCATACAAATCGGGATGCTCTTCCGGCCACCAACGTTCGCTGAGCATTGCGGGCAGCTCGTCCAGGTTATCCCAGAGCAAACGGTTCCACCCTGCCTCGACGGTTTCCACCCATTCCGTCTCTGGACGCACTGTCACACACGGCCGTTCAACGAAATATGCTTCCTTCTGTACGCCGCCACTGTCAGTCAGAATCATAGCTGCGTTTGCTTCCAATTGCATGAAATCAAGATAACCCAGTGGATCGATACCGAGCACGTTTTCTGGCAACTCGATCCCCATGCGGTCGAAATTGGCACGAGTCCGTGGGTGTACCGGGAAGACCAATTGTTGATCGACCTTGCCCATGGCACTAAGTAACGCGTTCATCCGTTCGGGATCATCGACATTGTACGGACGATGCAAGGTAACCAGTACATATTCCCCACGTTTCATGCCGATGGTTTTCAAGACCTTCGACTGTTTCTCGGCGATAGAACGAAAACGCAAGGACACGTCGAACATGACATCGCCGATTATGTGGACTCCGTTGGTGATGCCTTCTTTCGCGAGGGTCTCTACAGCAGACTGGAAGGGGCAGAAAAGTAGGTCTGAGCAGTGGTCGGTCAGCACCCGGTTATGTTCTTCCGGCATCGAACGGTTGTAGGAACGCAATCCGGCTTCGTTGTGGGCTACCGGCACTTCCAGCTTGACGGCTGCGAGTGCGGCTGCGAGTGTCGAGTTGGTGTCGCCATGAACCAGCACACAGTCCGGCTTATGCGCCATTATACTCCGCTCAAACCTGGCCAGCATCTCAGCAGTCTGAGCGCCGTGTGTCCCGGAACCGACGCCGTAATTCTCGTCCACCTGCGGAATTCCCAGTTCACGGAAGAACACGTCCGACATCAGGTCGTCATAATGCTGCCCGCTGTGGACGAGGATCTCTTCAACTCCACGTTTCCTCAGCTCTTCGCTAAGGATAGCGGTTTTCACGAACTGGGGACGTGCTCCAATGGCGGTTAGTATTTTCACTCGATACCTGCTATCCGGTTATCCAGTTAACTCAGTTACAGCAGCATCATGCCCCAGACATTTATGTCTGGGGTCAACGTATCTGCATCCTTGGGCCAATCCCAGACATAAATGTCGTCAGACTGCTGACAAAGTCAGTGACTGGATTTCCCAGTGAAGATTGGCGACGTGTGTCATTCCGAACGAAGCATAGCGCAGTGAGGAAGATCGTGCTTTTCCAACGGTTTATAAGTTCGACCTTTTTCAGCCGTCATAAAGACGACGGCTTCAAAATGACACCCTGTGACCAATACAGGGGTTTGTCAACACACTGAGACATAAATGTCTGGGGTCAACGTATCTGCATCCTTGGGCCAATCCCAGACATAAATGTCTGGGGTCAACGTATCTGCATCCTTGGGCCAATCCCAGACATAAATGTCTGGGGTCAACGTATCTGCATCCTTGGGCCAATCCCAGACATAAATGTCTGGGGCATGACATGGAGTAGAACCGCGCTCGCTTGCGAGCACGGGCCTATCATTTCCCGCAGCCCGTAGCCTGCTTACGTCAACCGTTCCCCGTGTACGATATCATCGTAGAATTCTGAACCCTCACGCATATCTTCCGGCAGCGGCGCTTCTTCGTCCAAATCGAGGCAATGGAGTTTCCCGTCCTCTTCCTGGTAACGCAACCCGCTTTCCGGGCAGGTATAAATCCCATCCACCGGATTGCGTAACGGCAGCCCGTGACGGCTGACCCAGCCCTTCTGTTTCGCCGGAACACCGAGCATCATCGCATAATCCGGCACCGTCGCGGTGACCACAGCCCCAGCGCCGACAAATGCGTAGCGTCCGATCTCTATGCCGCAGACGATTGTCGCATTCGCCCCGATTGAGCAGCCTCGACGCAGGAGTGTTTTCTCGTACAGGCTGTGACGCAGCACTTGCGAACGGGGGTTGGTGACGTTAGTCAGCACGCATGACGGTCCGAGGAAGACATCGTCCTCGATTTCGAGACCGGTGTACAGGCTGACGTTATTCTGCACCTTGACGTTGTTTCCAACCTTGACACCGCTGTCCACGTTGCAATTCTGTCCGAACACGCACTTCTTGCCGATGGTCGCGTTCTTCATCACGTGGCAGAAGTGCCAGATCTTGGTGCCTTCGCCGATATCTGAGGGTTCATCAACGAACGCCGTCGGATGCACGAAATAGGGTTTATCTTCTTTCGGTGTCTGGTCCCCAGAAACACGAATATTTTGGCCATTATTCTCGAGGCTGGTCTGGCAGTAGTTGAGCATCCGCAGAACATCCAGCCCTTCGTGTCCATCGCTGATCGGCGGCTTGCGTGATTCGACAGCGTCCAGGAACGCCTGGCACTCGTTCTTCAACGGTTCAGCCGGTGGAATTTCGATGACTTCACGTTCGGCTTTGACCGCGGTCGGCATCTGGTTCTCCCACTTCACCTTGTGCGGATAGACAACCAGTTTATCGGCGGAGGTATCTTCGAAAACCGCCATCTTTTCGCTGCCGATGACGACCAGCCGCTGCTCCTTGAATGGGTGCAACCAACTCACATGAATGTGAGCCTGAACGTTATTGGGGAAGCTAAAGATGGACAGGGTTGAATCGGCGACATCTTGCGTCAGATGTGCCTTGCCGTGACAGGAAACATATTCCGGGTCATGGTTGAGCAGGCTGAGAATGACACTGATGTCATGGGGAGCGAAACTCCAGAGGATGTTCTCCTCGGTTCTGATCTTGCCAATTGAGAGGCGGTTGGAATAGATGTATTGGATACGTCCCAGTTCGCCTGAGTGAACCATTTCTTTCAACTTGGTTACCGCCGGGTGATATTGCAGGATGTGTCCGACCATCAGCATCCGTCCCTGCTTTTCGGCGAGTTCGACCAGCTCGCGGCCTTCTGACTCTTTCAACGCCAGCGGTTTCTCAACGAAAACGTCTTTGCCGGCTTCGAGGGCAGTGCGAACTATGTCGTAGTGTGTAGCGGCTGGTGTGGAGACGGCGACAGCGTTAATGGATCTGTCATCCAGAACCGTTCGCATGTCATTTGTAAATGCGACACCCGGATACTGTTCCTTGACCGTGGCTTCGCGCGTGGTGTCGGCATCGCAAACCGTGTGCAACACGCCCAGATTGTGAAAGTTCCGGACCAGGTTCTTGCCCCAGTATCCCATGCCCAACACAGCTACCTTGCTACTCATTCCTGTCATCCTTCAGTTTCACCCTTTAGTGGATGTATACACTCCTAATGGAGCAAAGACTCTCGACTGAGTTTATTCTAAGGTGGCAGTCTCAAAAGTTGGCAGACTCTACGGAGTTGTGTCCTCAGTGTCAAGCACGGGTATCGGGAGCCCGAGGTTAATGATAATCTGTAGGACTAGCTGGAATACTCCCCTTTCCCTGAAATAGCCATGCATTATAGAGAAAGCGACTGCCAGAAAGAGCAGTCGCCGAAGTATCAGGGTTGACGGATTCATCTGATCCGATTTGATCCCGCAGATCAGTATATAAAAGCTCGGATTCCAAGCTGGACACCGAATTTGTTTCCGCTTATCCAGCCAGTTTCGAATTGATCGTAGAAATGCTGTTCATAATACAATCCGCCTGTCACACCAACATTCTGGTTGAGCAGGTAGAGATACCCACCGCCGATTTCAGTAGCGATATGGGATTCAGTAAAACTTCCGAAACGATGATTGCTGTAAAGCAGTGCGCCATAAGACACCCTGGTCTCAACGAACGGATACCCCGGCCCCATCTGGGTGAAGTAATATCCAATTCGCGGTCCCAGCTCAATCTCAGTCAGATTATAGGCGCTGTAATCTTCGATGCTCAGGTTGAAATAGGCACCGAGTGTGGTGTTGTGGTTCAGGAATACAGCGAAGTGCGGACGGAAATCATATTGGTAGATTCCATCCTGACCACTATCATTATCTTCGCCTGCCCAGATGTCGCCACCTCGGTTTTCAAAACCGGTTCCACCGCCGAACTCATAAACCAGAGCATCTGCGGTCTGGACAAATGACATCATCATGAGCACAGCAATCGCAAACCAGGCAATTCTCTTCATCATTCGCTCCTCATTCCAACACGCAAGGGAGAGCGTGGGTAGCCAATCGGCATCCTTTTCGGGTTACAAATCCCATGGATCACGCCAAAGTACAGCGTTCAGGAGATAAAATCTACTCCTTTTCACAACGGAGTACTACCCGCCGTGCATGCAATTTACCCTACACCACACCGCTTCAGAGTTGACGACAGTATCAAAGGTACTGGATTATCGGGGCATCTCGCCACTCTAATCTTTATAAAAAGTTAGAAACCAATCTACAAATTCAGGGATACCTTCCTCCAGCGGAATTCCGGGCGAGTAGCCTACATCCCGCTTGAGATCCTCTACATCAGCGTAGGTCGATTTGACATCTCCCGGCTGCATCGGGGCTAATCGAACCTCAGTTTTCTTTCCCATCGCTTCTTCGAGAAGCTGGAGAAAACGTCTCAGATTTACTGGCCTACCGGCTCCAATGTTATACACTCGATAGGGAGCCGTACTGGAACCTGGATCAGGATTGTCGCTGCTCCATGAACTGTTTGGTTCCGGAATATGCTCGAGCGCGGCAACCGTGCCCGCCGCAATATCACCGACGTAGGTAAAGTCCCGCTCCATGTCGCCATGGTTATATAGTGTCAGGGGCTCGCCATTCTGAATGGCACGGCAGAACTTGATTGGCGCCATGTCCGGACGTCCCCACGGACCGTACACCGTAAAGTAACGCAGCCCAGTCACCGGAAGGCGAAACAGGTGCGAGTAGGAGTGCGCCAGGAGCTCATTGGATTTTTTGGTTGCGGCATATAGCGAGATCGGGTGATCGACGTTGTCATGCACGCTGAATGGCATATTCGTGTTCATCCCGAACACCGAGCTTGACGATGCGAAAACCATATGCTCGATCTTCGCATGACGGCTGGCTTCCAGAACATTGAAGAAGCCGATCACATTCGCGTTTATATATGCTTGTGGATTTTCTATTGAGTAACGCACCCCAGGCTGAGCTGCCAGGTTGATCACACTCTTGATCCCGTGCTTGCGGAACACTTCGTTCACCGTTTCCGCGTCGCACAGATCACCCTTGATGAATGTGAAACCGTCCTGTTTCTCAAGGATAGCGTTGCGTGCTTCCTTAAGCGACACGTCGTAATAGGGATTCAGGTTGTCGATGCCGACCACCTTCCACCCTCGCTTCAGCAGGAGCTGGGCGACGTGAAAGCCGATGAAGCCCGCGCTGCCAGTGACCAGAACTGGTGATAGCGCAGAATTTTTGTTGGAGCTGTTTGTCAACGACAGACCCGGTTAGAGATTACAGGAACACGACCTGAGCTTTCGCTCCATCTGCCTTGTCAGACAGAACGTAGCGTGTATCGAACACGGTTGAAGAATGTTCGAGAATCAGGTCATAATCAACTTTTTTCTTATGGCCGGTGGTGATGATGATCAGATCCTGTTCGCTGATAACTTCTGCTGTGAGCGGCTGTGACTCAACAACTCCACCCTCATCCATCTTCATGGATGGACAATATGGATCATGATAACTCATCTCAGCGCCGCGACGTTGCAGGAGCATATAGACATCCAGCGCCGGTGATTCACGAAGATCATCAATGTCGTTCTTGTAGGCCATCCCGATCAACATGATTTTCGACCCGTTGAGGGCTTTCTTCTCCTCATTCAACAGGGCCGCTGCCCGGTTAACAATCCAGCGGGGCATGTCGGTATTGATCTCGGTGGCAAGGTCGATGAATCTGGTTTTGTATTCCAGGGAACGCATCTTCCAGGCCAGGTAACTCGGATCGATCGGGATACAATGACCACCCAGCCCCGGTCCCGGATAGAACGGCATGAAGCCGAAGGGTTTGGTCGCTGCGGCGTCAATAATCTCCCAGACATTCACTTCCAGCAGATGGCAGATGATGGCCAGTTCATTGACCAGGCCGATGTTGATTGCACGGAAGGTGTTCTCGTACAGCTTGACCATCTCAGCGGCTGAGGTGGAGCTCATGGGCACTGTTTTATCAACTATCTGTCCATAGAATGCCGCTGCGATTTCGGTGCACGCCGGGGTGATCCCCCCCACTACCTTGGGTGTGTTCTTGGGACCGTGGGTAGTGTTGCCGGGGTCTATGCGTTCCGGGCTGAAGGCAATGAAGATCTCCTCGCCCAGTTTCAGACCAGCTTCTTCTACCGCAGGCACGAACAAATCTTCCGTCGTTCCCGGATAGGTAGTCGATTCCAGTGAAATTAACATGCCTGCGTGCATGTGTGGTTTCATCGCCTCGAGCACACTTACCACGAAGCTCAGATCCGGATCTCCGGTTTTCACCAGCGGCGTTGGGACGGTAATCAGAATCACATCCAGCTCTTCCACTACCGAATAATCACTGGTGGCTGACAGACGTCCAGCATCTACCAGGGTCTTGGCCGCTTCCTGGGGAACATCTTGAATATAACTTTCGCCACGATTGATCTGGTCAACACGTCCGGAATTTACTTCGATGCCGGTGACGTTGAAGCCAGCATACGCAGTGATCTCCGCCATGGGATATCCTACATACCCCATACCGATGATCCCGACTCGAGCCTTCTTTGTTTCAATCCGTTCTTTCAGGCTTGCTGCCGCTTCAGACAGTTTGGTTCTTCCTGGTTGAAACGGAATGGTGTGGGGGGCACCATTTGCACCTGCTCTTGCGCTGGTACTGGTATCGGCGGCCATGTTCATCAGTGCTGTCTCGATTTGCTGCTGTTAACCTGCTCTCAATGAAATGTCGAGCGAAACCCATGTCTGATCTCACCAGTCCGTTGGACAATTGAACGGTGAATGTAGGGCTGCTGAAGTAGGGAAACAACCAGCTTGACCGAAACTCTAACTCCTGAGCCGGACTGCGGGAATCTCACCCTCACTAATATTTGGGACTATTAATCGGGGACAGACGGTACTTTATTAGTTCGATATTTCACACAAAAACTACCGTCTGTCCCCAATTACCCAATTACCCCTTGATATACAGGTGACCAAGCTCGATTAATCCGCGTTTGCAAGCAAACACGGGCCTGTCTTCTCAAGACTAAGGTCTCAGGACTATAGTTTCTAGTCACCTTCCCATCGGCGGTTCATCACCCCGGCGGAACAATTCGGTATACACATTGGCGCTCAGCGGTCCTGCCCGCAAACCGGTGTCCTTGTCAATCTGTACCTCAACCACCCCAACCGGTAGCTCGAACTCATCCCACGGATATTGTTTCTCTTCGTAAGCCGCTTTCATGAACCGTGCCCAGATCGGCAAGGCTGCCACCGACCCCGCCTGCCCTCTTCCGAGGCTGATCTTCGGATCGTCAAAGCCAACCCACACACCAACGACCAGGTGGGGAGTGAAGCCTACAAACCAGGCGTTGTTGAAGTTATTGGTAGTGCCGGTTTTTCCGGCGGCTGGGGCGTAGAAACGGTATTTCCAACGTGCCGATCCCCCTGTGCCCCGGTCTATAACATTAGCCAGCATATCACGGATGATGGCGGCCGTCTCCTCGCTCAAGACCACGTCGCGTTTGACAGGGACCGCGAGAATTTGTTGCCCGTTCTTGTCGTCAATGCTGGTGATAGCGCGGGGATCAACACGTGTTCCACCGGATGCAAAGACGCCATATGCGGTCACAATATCTAACGGGATGACGCCATTCGCGCCCAGTGCAACTGCCGGGTAGGGCTGCAATTTACTGCTTATTCCCAGCCGGTGAGCGGTCTGTATCACTGCCTGTATGGGGATCACTCGTTGGTCGCCGGCGACCATGCGCACGGTGACATTGTTCAACGACAATCTGAGCGCGTCACGCAGGTTAACGTATTCGCCACGGTTGGTGATATCGTAATTCTCCGGACGCCACCAGGTACCATCATCCAGCAGCACCGGCTGAACCATATTCAGCACTCGGTGATTACCATAAATACCGTTGTCTACCGCGGTTGCATACACAAATGGTTTGAATACGGAGCCTGGCTGTCGTGTTGCCTGATATGCACGGTTGAACTTCGATTTGGTGAAATCACGCCCACCTATCATCGCGAGGATGTCACCGTTGGATGGATCCATCGCAATAAATGCCGTCTGCACCTGGAATCGTTCCTGGATGATTGAATCAACCAACGCGCTGTCTTTCATGGCCTCGATTGCCAGCACGGTTGCGGAATCATCCAGAGTCTTCTCGAACAGGATTGAGTCGAGGTCAGCGTGGCGCTCAACGAAGCCGCGCGCCAGCAGAGAGTCCCTGTTTTCAGCTGCGAAGTAATCTTGTACGTACTCGCCAACACGGTATCGTTCGAATGTTGCTTGCCACGCTGTCAGATGTGAATCGACAGCGGCTTCGGCGAGAGTTTGCAGGGTGGAATCCAGGGTGGTGTGGACTGTCAGACCGTCACGGTAGTAGTTGAAACCGTACTCGTCTTCCATCACCTCCAACTGACGTCGCACCCATTCAGTGAAGTAAGGCCCGGTGCCGAGATTACTACCGACTTTTTCGCCAAGCACAATCTCGGTTGCAGATGTTTCCCGGTATGTCTCCTCATCTATATAGCCAGCGTTATACATCATGGAGAGGACAACATTTCGCCTCTTCTTCGCTCTGTCGGGGAAACGAATTGGGGTGTAGTTATTCGGTGCTTTCAGCAGACCGACAATCATTGCCGCTTCCGGCAGTGTCAGGTCTTTGGCCGACTTGCTGAAGTATAGCTGCGATGCTGCCTCTGCCCCGTACGCTCCGTGCCCGAAGTACATCTGGGTGAAGTACATGGCGAGGATTTCATCTTTGGCATAGGTACGTTCGATCTGCACTGCGGTGATCGCTTCACGTATCTTTCTTTCCAGGGTTTGCCGCCGGTGCAGGTGCAGATTTCGTGCGAGTTGCTGGGTTATGGTGGATGCGCCCTGCTCGGTGGACATGCTGGAGATGTTGACCAACGCGGCGCGCAGAATGCCAAGTGGATCAACTCCCCAGTGTTTGTAGAATCTCTGGTCTTCAGTTGCGAGTATAGCAGACACCAGGTGTTCGGATAACGAGTCCAGCGGTACGATAACCCGTTTCTCGGTGTAGAACTCCTTCAGCAGTTTACCATCTCTGTCGAGTACTTCGGTGATGAGTCGTGGTTCATAGATTTCCAGCTGATCGAGACTCGGCAGGTCAGTCGAGAACGCACGGATGATCAGCAGCAGGACTACCAGGCCCGCAAACGCTACCGAACCGGCGTATATGGCGATACGTTTCAGTGTTACCGTACGAAAATGATTGAGGATGCGGTTTGTGGTTTTTTTCATGGGCGGACGCGAGCTGCCCGTTACGTCTCGCACTCTCCGTTTCTTACGACCATTAGACTGACTCATTCATCTACCTCGGATCTTGGCAGACCGCCCTCAATCACCCCATATCGATGTTCGCCCAGATATGGTCCGGGATTGAAGAAATGGCCGCCATCGAGTTTTGTGAGAAACGCCTGGTGCATGTGGCCGATTACAACTATGTCATGTCCTTTGCGCAGGATGGATTGAGCGGTTTCGCAATACTCTTTGTATATCGGTAGTTCACCATCCGACGTGGTTACTTTATTACTGCCCCAGCTACTCACCCAGGAGGCTATCTTCATTGCCAGGTCTGGATGAACCAGACGTCCGAAAAGGCCCTGCATTATTCGGGTTCGGAACACAGCTTTCATCCTTCGATAGTTTTTATCGCTGGCTGCGAAACCGTCCCCGTGATGAAAATAGTACCGTTGATCATCAATAGTGATTGTCCATTCATCCATATGTAAATGAGCACCAACCTGCTTGTTCAGGAAGCTGCCGAGCATGAAATCGTGATTGCCAGCGAAGATGTGTACTGGAATCCCGGAATGTGTGAGATCCCTCAGCAATGTGAGGAATGTGAACGCCGCTTTGGGAATGACATGGCTCCACTCGAACCAGAAATCGAATGTGTCTCCGAGCAGGATTAGCATGCTTAGGTTACTTCGATGCTCTTCGACAAGTTTCGTCACTCTAGCTAATTCAGCATCTGCACCATGTTTCCCATCCAAGGGGAGGTGTGCATCTGCAATAATCAAGACGCGGTTTTGCTTTGATGTTTGCATGATGTTAATGTCTGATCATACGTTTATGGGTTCAAACTGATTTCTGTGCCCTAGGAGCAATGTACGAGTATGATAGTGAGATTAACTTGCACTGTCTTGGGAGACATCCTACGTTATGGCGATGATTGCGACTTTTAAGCTTGTGACTCTATCAGCCCATGCACAAGAAATTGATTGGGTCCGGCAGTGGTTAATCCAAGGAGGTTGTAGATGAAAGTAAGAACATGGTTTGTTTTTACACTTGCGATGCTTTTGGTTGCAAGTGTAGCGATGGCATCGAGTCCAGTGATGCAGAAGCGCACATCGGTGCGGACTGATAACGCGCAAACTCCAACCCGCGAACTAGATACAATCGTGTGGGAAGAAGATTTTGAAGGTGATGTAA
>CAJVXH010000094.1 GCA_913009835.1 uncultured bacterium
GCCCGTGATCATTGCGCGGTTCGGGTGGAAAACGATGGGGTTTATCCGGGTCGACCCAAAATGCAGGTTTGTCGATCGACAATATCAACGGGTTGCCGTTGAAAACAGGCGTTTCTGGACGGACACTGGTTATGTTATTTTTGCGCGGTGCCTTAGGCCGATCGTACGACCTCGGAGAGTTGTTGCAGCGCAGCATGGATCAGGGAAACAGCCCGTTCAATCTCTTCTTCCGTTGTTGTGGCTCCAAGGCTAAAACGGATTGACGCTTCGGCTGAATCGCCACTTAAACCGATCGCCCGCAGAACGTGGGACGGTTCGGGCATGCCCGTTGTGCAGGCCGACCCGGTCGATGCAGCCAGCCACGGTTGAAGCGTTTGAAGGATGTCGTGCGCGGAAAATCCGTAAAACGCAATGTTGGCGTTACCGGGATGACGTTCAGAGAGGGCAGGGCCATTGACGGTGATCTCCCATGGCAAGGCACAGACCTTTTCGATGAATGATGCAGTGCGATCTCGAAGGGTTTCTCTTTCTTGCTGTGCATCGGTCGCACTCAGTATTTCTGTGGCAGCGCCCATTCCCACACAAAGTGCTACGGGCAGAGTCCCGGATCGCAAGCCATCCTGCTGTCCCCCTCCGTAGAT
Organism: uncultured bacterium; assembly: GCA_913009835.1. GTDB lineage: Bacteria > Electryoneota > Electryoneia > Electryoneales > Electryoneaceae > BMS3BBIN04. Next base: position 642 of record CAJVXH010000094.1, read on the forward strand.
CAGGGGCTCGATCCTCTCGTGGAGGTCACGGCGAACATAGAGCGCGCCAATTCCTTGCGGTCCGTACATCTTGTGTGCGGACAGGCTTATAAGGTCAGCCGCTGAAGCGAGTTGCCTGATATCCATTGCGATGGGAGCCTGCGCTGCATCGCAATGAAATATCGCCCCGGCCTTGTGAGCGGCCGCAGCAAGTCGTGGGATATCCTGGATCGTACCGATTTCGTTATTCACGGCCATCACGGAGACAAGGAGGACGTCGTCATTGAGGCAGCTTTCCAGGGTTGTCATCGATACCCGGCCTGCGCTGTTCACAGGCAAAAATTCAACAGCGAAACCGCATTGATCGGTCAGCGCACGCGCGGCAGCGAGAACACATTTGTGTTCAATTGCGCTTACGAGAATGCGCCGACGCTTCCCGCCAGCAGCCCGGCGGCCAAGGCCCAGAATCGCCAGATTGTTCGATTCACTCGCGCCCGACGTGAAGACAATCTCATCGGTTTCGGCCCCGATCAGACCGGCAACGCTTGTCTTCGCGGCCTCCACGACGCCGGACATTTCCCAGCCAAGGGCGTGATCAGAGGAATGGGGGTTCCCGACCATTTCTGTAAAGAATGGCGACATTTTCTGAAAGACACGCTGATCGACAGGTGTGCTTGCTTGGTGATCAAAATAGAGTATGCTAGAAAAATTCATTGATAATCATGCGCCTGCGGTGTAGTCGTGAGTGGATGAGATTTGGCTTAACCTTTTGGTTTTCTGGGGGAGATCTCCAGCCTTCAATTGACCCTACCACAGGTGTGCGCTAAAATCGAGCTGGAGGCTACATCCAGTAACCGGAGAGAATTCAGTAACCGGAGAGAATTATGTCACGCGGACCACTCTATCAGGATACTTATAACCCTCAGTTCTCCGGTCATGAGACGTTTCCCCTGCGCTATGGGTGGCTCAAGAAAGTTTACGACCGTGTTTTCGAGACTCAGAAGAAAGAAGGCAACCGTTCATCCTGTTGGGGGGATGATGCGATCGCACGGTTTGGCGTCGGCAAGAACATGGTTGGCTCGATGCGCCATTGGGCCAAAGCCACCGGTATTGTCGAGGAGCCGGCCAAGACAAACGCCATCAAGACCACGCCCCTTGGCGATCTGATATTCGGGCAATGCGGCCTAGATCGCTATATGGAGTATCCGGCCACTTTGTGGCTTATTCATTGGATGCTTGCGGCCAATCCAGAAAAGACAACATGGTTCTGGTCGTTCAGCCATTACCCCGGCATCACCTTCGAGCGTGACCTCCTGGTCAAGAAACTCGTACGCCTCGCGAAGGATCGAAGTTGGCCGCATGCTTCAGCAACGACAATCCGCAATGATGTGGCCTGTTTCATACGCACGTATGTTGCGCGGCAGCCGACAAGCAAGGCCGGCCATGATGATGCGCTCGAATCCCCGCTGACCGAGTTGGGCCTGATCAAGGCAATTGGCAAGAAGGACGGCTTCCGGTTTGTGCGGGGACCAAAATCGACGCTTGGAGACGGGGTTTTCGTGTTCGCGTTGCTGGATTTCTGGTCGCATTATTCCGGTGCTGCCACATTGTCATTCGAAGCCATAGCTCATGCTCCGGGAAGTCCGGGTCGCGTCTTCGCGTTTGATGAAAATGATGTCGCTGACAGGCTTGCAGCCCTTGATGAATTTACGGGTGGCGCATTGCGGTGGTCGGAAGCGACGGGCCTGAAGCAGGTCGTTCGCAGCGCTGAGATTAGCGCCGAACGCGCTCACTCTTTTCTATCTTCGGATTATGGCGAACATGCCAACAGGGAGGCTGCATAGATGGCTCTAAAAGAGCGTGTTCGCATCGCCCGCCGTTTTCTCCGCTCGATCCGTATAGATACCGATCTCGGCCAAAAAGGAGCGTTGGACGGTTTTGTCTGTCCGCAATCCTCGGCCGAGGTCCTGACGGCAATGGCGCGGCACGTTTCGGGAACGGGGCAAGGAGCTTTCACCTGGACCGGGCCGTATGGCAGCGGTAAGTCGAGTCTTGTTGTTGCTTTGAGCGCTTTGCTGAACGGAAATGCCGGACTGCAAAAGGAAGCGTCCACAGTCTTCGGTCACGTACTCACGAAGGCGATGTGGGATGCGTTCCCGACAGGTACGCGGGGCTGGCGCGTTCTCCCGATTGTCGGGCGGCGAGCTTCCCCTGTCGTGGTCATTGGTGAGGCTGTAAAGAAGGCGGGTTACGTGACGCGGCTTCCGCGCGGTGGATGGAACGATCGCAATCTCGTTGCCGCTCTGATGGATGCAGCACAGGATCATCCGCGTATGCATGGCGGGCTCATTCTCTTTATTGATGAAATGGGCAAGTTCCTCGAAGCGGCCGCGCAGGACGGTTCGGATATTTTCGTCCTTCAGGAGCTTGCAGAAGCGGCTTCACGAAGTGGCGGCAGACTCATCATTATCGGGGTTCTGCATCAGGCGTTCGAAGAGTACGCTCATCGCCTTTCCCACGAAATGCGCGATGAATGGCCGAAGATTCAGGGGCGCTATATTGATCTGGTTGTCGATACGGCGGGCGAGGAACAGATTGATCTCATCGCTCGGGCCATCGAAAGCGATCGCATGGCAACACAAGCCGGAAAACTTGCGACGACCGTTGCCGGTCTTGCACGTCGTGGCCGGGCCGGAGCATCAACGCAACTCGCAAATACTCTGGAGGCGTGCTGGCCGCTGCATCCTGTTGTGGCGAGCCTTTTGGGACCGATTTCCAGGCGGCGTTTCGGGCAAAACCAGCGCAGCATATTCGGGTTTCTGAACTCGTCGGAGCCACACGGATTTCAAGACTTCCTTGACCAGGCCGGCGAGAAGGACCTCTACGAGCCCGATTTCCTGTGGGATTATCTTCGAGCCAATCTTGAGCCGTCTATCCTGGCTTCGCCGGACGGACACCGATGGGCACTTGCTGCTGAAGCCATGGAACGGTGCGAAGCCCTCGGGGGTGATGCGCTCCATCTTAGGCTGCTTAAGACAATTGCCGTCATCGACCTGTTCAAAGAGCGGTCCGGGCTGGTTGCAAACCTCGAAATCCTGAGAACATGCGTGCCGGGCGTGTCCGTCAAGAAGATCAAAGACGCCCTCACTGACCTCGATAAAAAGTGGTCGCTCACGATCTTCAAGAAGTTTCTGGATGCCCATGCGATCTATGCGGGCAGTGATTTCGATATCGAAAAGGCCATTCGCACGGCCCTTGACGATCTCGATGAGGTCGATTTCAAGCTTTTGAACGAGCTGGCCGGGCTCCTGCCCATCCTGGCAAAACGACATTACCACGAGACCGGGACGATGCGATGGTTCGATGTCAACATTGTTCCGGTCCGCTCGATCATGTGTTACGCTGAGTCGTACCATCCCGCAAACGGTGCGATCGGCCAGTTCCTTCTCGCCGTGCCGACGGATGGTGAAACGGAGGATGACGCCAAGAAACTCTGCCGAAAAGCCGCGAGGTTCAGTGATACCGGTGAACGGCCGTGGGATATCGTTGTCGGCATCTCGAAGCGCTCGTGGGCCATAATCCCGCTCGCCCGTGAACTATTCGCGCTTGAAAGCGTCGCCAGCAACCATCCGGAACTTGCCGGTGATTCAGTCGCGAGGCGCGAAGTGTTTGCGCGGCTCGCGGAGCTACAATCCCTCCTTGAAACGGAGCTGTATGCGGCTATGGATAATGCCGAGTGGTTTAGGAAGAACTATTCGGAAGAACGGTTCCGCCAGGCCGACCTCAACGGCATTGCATCCGAACTTGCAGGGCGACGGTTTTCCAAGAGCCCGCGCCTCCATAACGAACTCCTCAATCGTCACAAACCTTCAAGCAACGCGATTGCCGCCCAGAACATGCTCTTGCGAAACATGGTTCTCAAGAGAGGCGAAGAACGGCTCGGAATAAAGGGGTTCCCTGCAGAAGGCGGGATGTTTGCATCGTTGCTTGAGGCGACGGGGCTCTATGCCGAATCCGAAGCGGGCTGGCGGTTCGTCGCACCACAGGACGGAGGGAGTGATCGTGGCTGTCTTCATCCCCTATGGGATGCGGCTCTGGATTACGTCAAGAACCATGCCGATGAAACGATCCCGCTGTCCGCTCTTTTTGACATCTGGCGCAGTCCGCCATTTGGCGTGAAGGACGGGCTGATGCCTATTCTCGTCGTGGCGTTCATCCTCGCGCAGCACGACCAGCTTGCGGTCTACCGCGACGGCATATTCAGGGCGGCATTCGATGATGTTGATGTCGATACGTTAGCCAAAAACCCTGACCAGATCAGTTTGCGCTGGATGGACATCAACGATCTGTCACGTAACTTATTGTCCGGAATGGCAGAGATTGTACGCGATCTCGATGAACAGAACGCACTCGTTCATCTTGAACCCATAGATGTCGCGCGCGGTTTAATTGCCATTTTTGACCGCCTTCCGCCTTGGACCAAGCGCACTATGCGTTTATCCGCCAATGCAGCTCACGTGCGTGACCTGTTCAAACAGGCTAAGGACCCCAACAAGATTTTGTTCGACGATCTCCCCGAGACGATCGGAAGGGGCGTCTCTCTGGGTAGCGACGACGATCTCAGGCGAGTGGTCCGTGGTGTCAGGGAAGGGCTTGAAGAGCTTGTCGATGCCTATCCCGCGATGCTTGTGCGGTTACGCGATCTCATGCTTGCAGAATTACAGGTTCCCAATGTCTCCCCGCAATCCATGGCCGAGTTGCGCGAACGCGCGAAAAATATTCACCAGCTTGCCGGGAACTTCCGCCTCGAAAGCTTCGTGACGCGACTTTCACAGTTTGACGGAAGCGATGCGAGCTTCGAGGGCATCGCCAGCCTTGCGGCCAACAAACCGCCGCGCGACTGGGTTGATCCGGACCTCGATCAGACCGCCATTGAACTCGCAGAGATGGCGCAAAAGTTCGTTCGAACTGAAACCTTTGCGCGCGTAAAGGGACGCCCTGAAAAAAGGCAGGCCATGGCTGTTATCATTGGCATGGACGGCCGACCCGCCCCATTCCTTGAAGAGTTTGATGTCGCAGACTCTGACCGGGCAGCCGTCGAGGACCTGATCGAACGCGTGCACGCGGTGCTCGAACAGACTGAACCGGCCCGACGCAGTGTCATTCTCGCCGCCCTCGCTGAAATCTCGGCCCAGTACATCCAGAGCGCGGCGAAAGAGTCTGAAAACGAAAAAGGAAAGATTGCTTCTTGATGACGGAATGTACGAAACATGTTCTGGGTCTGTCCGGTGGCCGCGATAGCGCCGCGTTAGCGGTCTATGTGAGGCAGCATCACCCTGATCTGGATATCGAGTATTTCTTTACGGACACGGGAAAGGAGTTACCCGAGGTCTATGAGTATCTTGGCCGACTCGAAGGGTTTCTCGGCAAGCCGATCACGTACCTGAATCCCGACCGGGATTTTGATTTCTGGCTGAAACAATACAATGATTTCCTGCCTTCGCCGCAGTCGCGGTGGTGCACCCGTCAGCTCAAACTTCGCCCCTTCGAGCAGTGGCTTCGCCCCATTCTTGCGGACGGTACTCAAATCTTTAGCTATGTGGCTATTCGGGGCGATGAAGAGTATCGGGATGGTTACTCTTCCAAGAACAATAAACTTGTCATCAAACTGCCTTTTAAGGATGCAGGCATCGACAAGGTCGGTGTCCTCGACATTCTCGAAGGGGCCGGTCTCGGGCTGCCGAAGTATTACTCCTGGCGCACGCGAAGCGGTTGCACCTTTTGTTTTTTCCAGCAAAAGATCGAATGGGTGCGCCTACGCGAAGAACATCCGCAGGCATTTGATGAGGCCAAGGCATACGAGAAGAATGCGGTCGAGCATGGTTCGCCGTTTACGTGGTGCCAGGGTGAGTCTCTCGTTGAATTAGAGCGACCTGAGCGCATCGAGCAAATCAGACGTGATCATCAGGAGCGACTTGAACGAATCAAAGCCAAAGCCGTGCCCAACCCCCTGCGGCCGGATGCCGAACCTCTCGATATTGACGATATGTATGGAAAGGCGAAGGTGTGCCTTGCGTGTCACAAATAGAAATGCACGTCTAACACGGTCCGGGTTGGCAGAAAAAAACAATGGAGGCGCACATTGGGGATTGAGTCAGTCGTTGACTTTGTAAATCAGGCGCATGAGGAGATAGGGAAGTTCAGTATTGAGATCACGCTATCCCCGGCCAAGCTTATGGCTGACGAGTACTGTGTAGAGGTCCTGACCTGGAGTTCGGTCAAGTACGGGGAGGCAGAAGCCAACGATGTGCCAAACGATCGTCGAGGTGTCTATGCGTTTGTGGTCAGCCATGAGAATTCCGTGCTTCCGCCGAATGGCTGCGTGCTCTATATCGGAATCGCCGGTCGGGATTCCGACAGGTCGCTGCGCGAACGTTACAAGGATTATCTCAACGAGAGGAAAATCCTCAAGCGAGAGCGGATTGCCCGGATGATCGGGACCTGGCACGAAGTGTTGCGTTTTTATTTTTCTCCTGTGGGTGCCGAGACGACGGCAGAGGACCTCAAGACACTGGAAAAGCAACTCAATACAGCGCTTCTCCCGAAATTCTCGGAGGGCGACCTCGACGCCGCGACAAAAAGGAAGAGAAGAGCGTTTCGATGACCAAAGGCAATACAGGACAGATCGCGTTGCCCGCGCTTCGCGGAATCATGGGGGACTGGGTTTTCTATTCCGGTCTCATGGACATCGTGGAAATCAGCCGCCGCGTTCAGTACGCCGCTAGCATTCATCAGAATAAGCAACTCTCGGACATGATCCAGAGGAAACTTAAAACCGGCCGAAGCGAACAGATTTCCAAATATCTCAAAACACAGCCGGAGCGGTTCTTCAATTCGCTCGTAGTTGCGACCTATGGAGGGGACCCGAGCTGGCACGCGCTCTCAGGTATCCGGAGTAGATCGAATAAACCCGACCTTAAGGACGTTGATGACGACACAATCGGATCGCTTGGTTTCCTGATCCTTCGCGGCGACGAAGAACTCTTTGCGCTTGACGGCCAGCATCGACTGGCGGGGATCAAGAAAACCGTCAAAGATGGGTTGGAGCAGGATCCGCATGACGAGTTGTCCGTCATTTTTGTTGCCCATAAAAAAACAGCGAAGGGACTGGAGCGCACCAGAAGATTGTTCACCACGCTCAACAAGACCGCCCGACCGGTTTCCAAAGGCGATATCATCGCCCTCGACGAAGATGACACCATGGCCATTTGCGTGCGCCGCCTTATCGAGAAGACGGACATGTTCGCGGGAACGCGGATTGCGTTTGTTGCATCGAACAACATGCCGGTAAAGAACACAACTAGCCTGACAACGATCGGCAACCTCTATGATGTCCTGACAATTCTTTTCACCAATTCGAATTTCGATTTAAAACAGGCAAAGGCGGACTTGCAGCGCGTTCGTCCGTCGGACGAGAAGCTTGATGATTACTTCAAGTACGCAAGGCGCTACTTCACAGTGCTCGGAAAGAACTTTGCGGAGCTTGCCGCGTTTTTTGGTGCTGAGGATACGTCGGATGTCGTTACGGAGAATCGCGGCGGTCACGGGGGGAATGCGCTCTTTCGACCGATCGGCCTAGAGATTTTTACGCGCATTATCGCGACGCTCACGCGGCATATGTCGTTGCAACAAGCAATCAAGCAGGCGGATCTTCTTCCTCGTGACCTCACGGACGAACCTTTTGCGGAGCTGATGTGGGATACAAGCACGTCCACTATCGTTAATTCTCACAAGGTGACGCTGCGCGAAACCCTGCTTTACATGCTCGGGCGTTCGAAATACGCCGAAAAGACGCTTCTGGAGCGATATCGCAAGGAAACCGGCAATGAGGAAGCAGAACTCCCCGATCAAGTCGTTTGACCTCCGGGTGTAGATCATGTAGCGATATGAAATAATAAGAAAAACAATATGATAAGAAGCTTCCGGCGGGCTGGCGGGCAGAAAAATCGACTTGCGCGCTCTCAATTAAGGATTAGATAATCAGTTACTAGGCAATATATGCAGTTCATTTCTGAGGCGGGCACGTATATATTACAAGTCTACGAGATCATTTCTATTGTGTATCGACTCCATGACAGAGACTGACAGAGAAAAATTCGTTCGCTTGGCGAATAAGCGTGTAAACAATGCCATAAAAGCCATAGAATTGATAGGGAACCTGTCGAACCGTTCCAACTATGACTACTTGCAGGAGAACGCGGAGAAGATCTTCCTCGCGCTCGGCAAGGAACTGAAGGCGTGCCGGGAGCGGTTTTCCAATGCGGGTGGAAAGCGGGAAAGGAAGTTTTCTCTTGGGTGAGCATGGCTGAACTTCATTGGGTTGAGGGTGAGACAACCGCATGAATCTGGAACGATTGTTCGCACAGTTCTACGGCGCTGATACGGAAGATGAGATAGATGCCGTCATCCAGACGCTATCAAGTGGTCCCCGCGTTTCCTGGACTCCGTATGGGGGCAATGAGAGTTTTTTTGGCGTTATCGAGAACCAGCAAGCCTCGCCCATCCCCGCTCTAGTCGAAAAGATCACCAACTCGATCGACGCGATCCTGATGCGCCGCTGCCTTGAAGACGATATTGATCCCAAAGGGCCTGCCGCGCCGAAGTCGGTCAGCGAAGCGATAAAGTCGTTTTTTGAAAGCTCCCAAAGCTGGGATTTGCCGGGGAAAAGAGCGATCCAGGCCGAATCTATTCAAATCCTGGCCAGAGGCCCAAGAAACGACACGTCGCTCGTAATTTACGATGACGGGGAAGGGCAGCATCCGCATGATTTTGGCCAGACCTTCCTGTCTCTCCTGCGCGGTAACAAGAACGAAATTCCCTTCGTCCAGGGGAAATACAACATGGGTGGTGCTGGTGCTGTCGTATTTTGCGGGAAGAAGCGATATCAGCTCGTTGCATCCAGACGGTTTGATAAGTCGGGACCGTTCGGATTTACCATCATGCGCAAGCACCCGCTGAGCGCAGAGGAGGAAAAGACAAGAAAAAACACCTGGTACGAGTATTTGCTTATTGACAGAATAACCCCTGCTTTTGATATCGACACGCTGGATTTAGGACTCCATAACCGTGTCTTCTCGACAGGAACCGTCATCAAGCTATACTCCTATAACTTGCCATCCGGTTCGCGGTCGGTTATCTCACGCGACCTCAATCAAAGCGTGAACGAGTTTCTTTTTGAACCCGCTTTACCCGTTTACACCATAGATGCCAAGGAGAGATATCCGAAGGACCGCAATCTCGAACGCCACCTGTATGGCCTAAAACGCAGGCTTGAAGAAGACGGCAGCAAATATATCCGGACGTTCTTTTCCGAGACACATAGCGATGCGGAAATCGGATCACTGAAAATCACAGTCTATGTCTTTAATCCGCGTATCGACGGCAAATCAGCAAAAGAAACGAAAGACACCATAAAGAGGGAGTTCTTCAAGAACAACATGTTCGTGATGTTTTCTTTAAACGGGCAGGTTCATGGAAGCTTCACGTCAGAGTTCATTACGCGCTCCCTGAAGTTCAATCTGCTGAAGGACTATTTGCTCATTCACGTGGATTGCACGAGCCTGAAGAACAGTTTTCGCACCGAGCTTTTTATGGGGTCTCGCGACCGCCTGAAGAACGGCGAGGAATGTACGCAGCTCAGGCGCCTCGTGACTGACATTCTGACAAAAGGTCGATTGAAGGAAATCTATAAAGAGTGGAAGGATTCAATTACTACGCAGTCCGACAGTGCTGAGGACCTGCTAAAAGATTTCAGCAATCATCTGCCAATGAACCATGACTTGATGAAGTTGCTCAATAACACGTTTACTCTCGACATCAAGGACCGGACAAAGGATAAGAAGAAGGAGCAGAAGAAGACGAAGACGAACCCGAAGCAGGACATCCCGTTCATCCCCAATCGCTTCCCGTCCATGCTCCAGATTGACCTTAAATCAAAAGACGAAGATCAGGTGCCCCTAACAAAGATTCCGCTCGGCAGCGAGAAAACACTCTCGTTTTCTACCGACGTTGAAGATCAATATTTCGACCGTGTCGAGAAGCCTGGGGAACTCAAGATCGCGGTGCTCTCGCGTGCTTCCAACGAAGCGCAGGGCGGCACTGGACCGGGAAAGCCGAAGGAGCCGGGAGCATTGATGGATGTCTCGATTTCCAGTCCTAGCAAGGGAAAAATACGAGTCAATATCAACCCGACCGGGCAGGCCGAAGTCGGGGATGCAATAAAGATCAAGGCTTCTCTGTCTTCCCCTGAAGGCGAACTCGAACAAATATTCATCGTTCAGATATCCGATAAGGAAAGCAAGCCAAAAGTGACGCAGGAGCCCAAGCATGATGAAAACAACATCGGCTTGCCAAGGTTGCAGGAGGTTTTTAAGTCTCCAAGGGATGGGTTCAAGTGCTGGGGTGATCTGGACTTCGTCGAGATGGATTACTCGACAGTCATGCACCCCTTCGTCGAAGGCGACAAGCTCAATACGATCTTTATTAACATGGATAGCGCTGTTCTAAAAACGTACAAATCCAAACTGCGCTCTGAAGAGCAATTGCTTGTCGCTGACAAGCGTTACGTGTCTGCGGTATATTTTCACACGCTGTTTCTTTACATGATCAGCAAGAACAGAAAATACCAGATCACGAGACCAAAAACCGATGACGCAGAGTTATGTGATGATGTCGATCTTTCGGAGTATCTCAAGGATATTTTCGATAGTTACTATTCGGAGTTCCTGCTGAATTTCGAGATGGGAACCTTGATGGAAGCTCTTGCTGACTGATTAATAGTTCGAGCAACGGAATGTGGCTAATGCTCCGAGAATACGACCCCCTCTGATCGCAAATACTCCAGGAATTCGGTCGGCAGTTGGTGCGTGGAAATCATATTGTCCACATCTGGGCCATGTAGGGGGGTGTGCCCCAGCGACGTATGTCGGCGCTGCCGCCATCTCACACCAATGGTTCCATAGGTTATCGAACTGGAGGCGATGAATTGCAGGAAAGCTGACTGTTCGGCCTGGGTTCATTGCGGCGGCCCGGTTTTGATTATAGCCAATCGCTGGCCTCAGCCTGCACCGTTGGTTTGTCAACCAACCGGAGATCGTTCCCAAGCCTTGAAGTTCGCCGCGGGCAGGGAGCCCGCGCAAAGTCCACGGATGGACGTAGACGCGCGCAACCGGAGAGCGCGCGCCAACCCACGCCGGATGGCGCACTGGCTTGGTGGTACTGGCTCCACCACCGCTACCCGGAGCCGCTGGCCCTTGTGGGCCGCAACCGCTCCGCCTGACGGTCCAGTCACCGCCCTGCAGAACACCGCGGGCAGGGAGCCCGCGGAACCGCCACGGACGGCATCGACCCCTTCCGCCGGCGCCCCGCCGACCACTCGGGCGTGCCCGCCCGCGCACCGCCGTATGGGCCCGCACCCGGCCATCACCATCCCCCGCGCACCCATCACCCGATCGGCCCTCTCACCGCCTGAGCCGTCCAACTCTCCCACACCCCTGGTGGCTGCTGTCCGTGGCTGCGTGGGGCCGATACGCGCTCGCCGTTTGGACGCTGGCTGACCGGTCCGGGGGGCGCGCGCTACAACGGCGACGCCGCCTTCCAGGCCCTTTCCGCAGAGCAGGCGGCGCTGGAGCGGACGGCGCGCACGCTGGCCGGTGCCATCGACGGCGGAATGGTTGCAGAACGGGAAGACGCCGTACATGCGCTCTGCGCGGGATATGATCGACTCCTGCACACGGTGAGTACGCTGCCGATTGACCGTTCCCATTTGGGAACGCGAGGTCGCGATCCGCAGCCCCCGCCGTCCCCGGGTCCAGTATGAACCGGAAGTGCGCCGCAGCGGAGGGGTGGGTGTACGGGGGACCCGGATTGCGCGATGCGGTGCTCCCCCCGCTGCGGGTGCGCCGGGCCCTGTTGCGCGCCGCCAGTCAGGAACCGCTGCTGCGCCGTTACCGGGCCTGGGTCGTGCTCGTCCGGATGCGGTTGTGGGTGCTGCTCTGGGCGGTGGTGGTGCTATTGTGGATTCCGCTCGATCTCACCCTGATCGGTGGCTCGCTTGGCTGGCACTTGGCGCTCGGACGGGTGGCGATGGCGGCGTTGTTCGCCGGAGCCGCTTGGGCGTGCCGCTGCAAGCCGACCCAGCGCAATATCCGCAAGGCCTATGCATTGCTATTCGGGATACCGTTGGTGTTTTTCATCGCGACGGCACCGTATCTCAAGTCCACCGAGGTCGCACTCTCGCTGGCGGGCCAAGCGTATCTCCACACCTATCAGCTCTTTCCCTTGCTGATCGCCGGCTCGATCGGGTTGCTGCCGGTAACCTTACTGGAGGGGGCTGGATTGGTCGTGGCCTGTGTGCTCGCCTCCGTAGCCAGTGTGGTGTATGCGATGTGGGTGACGGGGCATGCCATTCTACCGGTGGCGAGCGAATTCGGTTGGCTATGGACCCTATTTATCGCAGGGAGCGCAGGCACATTGGCGGGAGTGAGCCAGACGTCGTTGCTGCTGCAGCACTTCCGCGACGCGGGGACCGATCCGTTGACCGGCCTACTGAACCGGCGTACCGGTGTGAACCTGCTCGCACTGCAGTGGGAGCAGGCGCGGCGCGATCATCGGCCACTCAGCGTGGCGCTGATCGACCTTGACCGGTTCAAACGGATCAACGACGCTCACGGCCACAAAGCCGGCGACCGGGCGCTCATAGACTTCGTCGAGCGATTGCGCGCGGCGTTGCGGGCGGGTGATGCCCTGATCCGCTGGGGCGGTGAGGAATTCGTTGCGGTCCTGCCGGGGGCGGCAGTGCACGATACGGTTCGGCGGCTGGAACGGGTGCTGCACGAACACCCGCTGACCGGGCCCGACGGGGCACCACTGACCTTCTCCGCCGGCGTCGCCGAACTCGAGCAGGATGCACCTCGCACTCCCGAGGCCCTGGTGGCGCTCGCCGACCGGCGCATGTACCAAGCCAAGGCTGCTGGGCGCGCCGCGGTGGTGGGAAAGGATTCGCCAACGGCGGATACCGTCTCGACGTGCGCCTCCCTCCCCCGAGTGGAGCCGGAACCGGAAGAAGAACCTGCACCATGGTAACGGCGGTGGGTAAGTCGGCGGTGTTGGGGGGTGATGAGGTTTTCACCGGAGCGGTTACCCTCATGACCAAGCTTTCCATGTGGGGGGCAAACGCCACTGGTTGCACTGCGCCTCCAATCCCTCATTGACCTGGTTCTATCCCCACGCGAAGCGGGGGCTCGAGGCCATGGATGAGATGGGCATCCTACCCCTTTTCAAAGGGGTGTTGTGCCATGATCACTGGAAGCCGTACTACCGTTATGACTGCACCCATGCCCTGTGCAATGCCCATCACCTCCGGGAACTGGAGAGGGCCTGGGAACAGGACCATCAGCACTGGGCCAAGGAGATGAAGGGGTTGCTGATCGATACCGCCAAAGCGGTAGAGCAGGCGGGGGGACGGCTGGCGCCGGAGGAGGCCGGTCGGTGGCGCCGGCGCTATCGGGAGCTGCTCCACAAGGCGGAGACCGAATGTCCGCCTCCCGACGAGAGCCAACGCAAGGGGAAACGGGGCAGGCTCAAACGATCGAAGTCCAGGAATCTGCTGGAG
>CAJVXH010000095.1 GCA_913009835.1 uncultured bacterium
GGAAACGAAAGCAACAAGATGCACACAAAATCAGATTTCAAATCGATTTCGACTCAAATACCCCGCAAACCAAACAACCACGCAGCCTACAACGTTTCTCAAAACCGCTCAATGGGACAGCTGTGGGACAGACCCCTATTATTCGCGCTTTCTTTCACAATTAATAGGGGTCTGTCCCTAATATTGCAGCGTATAGCAGCCAGCAGTCCGTAGCCTGTCATCAGATGAGAATTTCGTACAGGTTCGCAGCAGCGGAGATGCCGGAAAGGGCGGCAGCTTCGACCATGTAGCCCTGAGATTTTTCTCCACCGAACCCATCTCCGGCGAGGGCTAGAGGTGCAGGCACAAGAGCGATTTCCGGAGCTTCCAGAGGTTGAATGGGCCAAGCGTAGCGCCAGCGATATAGCATTGTCTCAACCGGATTGGAAGCCAGATGTGGACAAACGGCGTTCAGGAGTTCATCTCGGACAACGTTCAGGTTTTCATTAAATTTCAGGTGTGAGAACTCTGGTGTTGCGAGGACGGTGATTGCTGTGTCTGAAGAGACCGGATTCTTGTTTTTATTGTCACCAATCCAACTCAGAGGTCCCTCATGCAGTTTGAGGATTCCGGCGTTATTGATTCCGCTGTCGCCGTCAAGTTTGATCATCAGCGCGAACATTGGCTGGTAGCTGGCGGTACGAACTCGCATCATAATGTCGACTGGGATGCCTTTGACTTTTTCCAGCAATGCCACCGTCTGGGGCGCGGGTGCGGTAATAACAAGCCCATCTGCTTCATGAATATCACCTGATTTCACACCTATATGCCATTTGCCGGATTGTGATTCTATGTGCACAACTTCCGAATTCAACTGGACCTTCAAAGATCTGGCCAGAAACATTGGGAGAGTGAGCATTCCCCGGTTTCCATACCAGGTTTTGGGATCGCATTTCGCGTGTCCATTTGAGGAGGGGTTAGGTTGAGGCTTCCATTGCTGGAGAACGCCCTCATTGTTCCAGCGCTCGACGTGGCGTTTGAAGATCGGATGTGTTGCGTGGAAGTATTGAACTCCTTGGTCGATACGAACGTTGCCCAAACGGCGGGTGGCCATTCTCCCGCCAACACTATCTGCTTTATCGAGGACGGTAACATCCAAGCCACCATCGGAGAGGTGCCTGGCTGCCATCAGTCCAGAAATACCAGCTCCAATGACGACAACGCGCTTATTTCGTTGCTTTTGTCCAGTCATTTTCCTGAAGCTCTTAGTGGGTGCAGGCGGTGGGAAATCAACAGCTTGAAATCAGTGTTTCGTTTCAAGTCACACGCCCATCCTTGCCATATCAAGAATGGCAAAGGTCGGGCCAATAACCATTGATTTCTCAATTTGGAGGAAAGTGTTGACGTAGAGTGGCAAGTCACTGGCATTTTTGCAAGGATGGTCAACGTTTATAGCATTCCGGTCTGGGAAGAAATTATTTCAAACAATTGATTCTGGTATTCACGCGGGCAGATATGTGTTCAATAAAAGAACGCCACGGTCTGTTCTGACCGTGGCGTTGCTGATCCTCTCTCTGGCAGGAGATATTCTTCCTGACAGATCTCTTTTGTCCCTGTCTTTCCCTCAGGCCTCAGGACTCGAGACTGACCAATTATTTCAGCAGAACGAGTTTCCTCACTGCTTTTTCCGGACCAGCTTCCACCTGCAGGAAGTAGACCCCGGATGCTTGTCCGGCAGCGTTCCAGTTCAGGGTATGGTAGCCTGCGGTCATCATTTCGCCATTGGCGAGACGGATGACCTCACGTCCGAGAATATCGAACACGGCGACCTTAACCGAAGATGGATCCGGCAACGCGATCCGGATACTTGTTGAGGGGTTGAACGGATTCGGATAGGCTTCACCGATCTCGAACTCCTGTGGGAGGAGGTCGGTCTCAGATACGTCAGCCAGCAACCCGGGGATAGCGTGCAGGGAGCTGTCAGATTCGCAACCAGCAGCGAATATTGCTGTGACCCAGTAGTCTGGATCAGCTGGCGGATCGTTGTCCGTCCATGAAGTCGTCTGCTGCAGAGAAGCGACTATACCATCCCTGTAGACACGGTAGTATCCGATGAATTGGTCCACCACTCCACCACCGGGTGCGGTCCAATTGATAAGGAATGATCCACCCAGATCGGTGTATGTCACGTCTTGCGGAGTATAGAATTTGTCAAGGACAACGTTGTTCGCGTTCACAGTCTGGTATTCGTTAACATCAAAGCGCAGGTCACGTGTTTCATAACCTGGAGCGGAGAATACCAGCTCGAAGATTCCCGGTTCAACATCAATGCTGTAGTTACCATTGGCGGGAACGATGATATCTCCGTAAGGTGAACTGACGGTTATATCAACAGCTCCTGGTTCACCCAGTTCCACATGACCCTGAACCTTGCCCCTGGGGACGTAGAACAGAATGGCGCTACCGTCGGTGATGGTGGAAGCGGTTGGTGCATAGCTGCCATCGCCATCAGCATCGAAGTACAAGATCTGGATCCCGGCTTCCTCGTCCGGTGATTCAATACCGACTGTTGCGTTGCCGAGATCGTTGACGTCGGCGTACTGGAAGAGGATACGTGTGTTTTCGTCGTATGGCAAGAATGGTGGTGGTGTTGGGAAATCCCGGTCGTTAAAGACGACCTGGAATGTTTCGTAGGTACCATCTTCCGGCCATTGACGGCTGTCATACCACTCAACGACGAAGGTGCCATCGTTGGCATTATAGTAGTAAGACACGTTGGTCAAGTCATACTTGAAGTCTTCCCAGAATGGCGCGACCATCGCTGGTGGACCATCATCATTCGGAATTCCGGTGTTTGAGTAATCACCCGGTTCAGGATCACCCGTTACATCACCGAAGCAGAAGAAACCGTTTTCGTTAACTGTCAACTGGGTATAATCGTTGCCGTAATAGCCAACGGTGATCGGCAGTTGAATTACGTGGGCATCTTCTTCGGATGTGAAGGTGACGCGTGTACCAGGTCCACCTTCAAGTGGATCGATCGCCCGCCAGTTGTAGTTCGGTGCGTATGGGTGACCGTCACCGTTCTGAACAGCGATGTAGCTGACCTGTGCAGATGGGCCGGTGACTTGCTGGTTTTCTTCCAGAACTGTCAGATCGGCGTTAACCGAGGAACCTGCTGTGGAATATACTTTTACTTCTCCAACCAAGGTTCCCGTGTCGCATGTGAGAGTGAACACATCGCCTGCGGGCAGGAAGAATGAGAATTCACCGTTCACGTCAGTCGTTCTAGTCAGCTGTGGTAGTTCATCAACAATAACGGTTTCGCCCGGCATTGGGGTGCCGTTGACGTCCATCACGGTTCCGTTTACTCTGCCGACTTGATGGTTGTGTAGTTGGAAGTTGATCTCGACGGCATCGTCAACGTTCGGAATGATGTAGGCACGTTGGTCATAATGGCCTGCTGCTCTTGCCGATACCGGAGTGGTTTCGGAAATTGGCAGGTACATGAAGTAGTTACCATCAACATCAGTGGTTGTGCCGCCGCCGGTGTTGTCCAGGGTGACGGTTGCGCCATAAATCGGCTGGCCGTTGTTAAAGTTAGTGACGTTACCAGAAACGGTCATGATTCCGGCAGCCATTGGTACGGTACCAGCGGCGGAGAAGTCCTGCGGTCCTTCCGGGACATCGGTACCGCTGACCTGAAGTGTCCAGGATCCTGCCGCTGGGTTGCTGACTTCAACTTGCTCGACATTGTCAACAACGTTGACGCCGCGTGTTGCTACGTCAGACGGATTCTGTCCATCCAGAACGTATGGATAGTGCGGCATTCCGGTTGGGTCGAGCAATACCAGGTCAAGGTCATTGATCAGACAGATAGGTGGCAGGTATGCTGCCGGTGGATCTGACCAGGCGACTGTTATCTTCAGATTTTCCATTCCAGCAGGAACGTTGAACTCATGCGAGAATGTTCCGCCATCACCGACAGATGCTTCCAGGTATGCGAAGTTTTGAATGGTTTCAACTGCGCGGACGGCGTCAACCCTACCGAAACCGAACACGTAGTCCGGGCCCGGGTTGTTATAATCTTCCGCAGAGTTACAGAGTATGGCTTTGACCGTTGCTGGCAATGGGAATTCTGTAAAAGCGGTCTGTTGCCACGCCTGTACGAGCAACGCATTCACGCCGGCCACAGCCGGAGTCGCCATGCTGGTTCCGGACATGGTGGTGTAGCCGCCGCCGACATTGCAGGAGACAACGCCCACACCCGGGGCGGTTACTTCTGGCTTGATACGTCCGTCGTCCGTCGGACCCCATGAGCTGAAGGATGCGATGTTGTTGTTGTCGTCAGATGCGCCGACAGTAATAACGTTCTTCGCGCCTGATGGGACGCTCATTGAGTCATACAGGAGTCCGCACGATCCACCGCCGCGTTCGTTCCCCGCAGCCCAGGTGATAATCACCGGTTCTCCAACACTGCCACGGACGATTCCATCCAACAGGGCACTGACCATTTCGTAATCACCCTGCCAATCGCAGGGGTAACCGTTGGCATAGATGTTTGCACCGATGGAGTTGGTGAATAAGTGTGCGCCGTAGGTCAACAACGCTTCCTGGTAGTTTTCGAAGATGTCCTGCGGGCTGTCGTATAGACAGTTTGGAATGCAGGATTCATATTCGTAGGCGATCAGCAGTGCCTCAGGTGCCATTCCGCGGTATGGATCGGCGCCGTTACCGAGGATTGTGCCTGAAACGTGAGTTGCATGGCTGGCCAAACCGCCTGCTTCGCCGATGGTTCCGCGATCTTCAAAGTCTGGATGCGAAACATCAGCGATTCCACCGTCATATATACAGACGGTCACACCTTCACCGGTGAGACCGAATGGCGGGTTGTTGACTTCATCCACATGCATCGCAGCACGTACGCCTGCGTTAACCATGTCCATGGGGGGTGAGATATAGTCAATCGCGAGCACATTCTGGTTCTCTGTGAGTAGGATTGCAGTTCTCAGAGGCATTTGAGCGTACCAGACGTTCATCACCGGGATGTAGTCGCCCACGGTGGCATTCATCTGTTGCAGCGTGGCTTCGCCGGTGCTCTCATCAATCTGTTTTGCAAATTGAACGGAGACCAGGATTTCATCTCCTACCGTAGCCCAGCTTGGGTTTTCTTCAGCCGTGACTCTGGGTGCGATGCGATCTTCCGGCAGGTATTCTCCTACCCAGCGGACATCTGCGTTCTGGAGAACGCTGGTCTGTGCCCCGGTTTCCAGCCATGCGATCCATGCACCACCGCCGATGTATTGCTGGAGATGGATGCCGTTGTTGCTCATGGCAGCTTTTGTACCATCTGAGGGGTGATTCGCGAACTGAATAATGACTGACAGCGGCTCGCTGATGTCGCCCCTTTGGAAGAATTGAAGCTGGTTCGCATCCGGAGTGAAGCTCCGTACCGGCAAGTTAATCCGGTAGTTCTTTGGCGCGGCTTCAGCTGTTGTCGTCAGGCTCACAAGCAGCATTATCGAAACCATCGCCAGGGTGATACTGAGAACAAATCTGCTACGTTTCATCGTCTGCACCCTCGCAATTTCCTCACCACTTCCGCTCACAATTGGCGGACAGAATTAGGAGCGCAATATAACATCTTGGGGTAATCTATGTTGAGGGAGATGTGGTGAGAATTTCATATTTTTTGTGGTTAGGAGAGACTGGGGTGTAACCAAGATTGGAATGTATGCTGTTGATAATATGGAGCATAGGGGCAATGTGGTGGTGAGTCGGTCCGCCTCGAGGAGCGAAAACTACGAGGCGGTCAGGAATCTATCTCGAGTTGCATGTCTTTTTCGTCCTTGAAATCGACGACTTCCGGAGGGATTTCCTGCCCATCGGCGTCATGTGTCAGGACGAGTGTTGGCTTGGATTGTTCAGTTGCATTTTCCTTGGCGACTATGCCGGTATATCCGACATACCGTTTGGATCGGTTGTTCTTGACACGTACAACTGCTCCCACCGGGTAGCACTGTACGACGCGAACCAGTGCCTTTACCACATGCCTGTTCCACGCTCCCGCTCGGCGGTTGATAATGGCTGTTATCGCTTCTTCGGGTGTAAGCACTGTGCCATCTTCATTACCCGAGATCAGGTTGTCATAGACGTTGGCCACGGCAAGAATATGTGCGAAACGGTGAATTCCCTGATTGTCCTGGTTCGCTTTTACCGGTGGTATGCTCTCACCGCTCAGACCACGGGGGAACCCGTTGCCATCGAGCTGTTCATGGTGCTGCAAAATTGCTGTTTGCTCGACGAATGAACCATCGTTGTTCTCTCGCATTATGAGCATGGAATAAACTGGATGTTCACGCAGCAGCATGCGCTCATCGGCGTTAAGGTCAAACGGCTTTTTGTGACGAAGGTTGCCCAAAACGGTTTTACCTGTGTCATGCATCATGGCGGCTATGCCCAGTTGGCGCAGTTCATCTTTGGTGTAGCGGAACAGCTGGGCAATCATGATGCTGAGCACGGTGGTGTCAACTGCGTGTTCGTAATCGACAGAGTCTTCGGCACGCATGCGCAATGAGCTGAACATCACCGAGGAGTTGTTCATCACTTCTTCGAGTATAGTTGAAACCACTCGTTTCACTGCGGGCATCTTGATAACATTCTTGAATTTTTTATCGTTCTGTAGGCGATTTTGAATATCTTCAATGTTCTCAGATTCCATAGATCCGACTTGGGCTAACGCTTCGAAGGCTTCTCCTGCAGTCTTATTTGCCATCACTCTAACGGTGTCACTAATGACTTCCTGGGGGAAGATGTCTTTAGAAACTTCAGTCATGACATGGACATAGAGGATCCCTCGTCCCTTCATCAAATCGATGGTTTCGGGATTCAACTCATAGCCAGAGGCCAGCAATAGATCACCTCGGCTGTTGAACAGTGATTTGCCGAGAATGTCACCGGGAATCAATTTGTCTATGTTCTGAATTTGCATAAGCGTCCGTAGGATAATTCACTTGAGAAGCCAATGGAAAATCGGGATTCGCATGGCAATATGCAAGTGAGAATTGGCTTCCCGAGTATTCAGCAATAACTATTCAGTCAGCATGTATGCTCGTAACATGATCCCCGCCATGGTCGAAGCCCAAATGTAATTACTATGCCATCCGCCCCAGGCAGAGTCAGGGCTGTAGAATTCCCAGAGCTTATGGTCTTTGGCGAGTGTCGCGATCATTCCGGCTTCCAGTTTCTGTATCAGTGCGAATGCTTCTTCCTGGCGTTCGTTATCCATGAGTATTTGGAAAATCAACTCGTTCCATTGAATCCACACCGGTCCATTCCAATATCCCCTGGGATCATAAGATGCGTCGTCCGCAGCAAGCGAAGGGACGCCATATTCACGCCAGAATGAATCAGGGTTGAGCAGGTGTTCGTTGATCACTCGTTCTACCTGTTCGTTGCTGCCGATGCCGACCCAGAGCGGGAGGAATCCGATGATCTCCTTGCGTTTCAGGTCGTTGGGATGGCTAATGCTGAAGTCATGATCGTCAGCGTCAACGTGATAGAAGAAGCCGGTTTCCTCATCCCAGAATGTTTCTTCGATGAGCTCAGCCCGTTCGTTTGCCTGCAAACTGTAGTTTTCACCGTCCTCGCTCAGGCCTAATTCAAATGCCATTTCAGCCAGCGCTTTGGCTTCATTGACCAGCAGGCAATTGAGGTCGAGGCATTCCAGTTCGGATGGTTTGGCGACCTCGTCCCAGATGACTGAGGACGCATCTCTAACGGATTCGAGCACACCATCACCGCCCCATTCGGCCAGACCGTCTTTATCCTTGTCTCGATTCCTGATGATGTAGTCGTAGAAGCTGGCGCTCGACTCGTACATCTCTTTCAGGAATGCGCGATCATGAGTTACCAAGTATATCTGCCAGTTTGTCCACGCGTACCACGGTGCCGATGTCGTCAGCTCGCCGTTTGCAGGTATGGTTTCGCTCAGGTAAGGACCGGAGCGATAGGGGATATATCCATTTTCATGTTGGACGTCGAGATATGCGCGTTGTGATTCCATCGCCAACGCTGGATCGAGATGGACGAGGGTTGTCATGGAGAGTGATTCATGGAAGACCTGCCCGCCATGGCCCCATCCCCAGGTGGGCTCACGTGAGAACACGTAATACGGGTGTGTCAATTGCCCTTCCGCTGGCAGCATGGATTGATATACCATGTTCAACGCGGACCGGAAGAGTAGTTCGCTTTCCCTTTCAATCGCTTCCAAGGGCGGAAGGCTGTCAAAGCGTTTCCGGTGCGGCTCAGCCAGGTGATCGAGCGAACGTCCTTGCAGATTTGCGAGCAGGGCTTTGTTACGGGTGAATTCGAACTTATCAGCGGCAACCTGCCGCACGATTCGTACGGTGTCCGACTGTCCGGGGGCCAGAGTGATAGTGCGTTGCAACGTTGTTCCGGTTGCCAGGAGCGCCTCCGGATCAAGCGTGGCATTCTCAGTAGACAGCTGCTGTTCGATTGTGGGAACAGGGGAATAGACGACGGTTTCGCTGGCTGGTCCTGGATACTTGTCTGCGGTAGTTGTGGTGACAAGGAAGCGACGAATGAACTGGTCGTTAGCAGGATCATAGGCAACTTTTATCCGACCGGATCCATCCGGGGCTGTCACTCGTGGACGCAGGTCCAGGCTGAACGAAGTCTTGTCCGTCTGCCCGAGATATTTGAACTGTTGGGCAGATCGTGCGCCTGCGATCAGGTGGGAATCCTTCCAACGGTCACGCGATGTCCGTTCCTGTTCAGTCAATCGGCACTTTAGATGTGTCCAGTAGACTCGGAACATCTGTCTGGAATCTCCATCCCACTCCAGGTGCAGGCCAAAAGTGTCGGCACGGACAGTCAGATTTTTCGGAGCTGAGGGCAGGGCATTGGTGAGAGTCAGGTCATGACGTTCGGATCTGGGTGTCAGTGGAACGGCTCTGGTCATCTCAAGTTGTGCTGCCAGATCCTCGTCAGGCGCTGACACAATAACTCTTACATCGTTTGAGTCGTGATCACTCCAGCCCGTGACGGCGCTATAAATGCAGTCCGACCATTCCAGCACACCCAATTCAAGCGCATAGTATCCTCGCTCAACCCACGGTTTCCAAGTTGAACCATGCAGTGGACTGTCAAGGCTGATCAATGATCTCGGGTCATGTTCGAGAAAGGCGATTGCCTGCACAGGGGTTTGGGATGGATCAATTCGGCTGCCATCCTCGGTTTGAATCCGTCCGTAGACAGGGAAAACGGGTGCTTCCTCGTGGATGACCCATTCCGGTAGCGATACTGGCTCGTCCGGCAGGGAGGAGAATACGGCCGCTGTATCTGCCGGGGGGAACATCTCAAATCGGTTGAAACGTTGGAATGGATGTGGGATCTGTTTTTCAATTGTCCAGCCATCGGCGGGATGTTCATGCATGAACTCAATTGATTTGCCACGTGCCTCTGGAAGGATTAAGAGCTCGTCGGAGATGTATGATGCCAGGGTAACGGTTTGTTCAGATCGACCGGAGTTTGTCAACACGACATCCCAGATGGCCATTGAAGAGGTGTGGACGTTGAATTGGCAATTGAGGGACAGATTGCGCGTTGGTTCAGCTGACCAGCTGACATAATCCGGCCAGGATTCATGTATGATCGGGGCGGAGTGATAATCTTTGATGCTGCTGATCAGATCACCATCGACCTCGATAATAATTCCCCATTCGCCAGCTTGATCCGTGGTGAAGGCGATGGGATGGGCTGAATTGTAATAGCGGAAGTGATAGCCCTGGTCTGGGACAAATTGTGACCGTGTAATGTCCGCGCAATATGTTGTGTACAGCGGATCGGATGCAGTCGCAGCCAGATCCGTCGGCGATTCTGCTGAGTCCTGAGCTCCGGATCGCGCTTTGAGATCTGGAAACGGTATCATCACCAAAATGATGAGCAGTAAAGAGATAACGGGTAATCTGGCTGAGTTGAATCTGGTGAAGCTGGGTATTAGAATCATGGTCACAGGCCGTGCTGGTTGAGAGATCAAGCCGTTCGATGATGGAGATAATATACGTTGGACGGTGGGGGTACCATCTCACTCACATCGAATATTTCGCTCCAGGCTGTCAGTGGAGTGGCCAGCGGGCTGGCAACGGAACAAGAGGTAGGGACTGGCTCTCGAGAAGAGTTCACTTCGACTAATATTTTCGAGAATTTCTACTTATTTCACATTTGAGCTCTTACATTGACAAACTGTATGCGAATCCCCAATTCAGTGCGGGGAATGAGGTCATGCCTGCTTCAATCCGTGGTCCAGGTAGAAACCGGGCACCATGGCGAGTTTCCGAATAGTGTTTTTTTCTCAGTACTCAGCAATCAGGACTTATAATCCCTGCGAACCGCAAACAGACACGGGTCACAGAGACATATGTCATGACTGAAGGAACTGAATGAGCTGATTGCGGTCATTGATGTCTACAACGCAAGGATTAGTGCTGATTCAGAAATAGTAATAGCGATTCAGCGAAAGTTGGGGATTGGTCATACACATACATCTAAAAGGAGATCAGGATGAGGGACGCGCGCGGTTACTGGCATTTGAAAGCACTACTACTGCTACTTCTGCTTCTGGTTGTCACGACACAGCCAGTGCTGGCAGACATTCCGAAAGTAGTTCAAACTGATAACACAGATCTGCCGATCCTGGATGAACGGATCTGGAGCATAAGCTATTGGCAAATGATGGCTGAGCTGGGGCTCGTTGAGGTCGCACCGGATGTGCCCTTTGCTCCACCTTCACCGTCCATGTCGAATGAGCTCGATGAGTTTGTCGATGGACCTGATATGCTCACCTCGGGCAATTTCGCAACTCATCAGAGCGAAAACTCGATCTTCATTGATCCGAACGACACGGACATTATCCTCAACTCGAACAACTCCAGTGATTGGCCATTGGGTCAGTTCTACGGAGCTTCTTCACTGTTCTCCATGGACGGTGGCGATACCTGGGGCGGTCAGATAGATGGTTGGGGCGGTGGCGATCCGGCTGTGGTAATCGATCAAGACGGCATCTGGTATCTGGGCCATATCGGCAGTAACCAGAGTGGCAGCGCCAACGGAATCACGGTGTCGACGAACCAAGGCCAGAGTTATACAACTTACCAGGCTGGCGCGTCAAACGGTAGCTTCCTGGATAAGAACCACTTGTGGATTGACAACAATGTGGGTAGCCCTTTTGAGGGACGTTTGTATGCTGCCTGGACTGATTTTTATGGAGCAAACGACGGTGAGGTTGAGGCCGTCTGGTCCGACGACAACGGCCAGACCTGGAACAACCGACAGGCTGTATCCGACGAGGTATCGCCCTCAAGCCTCAATCAAGGCGTCAATCTCGATGTTGGTCCGAACGGCGAAGTGTACGCTACTTGGGCAGTGTATAACGGTCCGTTAACTGAGATAGCGTTAGGTTTCGCGAAATCCATTGATGGTGGCGTCAGTTGGCTGCCCGCGACCACAGCCATCAATAACATCCACGGCATCCGTTCCTACGGTAGTATGGAACAGAACCATCGTAAGAATTCTTTCCCATCAATGACGGTAGACATCAGCGAAGGCCCAAACCAGGGAGATATTTACATTGTCTGGCCGAATCTGGGCGTGCCCGGTGTAAACAGCGGTCCGGATGTTGGAATCTGGATGATCAAATCAACCGATGGTGGCCAAACCTGGGCCGATCCGGTTCGTATCAACACTGATGATCCGGCGGATGGCAACCAGCACTATTTCGCCTGGATTCACTGTGACCCAGTGACGGGTGTTTTGAACGCGATCTGGTATGATAACCGCAATTCTGCTTATGGTGCAGTGGAAGCCTGGGTGGGCATCTCTTATGATGGCGGCGCTACTTGGGAGAACTACCGTGTCAGTGATGTGTCCTTCACCCCATCACCAATTCCAGGATTTGCGACTGGATATTTTGGCGATTATCTGTCGATTCACTCTCGCAACGGAATAGTGGTTCCATGTTGGACAGACAACCGCAATGGCGTGGCGATGACCTATGTTTCGCCATATGTAACTGACGGTAGCGGACCGCCAGTGACTATCACACTTGAGCCCGCTATTACACCCCCGATCTACATTCTACCAAGCGGGGGAAACGTTACATATGATGCAAATGTGAGATACAACGCGGCGACCCCACAACATGGTCAGGCTTGGACTCAGGGTCGCACTCCAAACGGAGATCTCGTCACGCTTGATGTCTATCAGATCGATTTTACGCCTGGTATGGTCATCAATGTCACGAATCAAACGGTCAATGTACCGGGTACAGTTCCCGCGGGAACCTACCAATTCGTGGCGAATGTAGGATTTTACCCGAACTTCGTTGCGGACTCTGACGAATTCGACATCATCAAGCTTGGCACTGAGGCCGACGGGGCTTCCGACTGGTCGACATCTGACTGGATGGATGCGGAACTGGCTGCTGAGGGTGATAAGAATCTGGCCGCTTCGGTGAATGGATTCTCGATTGAATCGGCGACACCGAATCCGTTCAATCCGGACACCCGGATCAGCATTTCGATACCTGATGCTGGTCATCTGACAGTGAAGGTTTTTAACTCACTGGGTCAAGAGGTAGCGGTGTTGTATGATAACGATATGTCTGTCGGATCTCACAACCTGACCCTCAGCGGATCCAACCTGGCAAGCGGTGTCTATCTCGTTCGCGCTGAGATATTTGGCCAGACCGCGGTTCGCAGGATTACGCTCATGAAGTGATTCATCGCTTTCGCGATGAATCATCCTGAGACCTTCCGGTGGAAGGGCGAAGGATCTAGCAGCGGTGAATTGCATTCACGCTCAATAATGCCCGGCCTCAGAGGTCGGGCATTATTGGTGCGCTCAGCTCAATATCTGATGAGACGTACTTCGATTCTGCGAGGATAACAGGCTATAATTGCTGCTTATACTGGTTCTTGAAAAGAATGCCTCATAATAAATCCGGCTTGTCCACACGAATCACTCAAGCCTGTGAGCTGTGAGCTGTGAGCTATGAGCTATGAGCAAGAGAAAAGACAGGGTAGGTATGTTGACCGGAGGCTGCATTTGTATTTGTTTTCCGAGCCCCGAGCCCCGAGCCCCAACGGTGAACTGACTTCGCGAACATGAGGCAATAGTTTCGAGCATCACTATAGCCGCAAAATATGATTCGACGATAACGCGAAAAAATGAAATTTGTCTAATGTGACTAGAGCATTGCGAGCACGTGTTCTCCAACCCTAGTGCATGATCACATCTGATACCTTATATTCATTAGTTACATTATCATAAGAAAATTCCTGGTAAAGCGCCATCAGGGAAGCTTTTCAGCATTTCCGCAACTAATTGAGGGATATCATGAACCGTTCTGCGATTCGTTTCGTACTGGTCATATTTGTGACTTTGTTCACGTTTATCACCGCTCTCGCGTTTGATGGGGAAGTCGTCTGGCTTGATCAGATCAACGATGCGAATGAGTATAGCTACGACTCAATCCAGGGATATCTGACCTCTTCTGGTGAGCTGATCATATCCGGGAGTTACGAAAACCTGGAGGGCATTTATTACCTCGACCATATTGTAGTGGCCAAGTATAACACGGATGGCACCAAGGTCTGGCAGACAGAAATACGTGGTGATCATTCCCTGGAAGGAGATGTGTATGCGGTTGAAGACGATGACGGCGCAATTTTTGTGGCGGCCGGTTACAACCATATGCTCAGTCTAACCAAGCTAAGCGCCAGTGGATCAATCATTTGGACCGCTGAGCACGAGTATTTCTCCGTGATAGCAGGGATCGGAATCGGACCAGATGGCAGAGTTATGGTAGCTGGTCAGGGCAGATATCCTGGAACATACTACGATTATTTTGCTTTTGGATCGTTCTATCCAAGTGATGAGGACCAGGGCCTTATCTATTGGGATGCGCACTATGGTGGAGTCGAGGGCGGGCATGTAAACGCAATCGGAGCGGGCATGGACGCTGAAGGCAATATGTATGTCGGAGGCACCGCAACTGGTCTGGACCAAGTCCAGGATTTCGCTATGTGTGCTGTGAACAGCAGCGGTTTGCAGATTGCGGGCGGTGAGTATACGACCGGAGCGGAGTGGTCATACACCTATGATTTCGTC